>NZ_JAUSXR010000001.1:2870259-3189177 GCF_030816155.1 Arthrobacter woluwensis | reverse complement strand
CCGCCAAGGGTGACGGCGTGAACGTCTACACCGCCAACGACAACCGCCCGCGCTTCCTCTCCGCGATCGGCATGACGCTGGCGCCCGTCGTCGCAGACAAGAGCAAGAACAGCAAGGAGTTCTTCCTGCCGTGGTCGGCGGAGAAGGCCAATGAGCTCGCCAGCGACGTCTTCGTCACCTGGGTGCCGGACGCCAAGACCACCGATGCCATCAAGAAGGACCCGCTGCTCGGCCAGATCCCGGCCATCAAGAAGGGCGCCTTCGTCGCGTTCGAGGACAAGACGGTCACCCTCGCCACCTCCGCGGCCTCCCCGCTGAGCCTCCCGTGGGCCCTGGACACCACGCTGGACCAGATCGCGGCCGCGGCCGAGAAGGCCGGCAAGTAGCCCGTGTCCCTCACCCAGGCACGGCCCTCCTCGGGGACGGACACCGGAGATGACGCCGTGCAGCGCCTGAAGTCTCCGGCGTCCCCGGGGAAGGTCACCACGGGGGAAGGCCGCGACGCACGACGCCGCGGCCTCCTCCTGCTGGCCCTCGCCGTCCTGCTGGGGCTGGCCTGCCTGGCCTCCCTGGCGGTCGGCGCGCGGGCCGTGCCGTTCCCCGAGGTCCTGGACGCCCTCGGCCACGCGTTCTCCCCGGCCGCGGATCCCGGCAACGGCGACCAGGCCGTCGTGCTGTCGCGTCTGCCGCGCACCGTGCTGGCCGTCGTCGCGGGTGCGGCGCTCGGCCTGGCGGGCGTCCTCATGCAGGGCGTGACCCGCAACCCCCTGGCCGACCCCGGCATCCTCGGCGTCAACGCCGGCGCCGCGTGCGCCGTGGTCTTCGGCATCCAGTTCCTGGGCCTCGCCACCGTGGGCGCGTACCTCTGGGTCGCCCTGATCGGCGCCGCCGTGGCCATGGTCCTCGTCTACGTCCTGGCGACGCTCGCCGGACGGGCCCAGGGCGGAAGCGGCTCCGGTCCCACCCCGCTGTCCCTCGCCCTCGCCGGCGCCGCCCTGTCCGCCGGGCTGTACTCCCTCATGAGCATGGCCCTCGTGACCCGGCAGGACACCCTGGACCGGTTCCGTTTCTGGCAGCTCGGCAGTGTGGCCGCGCGCGAATGGGACGCCGTCCTTCCCGCTCTTCCCTTCCTGGCCGTCGGCGCCGTCCTGGCGCTCGGCATGGCGCGTCCGCTCAACGGCCTGGCCATGGGCGATGACGCGGCCCGCGCCCTGGGCCAGCGCGTCGGCCTGACCCGCGTGGTGGCCGGCATCTCCGTGGTGCTGCTGGCCGGTGGGGCCACGGCCGTGGCGGGGCCGATCGGCTTCGTCGGCCTGATCGTCCCGCACGCCCTGCGCCGCTTCACGGGCCCGGATCACCGCTGGCTCCTCGGGACGACGCTCCTGGCCGCCCCGGCCCTGGTGCTCGTGGCGGATGTCCTGGGCCGCGTCGTCGTGCTGCCGGGCGAGATTCCGGCCGGCGTCCTGACCGCGATGGTCGGCGCCCCCGTCTTCGTCCTGCTCCTCCGACGCGGCAAGGGGGTGGGCGTATGAGCCCGGCTCTCACGGATCCGCGGGTCTCGGGCCCCGGTTCCACGGCTCCGGCGAGCGGTCACCCGCGGGAGGGCGGCGCGGAGGCGCCGGCCGCCGTCGTGCGCTCGCCGCGTGAAGCCCGCCGCCGCGTGCGGCCGCTGACCGTGGTCCTGGCGGTCCTGGTGCCGCTGCTGGTCCTCGGGTACGTCCTGCTCGGCAGCTACACGGTGACGTTCCCGGACCTGGTGACGATCGTGGTGAGCAATCTCCGCGGCGAACCGGGGATCCCCGGGGCCAGTTTCATCGTGCTGGAGAACAAGATCCCGCGCGCCGTGCTCGGCGCCCTGGCGGGTCTCGCGTTCGGCCTGTCCGGCGCGACCTTCCAGACCATGCTCCGCAACCCGCTCGCCAGCCCCGATGTGATCGGCGTGAGTTCCGGCGCGAGCGCGAGTGCCGTGGCCGCGATCGTGCTGTTCGGCGCGTCCGGAGCGGCCGTCTCGGTGGCCGCGCTGGTGGGCGCCCTCGCGGTGGCGCTGCTGATCTACTCGCTCTCGCGGGGTGGTCTGGGCGGTGGCAACGCGGGTCTCCGGCTCATCCTGGCCGGCATCGGCGTGGGCGCGGCCCTCCAGGCCGTGGTGCAGTTCCTCATGGCGCGCACCGACATCCGCACCGCCGCCGACGCCCTGCTGTGGGTCTCCGGGTCGCTGAACCCGGCGTCGGGGGAGCGCATCACGGTGCTGGCGCTCGCCCTCGTGGTGCTGGTCCCGGCACTCCTCTGGCTCTCCCGGCCGCTGCGGGTGCTGGAGCTGGGCGACGACGCCGCCGCGGGACTGGGCGTGAACGTCCCCCGCGCGCGGCTCGGGTTGCTCCTGGTCGCCGTCGCGCTCGCAGCGTTCGGCACCGCCGCGGCCGGTCCGCTGGCGTTCGTGGCCTTCCTGTCCCTGCCGCTGGCCCGGCAGCTCGACCCCCGGGCCGGACTGCCGACCGCGGCTCTGAGCGGCGCGGCGATCGTGGTGATCGCGGACTTCGCCGGCGCCAATCTGGCGCCTCTCCTGCTGGGTGGCTCCGTCCTCCCGGTGGGCCTCGTCACGGGCGCACTCGGCGCTCCCTTCCTCCTCTGGCTTCTGGTGGCCCCGGCCGGGCGCGCCCAGCGGGCGGACCGTACGACACGAAAGGCGGCGGCATGAGCCGGCTCAACGCCCAGAACATCACGCTCCAGTACCAGGACCGGGCGATCGTGGAGGACCTCTCCCTCACGCTGCCCGAGGGCCGGATCACCATGATCGTGGGGGCCAACGCCTGCGGGAAGTCCACGATGCTGCGCGGCCTGTCCCGTCTGCTGAAGCCCGCGCAGGGCGTGGTCACCCTGGACGGCAAGGACATCCACACCCGTGCCGCCCGGGATCTGGCCCGCGAACTCGGCCTGCTGCCGCAGCACCCCTTGGCGCCGGACGCGATCACGGTCCGGGAACTCGTGGGGCGTGGCCGCTACCCGCACCAGGGCTTCTTCCGGAGTGCCAGCGCGGACGACGACGCCGCCGTCCACCAGGCGCTCGAGGTCACCGGCACGCTGGAGCTGGCCGAGCGCCCTGTGAGTGAGCTGTCCGGCGGGCAGCGCCAGCGGGTCTGGATCGCGATGGCCCTGGCTCAGGAGACCGACGTGCTCCTCCTCGACGAGCCCACCACCTACCTCGACTTGGCCCATCAGGTGGAGGTCCTGGACGTGGTCACGGAGCTGAACCAGCGCCGGGGGACCACGGTGGCGATCGTGCTGCATGACCTCAATCTGGCCGCGCGCTACGCCCACTACGTGGTGGCCATGAAGGAAGGACGGATCGTGGCACAGGGTCCGTCCCAGGAAGTCTTCACCCAGGACCTGGTGTCCGAGGTGTTCGGCCTGGAATCCCAGGTCCTGCTCGACCCTGTCTCCGGGACGCCGTTGATCGTCCCCATCGGCAGGCACCACAGCACCCGACGCGAGGAGGCCCACGCATGAGTGGAACGTCCGTGACGGCAGGCACCGCCGCCGTCGAACCCATGGCCATCGCTTTCGCCGTTCAGGTGACGGCGGTGCAGGATCTGGGCGCCAATTTCCGGCGGATCACGTTCGGCGGCTACAGCCTGCGCCAGTTCGGCGTGCACGGTGAGCTGCTGGACGCCCGCATCAAGGTGATCATCCCGCCGCGGACCGCCGACGGCTGGGCCGCGCTCCCGGAGTTCGACGCGCATGATGAGGGCTGGTATCAGCAGTGGCTCGCGCTGCCGGAGGAGGAGCGCGGTTCGATGCGCACCTATTCCGTCCGCCAGGCGCGTCTCGACGCGGCCTACCCGGAGATCGACGTGGACTTCGTGCTGCACGGCGTGCACGGCGACGGCGAGGCCGGCCCTGCCGCGACGTGGGCCGCTCAGGCGACGGCGGGCGACCGTCTGACGATCATCGGGCCGAACAATCGGGCGGCGCACTGCATCACCGCGCAGACCTACGGCGGCATCGAGTGGCGGCCGGGCCTGGCCCAGCGCGTGCTCCTGGCGGGCGATGAGACCGCGGTCCCCGCCATCTGCGCCATCCTGGAGACCCTGCCGGCGTACATGAGCGGGCATGCCTTCCTGGAGGTCCCGGAAGCGGGCGACTTCCAGGATGTGCGCACCGCGGCGGACATCGAGATCACGTGGCTGGCGCGCGGCGCCTCGCTGGGCCGTTCCCGTCCCCACGGCGAGGTGCTGCAGGAGGCCGTGCGCCGGGCCGTCCCGCTTCCGGGTCACGCCCGGCTCGGGGCCGACGGCAGGCCCGCCGTGGCGGGCTCCGAGCCCGCGGACGTCAACATCGACGCCGAGATCCTCTGGGACACCCCGCAGCTGCTGGATCCGTCCGAGGTCAAGGCGACCCGCGTCCCGGGCGCGCCCGCCGGCGCTCTGCCGTTCTACGCGTGGGTGGCCGGGGAGGCCGGTGTGGTCAAGGAGATCCGCCGCTACCTGGTGCGCGACGCCGGCATCGACCGTAAGCAGGTCGCCTTCATGGGCTACTGGCGTCACGGCCGCGTCATCGACTGAGCCTGCGTCCAGGCTGCGCCCTGCTCCCCGCCGAATCTCTCGGCTCCGTCCTCCCGCCGAGTTCGCGGTTTCCGGGTGAGGTCGTGGACCTTGTCCGCGAACTGGCCGGAAAACCACGAACTCGGCCGATGAGGTGGCGGGCCCTGATCTGGCCGGCATCCTGAGGGACATGAGTTCACCCTCCCGTTCCGTGGAGGTTCCACGCCCGTCGCCCGGGGTCCCTAGGCTGGCGCTGTGGCCGAGCAGAACGGGGTGCGACGGTACCTCGCCCTGGGGGACTCCTTCACCGAGGGCGTGGGGGACCGTCATCCCCTGATGCCCAACGGGGTGCGGGGCTGGGCGGACCGGGTCGCGGAGCGGCTGGCGAAGGCGGAGCCGGGGTGGGAGTACGCCAACCTGGCGATCCGCAGTAAGAGGCTCCGCCATATCATCGACGAGCAACTCGAACCCGCGCTCGCCATGAAACCCACGCTCATCTCGCTCTATGCGGGCGGGAACGACATCCTCGACCTCGGCACCGACATGGACCGGCTCATGGAGGAGTACCGGGGGCTCGTGTCGGACCTGGCGTCCACGGGCGCGAAGCTGATCCTCTTCACGGGCTACGACGTCAAGGTCTCCGCCCTCCTGGAGCCCCTGAAGAAGCGCAACACCTTCTACAACGAGCGCGTCCGGGAGATCGCCGCCGAGCACGACGCGATCCTCGTGGACTACTGGTGCTTCGACGCCTACAACGACCCGCGCATGTGGGACACCGACCGGCTGCACATGTCGAAGGCCGGGCACAAGTACCTCGCCGCCCGCGTCCTGGAGCAGCTCGGAGTCCCGCACCGCATCAAGGAGAAGGACTGGGACGCGCCCACACCCCGGGGTTTCCGTGAGTGGGAAGCCGCTCAGCGCCGCTGGGTGCACGAGTGGGTGCTGCCCCTGTTCGGGCGGAAACTGCGCGGGGTGACCCTGGGGGACACCCTCGAACCGCGCTGGCCGGAGCCCGTGAAGGTCCCGCGTAAGGGCGGCCTGAGGAAACTCGCGGAATGCCGCCTGCTGGACGCCGCATCGGACGGAGAGCGCCCGTGATCCTGGATCTGAGCGGGCGGCTGCGCTTCGTGGCGCTGGGGGATTCGTTCACGGAGGGGGTGGGCGATCCGGCGCCCGACCTTCCTCACGGCTGCCGGGGCTGGGCGGATCGTGTGGCCCAGGAGCTAGCCCGCTTCAATCCCGGCACGGAGTACGCGAACCTGGCTGTCCGGGGGCGGCGTCTCGACCGGATCGTCGAGGAGCAGGTCGAGGCGGCGCTCGCCCTCGACCCCACGCTGGTCAGTTTCTACGCGGGTGGGAACGACCTGCTCATGGCCCGCCTCGACCTCGCCTCCCTGCTCGGCCGCCTGGAACGGGCCGTGCGGACGCTGCGGGAGTCGGGCGCGCAGGTGCTCCTGTTCACGGGCTACAACGTGCCGCTCTCGCCGCTGCTGGAACCGCTCAAGCTCCGCAGTGCCGCGTACAACACGAGGGTCCGGCGCGTCGCACGGGAGCTCGACTGCCCCTTGGTGGATTACTGGTGCTTCGAGCGTTTCCAGGACCGGGCGCTGTGGGCTCCTGATCGTCTCCACATGTCCGCGGAGGGTCACCGCTACATGGCGGCCAAAGTCCTGGAGGTGCTCGGGGTGCCGCGCCTGACCGCGGCGGGGGAGGCGCCGTCGTCGGGGGCTGAGGCGAAAGCGACCCTGGCGCGCCGCGTGAGGGACGACGCCGCGTGGCTGCGCCGCGATTTCGCGCCCTGGCTCGGGCGCAAGGTGCGGGGAGTGTCCAGCGGCGATGCGCTGGGCCCCCGCTGGCCGGTGCCCGGCCCGGTGGATCCCGTGACGGGGCTAGTCGGTTTGGGGCGGCAGGAGCGCCTCGTACCCTTCGGCGACCCGATTGGGCACGAACTCTTCGATGTCGAACTCGGCCACGCCGTTGACGTTGAAGGGGTCGCGTTCCACGGCGGCGCGGACCTCTTCCAGGCCCGCCGTGGACAGCAGGATGCCGCCGGTGCGGGGCGATTTGCGGCCGGACGCCACGAACAGCCCGCGTGAGTAGCACTCGTCCAGCCACTCGAGGTGGGCCGGGATGTGGAACTCCACCACGTCGAGCGGGACTTTGTAGCTGAGGGACACCACGATCATGCTTCCAGGGTAATGGCCCGTGGCCCCGCCGGACAGGGTGCCCGGCGGGGCCACGTCACACGGCTTCGTGTGGCCGTGTGTCAGCCGTCGATGCTGGTCACCTCGTTGGGGACGTGCTCCAGCTGCGTGCTTCCGCTGACCTTGCGCGTGGCGAGATCGACGGTGTGCAGGGTGCGCTTTCCGGGCTCGGTCACGTAGGCGGTGCCGCCGCGGACGTGGAGCGTCGGGCGGGGGTCCTGCCAGGTCTCCGATTCGGTCCAGGCGCCGACCACGGGGATGGTCGCGGAGATCTTCCCGGTGGTCGGGTCGATCACGCGCAGGCCGCCGTCGGTGCCGAGCACGAGCGCTTCCCCGGCGGGTCCGCGGCCGAGGGAACGGAACGAGTAGCTGGTCCCCAGCTCGACCAGCCGCAGGGTGGCCGTCCTGGTGTCCACGAGAGAGACGCGGGTGGGGCGCTCCAGGGTCGCGTCACGGTCCACTTTGTAGTCGCCGAGGATCACGGGCGACTTCTCCGATCCGGCCTGGTTGCCTAAGCGGCCGTAGGAGTCCGGGCTGTCGACCTTGGTGATCTTCCCGTCGCGGTAGATCAGCATGCCGTCCTGGCAACCGACCACCACGGCCTCCTCCGCCGCAACCGCTTCACCGTGCACGCCGGGGCAGTCGTCGTTCTTCAGCAGCTCGGGGCGGTCCTGGCTGCTGCCGCCCTTCGGAGCGGGACCGAGCACGGAGATGCCGCTGCGGGACTTCTCGTCGCCGCGGGTCACCAGGAGCTTCCCGTCGGACAGCTCGACCGCCACGCCGTGATGGGGATGCGGCGTGGTGTAGACGGAGGTGGTGGGCAGGCCGGTCTTCAGCGCCTCCGTGAGGGTCTTCGGATCGAAGGACTCGACCTTGCCGGAGCCGTCGCTGAACAGGACCGTCCGTCCGGCGTGCCGCACGACGTGACCGGCGTGGTCGGCGGGGAAGGCGCGGTCGGTCAGGCGCGGGGCGGAGGTGTAGTGGTGCGAGTGGTCGCCGTGCGGCTCGGACCAGGCCCCGGCGTCGAACACCCGGAAGGCGTCCCCGGTCGAGACGAGCACGTGGCGGCCGTCCCCGGCGGGATTGAGGCGGAGGAAGCCGTCGAGTTCGGCGCCGCCCACGGGCTTGAGCGTCTTCGCATCGAGGACGGTGAGGCCGCCGTCGTGGCTGAGGACGAGCCGCGGGGTCGGTCCGGCCGCCTCGCGCGGTTTCGCGCTAGCCGTCGACGTGCTCGTAGTGGAGGGCCCGGCGGCGGGCGCCGGGGTGCCGCAGCCGGTGAGCAGCAGCCCGACGACGGCGGCCGGCACGGTGAGCGCGAGCCAGTGCTTGGCGCGGTGCGAGTCCGGGAGGGGGTGGGCAGGGGCGTGTTTCAAGAGGGTGCGTGTCATTCGTTAAATGATAATGATTCTCATTATCTCTTCAACTCGACGGTGGTTCGTGACGTGGGGGCGGGGTGGGCGTCCGGACGATACGCGTCGTCCGTGGTCCAGGACCCCGCTCGTGTCGCGATGAAGTCGCGATGAATCCGAAAGGCCGGGCCGCCCCGGCCGCCGCTCCCGTGCCCTTGATGCCGGACCGCGGAATCCGGCCCTGACCTCGCCCGTCAGTGCACATAGAATCTCCCTATGAAGGATGTACGGTGGCTCTCGCCGGCTGAGCGGCGCGCCTGGCTGGCGGTGGTGAGCGTGAGCACGCTCCTGCCCGCGGCGCTGGACACGGACCTCAATACGCGGGGCCGTCTCTCCCTGTTTGACTACAACGTCCTGGCCATGCTCTCCGAGGCCGACGGACGGTATCTGGCCATGAGCGAACTGGCCGCGCGGACGTCCGCGTCGCTCTCCCGCCTCTCGCATGTCGTGACGAAGCTCCAGGGACGCGGCTGGGTCCAGCGGGAGTCGCATCCTGAGGACGCCCGGGTGACCGTGGCGCATCTGACGGACGAGGGCTTCCAGACCCTGGCCCGGCTCGCCCCGGAACACGTCGAAGTGGTGCGGGAGCTGGTGTTCGACGCGCTGGACGAGCAGGATGTGGAAGACCTGGCCCGCGTCGGCGAACGGATCGTGGAACGCCTCAACTGCGACCACTGGATCCTCCGTGAGGGCCGGGAACTCCAGGAAGGCCACTGAAAGAAGGACCATGACCGACTTCACCACCCGTTACGTGGCACTGGGCGACTCCTTCACGGAGGGCGTCGGCGACATCGACCCCACCCGCCCGAACGGCGTGCGCGGCTGGGCGGACCGTTTCGCCGCGCTGTTGGCCGGGGAAGCGGCCGACGACGGCGGGGTCGGTTACGCGAACCTGGCGATCCGCGGGCGCAAGATGCGCGGGATCCTGGCTGAGCAGATCGAGCCTGCGCTCGCGATGAAACCCACGCTCGTGAGCATCTACTCCGGCGCCAACGACATCCTCCGGCCCAAGATCGACATCGACGCGCTCCTGGCCGACTACGGTCGGGCCGTCGCCCGCCTCCGGGATTCCGGTGCGCAGGTGCTGCTCTTCACCGGCTTCGACGCGCGTTCCTCCAAGGTGTTCGGCGCCATGCGCGGCCGGACGGCGATCTACAACGAGCTGGTCCGGGGCATCGCTGAAGACCATGGCGCGATCGTGGTGGACTACTGGCGCTTCGCGGAATACAACGACTGGCGCCTTTGGGGCGTCGACCGGATGCACATGTCCACGCTCGGGCATCAGAACATGGCCGAGCGGGTGTTCCATCGCCTGCGCGGGATCCAGACGCCTGGCGCGGAGCCGGGGCCGTTCACGCCTCCCCTCCTCCCGGCGGCGCCCGTGGTTCCGCGGGCCGAGGCGCTCAAGGCCAACGCGGCGTGGACGCGCGACGAGGCCGTGCCGTGGGTCAAACGCCGTCTGACGGGGACTTCCTCCGGGGATTCGCTGAGCCCCCGCTACCCTCACCTGGTGGACCCGCGCGGTCTGGGCGACTGAGCCGGGGACCGCGCCGGCCGGCCGGTCGCGACTGCCGCGCCGCCCGCCGTCGTCGTGCGGGCGAAACACGCTGATTGGCCTTAATTGACGCGGCCCCGTAGACTTGATAGGCGCTCAGTTGTGTGAAGTGTGCCTGATTGCTCCGGCTTGCAGCGGACCTCGCGGTCAAGCTCGCCGGTAGTTAGGGGCTCAAGTCAGCCATTTCTGTTTCCCGTGCTCATCCTTTCAGGGGTGACGTGCGTGGACGCGACGGCGGCGCCCGGGAAGGAAAACCCTCCCGGTATCACTGAACATCGAGGAGTCGATCATGGCAGCACACTGCCAGGTGACTGGGGCCGAGCCGGGCTTCGGGCACAGCATTTCGCACTCGCACCGCCGCAACAAGCGTCGGTTCGACCCGAACATCCAGAAGAAGCGCTACTGGGTTCCGTCCCTGCGCCGTAACGTGACCCTGCAGGTTTCTGCCAAGGGCATCAAGGTCATCGACCAGCGCGGTATCGACGCTGTTGTCGCCGAGATTCTGGCTCGTGGGGTGAAGCTCTAATGGCAAAGAAGGACAAGGACGTACGTCCGATCATCAAGCTGAAGTCCACCGCGGGCACCGGCTACACCTACGTGACGCGCAAGAACCGTCGTAACGACCCGGACCGTCTGGTCCTGAAGAAGTACGACCCGGTTGTGCGCCAGCACGTCGAATTCCGAGAGGAGCGCTAAACATGGCGAAGAAGTCCAAGATTGCTCGTAACGAGCAGCGCAAGGTCATCGTTGAGCGCTACGCTGCCAAGCGCCTCGAGCTCAAGAAGACCCTGGTCGACCCGAACGCGTCGGACGAGGCACGCGAGGAGGCCCGCCTGGGTCTGCAGAAGCTGCCCCGCAACGCTTCCCCCATCCGCGTCCGCAACCGCGACGCCATCGATGGCCGCCCCCGTGGCACCTTCCAGAAGTTCGGCATCTCCCGTGTTCGCTTCCGCGACATGGCCCACAAGGGCGAGCTGCCGGGCATCACCAAGTCTTCCTGGTAGGACCGTGACCCTCTGAGGGTCGCTTCCACCTGAGACTGAAAGGCCGGTCATCCGCATGGATGGCCGGCCTTTCGCGTGCCCGGGTGCGGGTCCGCGCCCCCGGGTCCGGGCCGCCGGCCGGGCCTGCCCCGGCCGGGCACGCGAAAGGCCCCCACTCGAGGAGTGGGGGCCTTCGGAAACGAGGGGCTGACGGGAATCGAACCCGCGTCACCTGCTTGGGAAGCAGGTGCTCTACCATTGAGCTACAGCCCCGGAGCCACGGTCAAGCCGTGGCAGCACGCCTCAGCTTAGCGCAGCCGGCCGTCCGGTGCGAATCCGGTCCAGAGCGCTGAAACCGCCGCTCAGCGGAAGATGTTCAGCGGCCCCCAGCCCCAGCCGACCGTCCGTGGAGCGAGCCACTGGCCGTTCCGGAACCCGTGGTAGACCAGCCCGCCGTTCGCCTGGCGGGTCATCAGTCCCCGGCTCCCGGCGCCCGCGAATCCGTAGTCCGCGAAGATGCTCGTGTAGCCCTGCCAGCCGCTGCCGACCGTGGAGAAGCCTCGCACTGTTCCCGTGCCGTTGCCCGGGTAGGCGCGGAGCGTGCCATTGGGCATCCGTGCCATGAGGTCGGTCTGGCCGTCGCCGGTGAAATCTGTCAGCGAGAGGGCCGCGCCCTTCCAGCCGGCCCCGATGTACGTGGCGGCCGCAGGGGCGCCGCCCGTCGGGTTGGCGTAGTGGTAGAGGTACCCGGTGGCGTTGTAGGCGACGATCCCCGGTCGCTGCCCGGCCTTGAGACGTCCGATGGCCAGGGTCATGGGTCCCCAGCCGCTGCCGATCTGCTGGCCCGCCGCGAATCCACCCTGTCCGCCGCCCCGGTACAGCATGAGGCGCCCGTCCTTGGTGACGGCCACGATGTCGTAGATCCCATCGCCGGTCCAGTCCACGAGGTGACCCTCCCGGAACCCGGACCAGCCGTTACTGACGGTCCCGACGAGCGTCACCGTCCCGTTGACGCCCCGGTAGAGCCGCAGGGCGCCCGAGCTGTCCACCGCCAGGATGTCGCCGCCGCTTTTGACCGTGGCCGCGCGGGCAGGGCTGCCGGAGAAGTACTGCTCCAGGGTCGGGATCTTCCGGGCGCGCATGTCCGAGGAGACATCGCCGCCGACGTACCGCAGATGCCAGGGTTCGTAGGCGTAGCCCGTGGTGCCGGTGTAACCGTTCGGGTACCGCACGATGAAGCCGAAGCGCCAGGCGTTGGCCGCGACCCACTGGCCCTCCGGGGTGCTGCCGAAGCAGGTGCTGAGGCCGCAGTTGTAGGTGTTGCCGACGTCGACGGCCAGGCCCGTCTGGTGCTCGCTGTAACCGGGCCGGGCGGAGATGGTGTTGGCGTACGCCTCGCCGTACTGGCTGACGTAGTAGTTGTAGGTGCTGACCTGGGTCTGATAGCTCCGGAACGCGCTGACGACGGTGAGGGACCGCCCCGCTGCGCCGGCCGCCGTGAAGAGGTTGTTCAGCGCCGTGGCGGCCTCGCGGCGGAGAGAGTATCCCGTGCCACGGAAATTCACCAGATCGGACGGGTAGTACTGGCTCGGATTGAGGGGGCGCTGTTTGTTGACCAGCACCGCGATGCTCGACGCGGACGGCGAGGGGTCCGCGGACGGAAGGGGGTTGCCGGTGGCGTGCGCCGGCGTCGTGAAGCCCAGAGTCAGCGCGGCGACGGCGGCCGCGGCGGCCAGCAGGCGCAGTCTGCGCGGTCTGCGGGCAGGTGACGATGCGGACACGTGAACGGATTCGGACATGAGCAACCCCCTGTGCAGTCAGGCTCATCATCCCCTTGTTTTCCGCCGGGTGGAAGGGGCGCGGGGGAGGCGTTCAGCGTGACAGGGGATAACCATTCGGTAAAACCTGGCCGGAAGTCCTGGTTGTACCTGCAAGTGAAACGTATTCTTTTTTGTGCCTTGATCGGGGGATACGGGCTGTTGACGACTCTCGAGGAAGGACTATGGCAGTGGTGCATGCTTCGCATGATGTGCTCATCCGTTGTGATGCGCTCTCTGTCTTCAGCTTCCTGGCGGACGGCGCGAACAATCCCCGTTGGAGGGAAGGTCTGCGCTCCGTGATCCTGCGCAGCGGGTCCCCGGGCGCCGTGGGAGCCGTCTACCAGCAGTCGTATGAGCACAGCTCGGCCAGCAGCATCCCCGGCACCTACCGGATCACCGCCTCCCGCAGCGGCGCCGAGCTGGAATTCGCCGTGCTGTACGGGCCGGTGGGCACTCGCGGCGGCTACTACCTGAGCACCGAAGGCGACTCCACCCGCGTGCGGTACGCGCTCGACTTCACGCCGCGTGGCTTCCGCCGCTTCTACTGGCGCGATTCCCAGCGCATCCTCGAACAGGAGGTCCGCCAGCTGGAGCGTCTCAAAGAAGTCCTCGAGACGCCTCTGGAACGCGTGGCCTGAGCCCGGTGCGGTATTTTTGAGACTGTGCTGATCTCTGACCGCGACATCCGATCCGAACTGGCCGCAGGGCGCATCGCTCTGGACCCCTTCGAGCCCTCCATGGTGCAGCCCTCCAGCGTCGATGTCCGGCTGGACCGGTTCTTCCGCCTCTTCGACAACCACAAATACGCGCACATCGATCCGGCGCAGGAGCAGCCCGAGCTGACGCGTCTGGTCGAGGTGGACGGCGACGAACCCTTCATCCTGCACCCCGGCGAATTCGTGCTCGGCTCCACCTACGAGACGGTGACGCTTCCGAACGACATCGCGGCACGCCTCGAAGGCAAGTCCTCGCTGGGCCGGCTCGGCCTGCTGACGCACTCGACCGCCGGGTTCATCGACCCCGGATTCTCCGGCCACGTCACCCTGGAGCTCTCCAACGTCGCGACCCTGCCCATCAAGCTGTGGCCCGGCATGAAGATCGGCCAGCTCTGCTTCTTCCAGCTCACCTCGGCCGCCGAACACCCGTACGGCTCCCGTGAGTACGGCAACCGGTACCAGGGCCAGCGCGGTCCCACCGCGTCCCGCAGCCACCTGAACTTCCACCGGACGGACATCTGAGGGTGTCCGTCGCTCTGACACTGCTGGACGGCGGCATGGGCCGTGAGCTGGCCCGCCGAGGCGCCCCGTTCCGGCAGCCCGAATGGTCCGCGCTCGCCCTCATGGAAGCGCCGGAGCACGTCCAGGCCGTCCACGAGGACTTCATCGGCGCCGGCGCGCGGGTCATCACCACCGACAGCTACGCCCTCGTCCCCTTCCACCTGGGTGAGGACGTCTTCGCCGCCCAGGCCCGGACACTCGCCGACCGCGCGGGGCGATTGGCGCGTGCTGCGGCCGACGACGCCGGAGCCCCGGGCGTGCGCGTCGCGGGCTCCCTGCCGCCGCTGTTCGGCTCCTACCGCCCCGATCTCTTCGACGCCGAGCGCGCGCCGGAGGTGCTGGCTCCCCTGGTGGCGGGTCTGTCCGGGCACGTGGACCTCTGGCTGGCCGAGACCCAGGGATCCCTCGCCGAAGCCCGTGCCGTGAAGGCCGGACTTCCCGAGGACGGCCTCCCCTTCTGGATCTCGTTCACCCTGCGCGACGAGCAGGAGGACGGCCCGGCCGTGCTGCGCTCCGGGGAAAGTGTGGCCGAGGCCGCCGAGACGGCCGTCGCCCTGGGAGCCGCGGCACTGCTGTTCAACTGCAGCCGGCCCGAGGTCATGGGGGCGGCACTCGCTGAGGCGGGCGCCGTCGTCGAGCGGCTGGGGGCTGAGCTGGAGCTCGGCGTGTACGCGAACGCCTTCCCGCCGCAGCCCGAGGACGCGACGGCGAATGACGGCCTCGACGAACTCCGCGAGGATCTCGACCCGGCCGGGTACCTGAGCTGGGCGGAGCGCTGGCGCGAGCAGGGCGCGTCGATCATCGGGGGATGCTGCGGGATCGGTCCGGAGCATCTCGAGGTCCTGCGGGAACGGCTGAGCTGACTCGTCGGGGCGCCGCGGGCTGTCCGCCCGGGCCCCTGCCTACTCCTCGATCTCCGCACCGACCGCCCGGAGGTAGCGGCGGAACGTCAGATCCGGGTCCGCGGAGCGGGCCGCGAGGTATCCGTCGAAATCGGTCTGCTGCCTCAGGCTCGTGCCCTGGAGCATCCTGAGGGCCTGGCCTCGTTCGGTCTCGCGGATCGCCGCGGCGGTCTCCGCCACTTCGGCGGCGCGGTCGAGCGGGACGAAGAGGACGCCGTCGTCGTCGCCCAGGACGAAGTCCTCCGCCGTGATCACGTGATCGCCGATCCGTGCCGATGCCATCGCGTCCGCGGTCCGCAGGTCGAGGCGCTGCGGCCCGGCCGGCATCGCTCCCAGGCTGAAGACCGGCAGCTGGATCGCCCGGAGCTCCGAGGTGTCGCGGTGCAGGCCCCAGATGACCACGCCGGCCAGTCCCGCCTGGCCGGCTTCGAGGGCGACCAGGTCGCCGACGCACGCCTCATCCACGCGGCCGCCGTTGTCCACGACCAGGACGTCGCCGGCTTCGGCGCCGTTGATCACTTCGAGGAAGATGTCGGCGCTGCCGAAGTGCTGCACCGGCCGGGCGCGGCCGACGACGACGGCCCCTTCCCAGGGCGCTTTCGTGCCGGTGGGGGCACAGCGGACCTCGACGCCGAGACGCAGGCACGCGTCGGCGACGTGCGGGGTGCTGAGGTCCTGATAGGCCTGTCGCAGCTGTTCACGGTCCATGCCGAGTGGGGCTCCTTCACGATCCGGGATCCTTCGCGCCGCAGGGCGTTCCCGAGGGGTACCGGCGCAGCGCCAGGAAGCCAGTCTCGCCGAAAATGGCCTTGAAAGATGTAGCCAGTTGGAATCACTGGCCACGGGATCGGGGCCATCACCCGTTGTGTGCTCAGTTGTTGCGGGTGATCCGTCCCGGTACCCGCAACAACTGAGCACGCAACGCGAGGTCGCCGCCGGCGTCGCGCCTCCGTCAGGCGCCCTGGCCCTGCAAGGCCAGGAGGGTCAGCTTCTCCGCGGAGCGCGGCCTCGCTCCCAGGGTGCTGCCGCCGCTGACGTCGAGAGTGGTCCCGGTGGTCCGTGACGCCCGGTCGGACACGAGGAACAGCACGGCCTCGGCCACCACGGACGGGGCCGCGACGTCGCCCTGCACCGCGAACGTCGACATGTGGGCGCGGGCCTCGGGGATGCTGAACAGTTCGTGACCGTTGTCGGTGAACCCGGGGATCACCGCGTTGATGCGGACCCCGCGTTCCGCCAGTGACTCGGCCGCGTGGAACGCCATGGATTCAAGCGCGGCCTTGCCCATCGCGTACACGATGTCGTCGGGGCAGGAGAAGTGCACCCCGGCGGAGGACACGTTGACGATCGACCCGCCCGGCGGCATCCGGAGCGAAAGCCTCTGCGCCAGGAAGAAGGGGGCGCGCACGTTCACGGCCATGTAGGCGTCGAACTGCTCGTGGGTGGCGCTGTTCAGCGACGGCCCGAGGAGCATCGCCGCGTTGTTGACGAGCGCCTTGAGCTCGCCGCCGGTGCTCCTGAGCGCTTCCGCGACGGCGGCGTCCACGGCGTCGACGGCTTCGGGGGTTCCCAGGTCGCAGGACACCGTGGCGCAGTGCGCTCCGAGCTCTTCGAGAGAACTCTTCAGCTGCTCGGCCCTGTCGTGCTGGGAGTTGTACTGCGCCACGATGTCGTAACCCTCGCGGGCCAGCAGGCGGCAGATGTCGCGGCCGATTCCTCCGGTCGCCCCGGTGACGACAGCCAGGGGGCGGTTCGAGTGAGTCATGATGTCCCTTTCAGATGCCTGGTGATGGTGCACTGGTTCCAACGGGGGCCGCGAAAACATGCCATCCGCCCCGTTTGCCTCATCCTAGCGAGCGCTCTGCGTCGATCAGCCGCAGCGCAGCATGCACAAGTGCAGCGTTATCGGGTGCGGGACTGCCGTCCGGCAACACCAAGGTGTCCTCCAGGCCGATGCGTGTGGGCAGCCCCAGCCGCGCGGCTTCTTTCAAGGCCGGCCAGCAGCTGCTTCCTTCGCCGTGAAGGAGAACCGGCAGCTGGTCGCCTGCCACGCGTTCAACGTGGGCGAGCAATCGCCGAGCCATCGCTGCGGTGGCGGAGGGGCCCGGACCATCGGGAAGCTCGAGCAGGACCCGCACACAGTCGTCACGGACAGGCGATCTGGCCCACCGGTCCACTGCGGCCTCATGCCACAGCCCGGCTTCAACGTCGACCCCGAGATCCAGTAGTGCCCTGGCCACCTCGTCGGCACCATCCTCGTGCCAGTTGACCGACGCGAAGTCAGGCCACTTGTCCCAGGACCGGATGGCGGCGATCCGAGCGGCCGGATCGGGCAGCGTCCACGCACCCGTCGTCACTCCGAGGGGCAGGCCTGGGGCCTTGTCGCTCACCGCGTCGAGAACCAGGGCCAACGGCTGGGCAGCGAGCGTGTCCACACCGTGCTCATCCTTCACGTGAAGATGGATGCCGTCCGCACCCGCCGAAAGGACCGCCAGCGCGTCCGCTGCCATCTGTCCCGCTGAGACCGGCAACTCCGGATGTTCGGTGGGCCGCCTCGCACCGTTGATGCAGGCTTTCAAGCGCATGCGGCCAGTCTTGCACACACCGTCTTGCACACACACCGTTGGCAGCCATCACGGGACCCGGCGTCGCTGACCGGCCATTGCGGCTGCGATGGCAGCTGCCAGTGCGAGGGCGATCGCAATCATGTCGAATGTCGCCGAGCCGACGGCGGCTGTCCCGAGCGCCGCCGTGCCGAGGGCGACGCCGCCGTTCATCGCCGCGTTGTTCCAGCTGACGGCGGCGGCCCGGGCGTCCGAGAACCGGAGCGAGAGAAATGCCTGGGTGGTGCTGAAGCAGGCGCCCCCGGCAGCGCACCAGAGGAAGAGCACGGGGATGGCGACCGCGAGGGACGACGTCGTGAGAGCGATCCCGATCGCGATCGCGAGCAGGAATGCGCAGGCTCCGAGCAGGAACGGGATCGATCGACCTCGGCGATGCCACACATCGATGACAGGACCGATCGCGAGTGAACCGCTGAGGGATCCCACGCCGACGATCGCGCCAAGCGTCCCCAGTTCGGTGAGGGTGAAACCGAAGCGATCCGCGAACAGGACGCCGATGTAGCTGTAGGTTCCGATTCGTGCGGCCTGGCTGAGCGCCGTGGCGGTGAGGACGGTGGTGAACGGGCGGCGCGTCCATAGGCCGAGGGAGTGACGGATCGCCTCGCGAGGACGAAGGCGCCGGCGGTCAGCAGGGTCTGGTTCCTTCAGCCGCAGGGCGATCAAGGCCGCCACCATGATGACTCCTGCGGAGATCGCGAGAAACGCCACCCGCCAGCCGAGATGTGCGGAGAGAAAGGTCCCGAGTGGCACGCCGAGGATCTGGCCGGCGGCGTATGACGCGGCTCCCATCGCGATGGCGCGGCCACGCTGATCCGCTGAGGCGGTTTCCCCGAGATACGCCCAGACGGCCGGGGCGGCCAAGCCACCGCCGACACCGCTCAGCGCGTGGGCGAGAGCGAGCAGGGGTGCCGAGGGCGCCGAAGCGCAGGCCACGTCCCCGACGGCGAAGAGCGCGGCGCCTGCGAGGATGACTGTGCGCCGGCGTCGGCGGTCAGTCAGCGCGGCGAGCACCGGGCTCGACAGCGCATAGCCGAGGACATATCCGCTCACCGTCCACGCCGCCTCTCCGTCCGGGACGCGGAAGTCGGCGGCGATCGTGGCCAGGAGTGGGGAGATGAGGAATAGTTCGGCGCCCATGAGGAAGAACAGGGCGTACAGAAGTGTGTGCTGCGACCACGGAGTCCGGGCCGGTGATTGAGGGAGCTGCGGAATAGTCACCTCACCACCGTGGCGGCCGGCAGGCCATGCCGTCCAAGACTGATCGCCACTCGCGTGATAAGCGGTGCTTATACTGCGAGGGTGAAGCTCGAACGGCTGGAGTACTTCCTGGCTCTGGCGGAAGAACTGCATTTCGGTCGCGCTGCGACGCGGCTGCGGTTGTCGCAGCCCGCACTCTCCCAGCAGATCAAACGTCTCGAGTCCGAGCTCGGGGTGATGCTTTGTGAGCGTGATGCCCAGGGCGTCCGCCTCACGGAGCCCGGACGTCGGCTGGCGAGCGGCGGGGCCGCAGTGCTGTCCTCCTATGAGGCTCTGCGCAACGAGGTCATCGCTATCGGCCGTGGAGCCTCAGGCGTCCTGCGCCTGGCACTGACTCGATCCGATGGTGATGCCGTCGGCCGTGCGTTGGTGACCGAATTCCAGAGGCTGCATCCCGGGGTGGAGGTGCAGACCGAGGCAGGATGGACGTCGTGGAATCTTGAACAACTCGTGCGCGGCGACATCGATGCCGCGCTCGTCCGCATGCCTGTCTCCCAACAGGGGGTCCGTGTCGACCAGCTCGGCGTCTCGGAGATCGTCGCGGTACTGCCTGCTCATCACCCCTTGGCGCGGCGGCGCGTCCTGAACGCCGCTGATCTGGCTGAAGAGACCTTGATCTTCTGGCCCCGGAAGCAGGCCCCTGGGGCACACGACGCGCTCCTCCAGGAGCTTTTCGGCGCGGGCATCCGCCCAGTGCTGCGAAGCGAGCCCGACGCCGACAACATTCTCGCGGCGGTGCGCGCTAACGGGGGTATTGGTCTGCTGGACCGGGCGAGGGTCGGCCGCGTCAGGGGACTCGTGACGCGGAAGCTGACACCCTCCCCGCATCTCGGCCTAGGGCTCGCCTGGCGCCCCGAGCAGTCCAGTCCGCAAAGAGATGCCTTTCTGGCATGCGTGCTGCCAAAGCGGGGTTCACTTGACGGGCCCTCCACGGCCAGGCGGGAATGAGGATCGGTTTCGGCGGGTGTGAGCCGCGAGCATCCTCGAGCGCTGAGACATCAAGAGGCCCAACGAGTGGCGCCTTGCTGAGCCGCGGTCCAGCACGACCGCAAACGGAATAGGGCGCGGATCACAGCCGTTACCGCCGACATGACGCACACGGACTTTTCTTCCCTGCCTGCCGGTGCAACCTGGGTCTTCACCGGCGACAGCATCACGCAAGGCGTGTATCACACGCACGGAGCGCGCTCCTGGGTCGAGCTGGTGCACGAGCGCATTCGATGGGAATGTGACCGCCTCGACGACGTCGTGATCAACACGGGCGTTTCGGGTTGGACTGTTCCCCTCATCGCGGATCGATTCGATCATTTGATCGGCCGATTCGCTCCGCAGGTGGTCAGCATCGCGCTTGGCACGAACGACGCGCACTCGGGAGTCGGACACTTGGATGAATTCGAAACCCAGTTGGCGGCCCTCTCCCGCCAGGCCCAGGAACTAGGGGCCCAGGTCGTGCTTCACACCCCGGTTCTCACATTGCCCGACGCCCCCGAGAACCGTCGCCGCGCACTGCCGCGCTACGCGGAGCGTGTGCGCCGCGTCGCCAGTGCGCTCGGGGCTACTCTCGTCGACCACGAGCGGCATTGGCAGGAGCGTTTCGGTCAAGCGCTCCCGACTCCCTGGATGGACGATCACACCCATCCGAACAGCGTGGGTCATCGCGAGATGGCCAACACCACGCTGCTTGCCCTGGGTCTGGGCGTACTCGAGGAACGTCCTTGACGCTCGCTTCCGGTTCACTGCGAGAGCGCACCAGGCCGAGGGCGCGGCGCGGTCGCCCGCGCATCCGTCATCTGAATGTCTCGACGGCTAGTGCAGGATGGAACGTGACGGCGACCGCCTGAAACGTCCCCTGGCACACCTCGGAAGGCGTCTGGGCCTGCTCGCTCAACCCGTGGATCAGCGGGTTCCCAGCTAGGCGCTCGTCCCCCGAGACTTCCTCCTGTCGGCCTCCGCGAGGGCAGCGCGCAGGGCCATCCGCTCGGCGTCGGGCCAGGGACCGGAAGTCGCGAGAGGGATCTCCGTCATGAAGCGGCGCTCCTCCTCCGGCATCCTCGCCACGAACGCCTCCGGGTCCTCCGCGGCCTGGGCGTAGAGTGCGGGGCCATCGGCGTAGAAGAGGTCCGTCACCACGAGGCGGCCGTCGTCGCCGCGCATGACATTGGCCGGGTTCTCGTCCAGCGGGCCACACCAGGGCAGGTCCGCGACCGCTTGAGCGTGCACTTCGCGGACGATCCGGGAGAGGTCCTCAGCGGGTGCCGTGCCCTCTGAAACGGCCCGGAGAAAGCCCGCGGCCTCGTGCTCGGACGCCGGAGCGAGCCACTCCATGATCTGAAGGTCCCCACCCCCGGCAAGCCTGCGGTGTGCGTGCAGCCGGGGGACCTGACCCGTGTGAGCGGCCGCCCGGTACAGCGCCGCGGTGTACGGGCCGGTCGGGTCGAAGGGGCTGATCCGTGCGGCCAGGTGTCCGTCCGGGGACCGCAAGGCGATGGCCCAGTCGCCCGCGCCGCACGGCGTCCACCCGGCGGAGCGGAACGCGCGTTCGGCCTGGTGGTGGTCGGCTCCGGCGGGGATGGCGGCGAGGATCTCGTCCATGGTCCCAGTCTCCCCGATCCGGCCGCGGGGATGGGGACCGGCCGGCCATGGACGGTTGTGTGCTCAGTTGTTGCGGGTTCTCGACGGAATGACCCGCAACAACTGAGCACACAAGACCGGGTCAGGCGCGCGGCGCAGCGCTCTACGCCGTCAGACGGTCCAGTTCCTCGCGGTCGCCGATCAGGCGCACCGCATGGATGACGCCGTCGCGGAGCTGGAAGGTGAACGCCACCTGGACCACGCCGCGGTACTGCCACACGAGGCCGGGTTCGCCGCCGAGCATCGCGAAGCGGGCGGCCTTGGCCTTGCCGTTGAAGAAACCGGAGACCTCGTCCCGTCCGAGTTTGAGGGCCGGGGAACCCATCGCCGCGGCGGCCGCATCCGAGGTCATGACGACGTCGGGATCCAGCAGCCTGACCAGCGCGGCCAGGTCGCCGCCCTTCGCCGCCGTCATGAACGCCTCGACCACCTCCCGGGGTGCCCGTGCTCCGTCGGCGGCGTCCGCCGTCGGGCTCTCAGGGAGGTCGTCCGACGACGCCGACGGCTCCGGTCCGGCCTGGCCGCGCACCCGGCGTCGTGCGCGGCTGGCCAGCTGCCGCGCGGCCGCGGCGGACCGTCCGGTGGCCGCGGCGACCTCCTCGAACGGTGCGCCGAAGAGGTCGTGGAGGACGAACGCGACCCGCTCCGCCGGGCTCAGCGTGTCCAGGACGACCAGGAGCGCCACGCTCAGGGAGTCGTCCAGCTGGGCCTGTTCTTCCGGCCCGGGCGCGACCTCGTCGAGCTGTCCGGCGAGCGTCTCCGCCAGCGCCTCGTGCCGTGCATGGGAGCGGAGGGCGTCGAGACAGATGCGGCTCACCACGGTGGTGAGCCAGGCAGGGAGGTTGTCGACGTCGTCGTCCAGCCGGGCGAGACGGAACCAGGCCTCCTGGACGGCGTCCTCGGCGCCGAGTGGGCCGGACGGTCCGAGGATCCTCTGGGCGATGCCCAGCAGACGGGGGCGCTCCTGGTCGAAGCGGGTGGCGAGTTCGAGCTCGGATTCCATGTTCTCCATGTCTCTTCGACGTCCGGTGGGCGCTGGATGTGACGCGCCGCCCTGGCCATGTCACATCTTCGAACGCCCAGACGTCAAGAGGGTGAATGCGGGAAGTGCCCGTATCGATCCTGAAGGAGAATCCCATGCGCTACGCCAAGAGCATGTTCTACGTCGACAACGCCAAGGACGCCGCCGAGTTCTTCGGCACCGCCTTCGGACTGCAGACCCAGGTCTACGGCGAGGGCTACGCCGAGGTCGCCGCGGGTGACACCAAGCTCGCCTTCGGCACTCTCGAGGCCGCCGGCAACCACCTTCCCGGGCAGCCGCTCGAGGTCGCCGACCCCGCCCGGGTCACGGGCGTGCTCAGCTTCGTCGCCGACGACGTCGACGCCGCCTACCAGCAGGCCGTCACCGCGGGCGCGGAGTCGCTCGTGGAGCCCACCGACCGCGAATGGGGCCAGCGCGCCGCCTTCGTCCGCGCGCCCGGCGGCCTCGTCCTGGAAATCGGCAACTTCGCCTGAAGCGAGGCCGTGCAGTCCACGGTGTCCCCTGGTTCCGCAGTGCGGGGACCAGGGGACATCGGCGTTTTCGGGGCAGGAACGGCGTCGGCTTGCGCGGGTTCTCTATCGTGGGAGGCAGAACCGATCCGGAACCCGGGGCGCACCGCCCCGGCCTCGCGCAGGGAGAACCGCACATGAGCACCGCCCGACTTGGACTCCGGCGCATGACGCCCCGCGACCCCTTCGAGTCGTTCCGCGCCGCAAGCCCGCTGGAACTGTTCTTCGACCTGGTGTTCGTGGTGGCGGTGTCGATGATCTCCGCGCAGCTGCACCACTTCTACGCCGAAAACCATGTGGGGGAGGGGATCGTGGCCTTCCTCCTGGTGTTCTTCGGCATCTGGTGGGCGTGGATGAACTTCACCTGGTTCGCCACCTCCTTCGACACGGATGACTGGTTGTACCGCATCCTGACGATCATCCAGATGGCCGGTGCCCTGGTCCTGGCCGGCGGTGTCGGGGCGGCGATGTCCGAGGGAGACTTCACCGTCGTGACCCTGGGGTACCTCGTGATGCGGGTGCCGCTGGTCTGCCAATGGCTCCGCGCCGCGGCGTCCAGCCCGGAGCTCAGGGTCACCGCGCTGCGTTACGCCGGCGGGGTGGCGGTGGTCCAGGTGCTGTGGCTGCTCAGGCTCCTGCTGCCGGGGCAGATCGGGTTCTGGGGATTCGTGATCCTGGTGCTGGCCGAGGTGTCGGTGCCGGTGTGGGCCGAGACAGCGCGCAAGACCCCCTGGCACCCCAGCCACATTGCGGAGCGGTACGGCTGCTTCACCCTGATCGTGCTGGGCGAGTCGATCCTGGCGTCCACGGGTGCGGTCGTCGACGCCGCGGCCGCCCAGGAGCATCTCGGAGCCCTGCTGCCGATCGCCGCGTGTGGCCTGGTCCTCGCGGCGGGGATGTGGTGGATCTACTTCTCCCGCGAGCATCACGAGCACTTCGGCAGCCTCCGGAACGCGCTGACCTTCGGCTACGGCCACTACCTGGTGTTCGCCGCCGCGGCCTCGTTCTCGGCGGGGATCGAGGTGGCGATCGACTTCGCGGACGGGCACGCCGAGCTGGGCCGGGTGGCCGCCGCGGCCACGCTCACCGTGCCGATCGCGCTCTTCGTGCTCACCACCTGGTTCATCACGCTGCGGAAGTCGCTTCCGCGCCCCACCAGCCTGCTCTTCCTGGTGCTGACCGTGCTCCTGGCGGCCTGTGCGCTGGTGCCCGGGGAGAACACCCTCGGCTCGATGGTGGCCGCCTCCCTCGTCATGATCCTGCTGGTGGTGCTGCTGGAGCTGCCGGCCACCCTGGCGGCGTCGGAGCGCATCGAGGAACTCGAGGAGGCGGACGGGGCAGGGGCCTGACCGTTCCGCGGGGTGGGTGGTGAGCCGCCCGGCCTACGCCTCGATGTCGTCCAGCCGCGCGATCACGACCTCCAGCATCCGGGCCAGTTCCTTCATCTCCGGGCTGCTGAGGTCCTGAAGCACATCCGTCTCCACGACGCTCGACCCCTTGATCGCGAGGTTGAAGAGCTGACGGCCCTCCTCGGTGAGGCTCACGAACACGCGGGTGCGGTTGCCGGGGTCCTGCGTGCGTTCGACCAGTCCGCGCAGCGCGAGCTTGTCCAGGCGATGCGTCATCGACGACGGCGCGACGTTGCTCAGGTCCGCGAGCTGACTCGGCGTGAGGGGCTCCTTCGCCTTCACCAGTGCGGTGACCACGCCCCATTCGCCCGCTGTGACGTCCAGATCGGCCAACTGACGGGCGTACCACTGGTCCAGCTTCCGGTTGAGGGACTGCACGGCGGTGATGACCCGCTGCACGGTCTCTTCGCCGCCGGCCGCGACATAGGCCGCGACGCTCCGGCGGTGTTCTTCCTGGGCACTGGGCTTGCGAGGGGACATTCAGGGATTCTCTCATGAACTTCGATGTGGTAATATTTCGATATCGAAATATTCGAAGTCGAATAAATGTGGCCGCGCTCACTCCGGGAGGAATGAGGGCGGCTCGTCCTGTTGAGCACAGAGCCTGTTGAGCACAGGGCGTACCACACCACCTGTCCGTCAGCGGACATCGTTCCTTCATCAGACCCAAGGGGGTGCACTCATGCGCGCGAAGCTTTTGATCCTCGCGTCCGCCATCGGTTCTCTCGGCTGGGGAGCCGTTCTTCCCTATCAGTACGCCTATGCCGCGGAAACGCGCGGCTGGGGCGCCCTGCTGGCCGCCGCGGCAGCCTCCCTGTTCTCCCTCGGGGCGCTCTTCGCCTCGCCGGTGGCCGGGCGGCTCGCGGACCGCTTCAACCCGGTCCTGGTGGCCGTGCTGGCACAGCTGATCGGCGCGGTGGCGGTCGGTTCGCTGATGTTCGTCCAGGAGCCCGGCACCTTCCTGCTCGGCATGCTGGTGTTCGGCCTCGGCCTGGCCGGCGCGGTCCCGGCGAAGCAGGTCCTCGCGCTCGAGTGGTCCTCCAGCGCCGACCGCCGCAAGGTCTTCGCCTACAAATTCACGGGCGAGTCCCTCGGCATGGCCGCGGGCGCGTTCCTGGCCGGCCTGGTGGTCGACCTCGGCCGCGCCGACGGTCTGACCGTCGGCTTCCTCATGGCCGCCGGCGGTTTCGTGATCTCCTCGGCGATCATCGCACTGGCCGGAAGCCTCGGCCGCGGCACCGCCCCGGTGCCCGACGGCGTCGCCTCCACCACCGATCAGGCGCTCGACGACGGCGGCCGCCGCCGTGGCGCCCTGCGGCTCATCTTCGCGGACCCCGCCATGCGCTGGACCGCCGTCGTGACGATCGCGCTCGCCCTCGGGTTCTACGCCCAGTTCGAGTCCGGCCTGCCCGCCTACGCGCTCACGGTGCTGAACGCCGAACCGTCCGTGATCGGAACCGCCGCGGCCGTGAACTGCCTGGTGATCGTGGCGCTGCAGCTCGTCGTCGTGAAGCTGACGGCCAAGCGGCCCGCCGCGACCCTGCTCATGGCGGTCGGTTCGGTCTGGCTGGTGTCCTGGCTGCTGCTCTCGGTGGCGCAGTTCATGCCCGGGATCGCATCGGCGCTGTTCGTCATGACGTACGGGATCTTCGCGGTGGGGGAGACGGTGTACAGCCCGGTGCTGAACCCGCTCACGGCGTCGCTGGCGCCCGCCGGCATGGTCGGCCAGACCCTGGGCGTGGTCGCGGCGCTGCAGACGGCGTTCTCCGCGGCCGGCCCGCTGATCGCCGGCGTGCTGCTGGGTGCGGGACTCGGGGACGCGTTCCTGATCATGCACCTGGTGATCAGCGTGGTGGCGATCTTCGCGGCCTGGCGCATCCGCCAGGTGCTGGCCGCGCGTTCCCGCGCAGGAATCCCGATCCGGTCGGACGAGGCGCTCGCCGCCTGAGTCCAACTCGCCGCAGCGATCCGACGGTGGCCGGAACCGGACCTCAGGCCGAGGTTCCGGCTCCGGCCACCGGCGCTTTGCGGGGTTTGATGAAGGGCTTGGCCCAGCTTTCGATGAACCGGGCGATCAGCGGCCCGAGGACCGCCATGATGAGCACGTAGGACGAGGCGAGGGCGGCCATCTGTCCCGGCACCGCGCCGGAGGCGACCGCGAGGCCCGCGATGACGATGGAGAACTCGCCGCGCGCCACGAGCGCCGCGCCCGCGCGCACGCGACCCGGCTTGCCGATCCCGGCCCGTCCCGCGGCCCACCAGCCCGTGAGCATCTTGGTGGCGGTGGTCGCGACGGCCAGGAGCAGCGCCCAGCCGAGGACCGGTGGGATGGACGTCGCGTCGGTGCTGAGGCCGAACGCCACGAAGAAGATGGCGGCGAAGAGGTCGCGCAGCGGCTCCAGCATCCGGGTGGCGTTGTGCGCCGTCGCGCCGGAGATGGCGATGCCCAGCATGAACGCGCCCACGGCGGCGGACACCTGAAGCGCCGAGGCGAGGCCCGCCACCAGGAGGGCCGCGCCGAGCACCGTGAGCAGGAAGACTTCGGCGTTCTCGCTGTGCACGATCGCCGAGACGCGCTGCCCGTGCTTCATCGCGACCAGGAGCACCACCGTGATGACCGCCAGCGCGATGGCCACCGCCTGCAGCCCGCCGAAGAAGCCCACGCCGGCCAGCGTGGCCGTCAGGATGGGGAGATAGACGGCCATGGCGAGGTCCTCGAACACCAGCACGGAGAGGACCACAGGCGTCTCGCGGTTGCCGAGCCGTCCCAGATCGGTGAGGGTCTTCGCGGCGATCCCCGACGACGAGATGTAGGTGACGCCGGCCATCACGAGCGCGCCGACCGGACCCCAGCCGAGCAGGAGTGCCACGGCCGCGCCCGGGATGGCGTTCAGCACGGCGTCGAGCACACCGGCCTGCCAGGATTTCCTGAGGCCGGTGAAAAGCTCATCCGCGGTGTACTCTAGGCCGAGCATCAGCAGCAGGAGGATCACGCCGATCTCGCCCGAAAGGTGGCTGAACTCGCGGACACCGTCGAGCTGGATGATCCCGCCCGCGCCGAAGCCCAGGCCTCCCAGCAGGTAGAACGGGATGGGGGACATGCCCACCCGTCCGGCAAGCCGGGCCAGGAGGCCGAGTACGAAGACCACGGCCCCCAACTCGATCAGGGTCACCGCGAGTTGGTCCACTGCTATCCCTTGCGGAGGATTTCGGCGGCCCTGTCCAGGCCTTCGAGCGTTCCCACCGCCACGAGCAGGTCACCACGGTGGAGCACGACGTCGGGACCGGGCGAAGGGATGACCTCGCCTTCCCGCATGATCGCCACGATCGAGACGCCGCTGCGGGTGCGGATCGAGGCTGCACCCATGGGGCGGTCCCGGAAGGGCGAATCCTGGAGGATGGAGAACTGGCGCGTCACGATGCCCGGGACGTCCCGGTGCTCTTCCGTGAGCTGGTTGACGATGAGCTGGCCGCCCAGCAGCTGAGCGAGGGTGGTGGTCTCCTGCCCCGTGAGGGGGATGGAGGCCTGGCAAGTGTCCGGGTCGTCCCAGGTGGAGACGATGAACTCCGTGGTTCCATCACGGTGGACCACCACGCCGATCCTGCGGCCGCTGGCGGTCATGAAGTCTTTCCGCACCCCGAGTCCGGGGAGGTCGGTTTCATCCACGTGCATGGCATAAGCCTAGTCCCCGGACTCCCCTCGCGTTGTGTGCTCAGTAGTTGCGGGTCCTGGCCCCTGACACCCGCAACTACTGAGCACACAACGTGGTCATGAGGGCTCGCCGGCCGCGCGAAGTGCCCGTTGTACCTTCCGGACCACGCTCGGCCGCGTTCCGCGGAGGTCGGCGGCGCCGATCCGTAGTTCCTGCCAGCCCAGCTCCGCCGTGATCGTGGCCCGGGCGATGTCCCTGTCGTACTGCCGCTCCTCCCCGTGGACCTTGCCGTCGTACTGAATGCTGAACCGCTGCCGCTGGTAGGCAAGGTCGGGCCAGACCCGGGGGGTGCCCCAGGGGTCGTAGAGAACCACATTGAGCTCCGGTTCGGGGACGCCATGATCCAGCAGGATCAGGCGCATCCGGGTCTCCTGCACCGAGTCCGCGCCCGGGCGGATCAGGTCCAACGCCGCCAGGGCGTTCCTTTTCCCTTTCATCTTGGGGTGGGCCACCGTGACTCGGCGGAGGTCGGCCACCGTGCAGAGCGGCGCCCGTGGGAACGGGTGGTCCGGGCCGTGCTCGTTGACGAGATGGTCTCCCGCCGCCACGAGATCGGCCAGGGGCACGTGGTGCGCCAGATCCAGCCAGGTTCGCGCTGCCGAGGTGATGCGCACACCGGCCAGGTACTCGACTTCTCCTGGAAGGAGCAGCGTTCGATGCCCGACCACACCGGCGCGGCGGGGGTGCGTGCCACCCCGTGTGCGCGAGACATGGATCCGTTGATCAGCCCAGAACGGCAGCGGCATGCCCCGGGCGCGTGCAGCGGTCAGCTCGGAGATCGCCGTCGCGTCGTCAAGTGCGGTCAGAGCCCGAAGGCTCGCCAGGAGTGTCGGGTCCGCGCCCCGGGGGATGCGTATCCCACGGCTCGGCGCTCGCAGGTCGGCGGCCCGGAGGCGGCTGTTGGACACACCACCTGCCAGGGCGTCCGCCACGGTGAAGGAGGTGTTCAGGAATCGTGCGGGAAGTTCTTGTGCTCTCATCCACCCATCCGAACAAGGCGGGAACGCGAACGGTCGGGCCGTTTCACCTATGTGGATGGCTCCGGTTTCCGGTGGTTCCAGGTCCCCGCAGTTGCGTGCTCAGTAGTTGCGGGTCTTGGCCCGATACACCCGCAACTACTGAGCACACAACGCGTGGGGCGGGCGTGCTGAGCGGGATCAGGCGGTGACCTTGTCCTTCGCCGGGGCCTTGACCGGGATCAGGACCAGCAGGCCGGCCAGGAGCACCACCATGATGCCGAGGATCCCCCAGCGCTGCGCCTGGCCCTCCGCGACGTACCGCGACGCCACGGCGATGGAGATGGTGAAGAGCGTGGGCGCCAGGAAGGACACCGCGCGGCCCGTCGTGGCGTAGAGGCCGAAGAGCTCGCCCACCTCGCCGTCGGGGGCCAGCCGCCCCAGGAATGCCCGTGCGGAGGCCTGCGCCGGCCCCACGAACAGGCAGAGCAGCAGCCCGAACACCCAGAACGTCAGCTTGCCGTGCCACTGCATGCCGAAGAAGGAATATTCGCTGTTGCCCAGGATCAGGATGGCCGTCCCCGCCACGAGGAGGCCCACCAGGGACAGCTCGATGACGCGCTTCGGCCCGATGCGGTCGTCCAGGAAGCCGCCCAGGATCGCACCCGCCGCGGCCACCACGTTCCCGAAGACCGCGAAGAAGATGACGTCCTTGAGCTGGAAGCCGAACGTCCCGGCCGCGATCACCCCGCCGAAGGTGAACACCGCCGCGAGGCCATCCCGGAACACCGCGCTCGCCAGGAGGAAGTAGATGGTGTGCGGGGACCGCCGGAACAGGGCCCGGATCCGCCGGACGAGCACCACATAGGACTGCAGGAAACCCACCCGCGCCTCGCCCGGCTGAACCGGGGGTTCCGGCACCCGGAAGAACACCGGCAGCGCGAACACCCCGAACCACACCGCGGAGAAGAGCGCCACGAGGCGGATGTTGAGGGCGTCGTCGGTCGACGCGCCGAACCAGTGGAACGCGGGCTGGACGAACAGCTGGAGCACCAGCAGCAGCGCCACGATCCCGCCCAGGTACCCGGCGGCCCAGCCGAAGCCGGAGACCCGCCCGATGGTCGCCGGAGTCGAGATCTGGGTCAGCATGGCGTTGTAGTTGACCCCGGCCAGTTCGAAGAACACGTGCCCCACGCTGATGAGGATCACGCCGAGCAGGAGGTACTCGGGCTCGGGCCGCACGAAGAAGCACAGCGCCATGAGGATGACCACCACGGCGCTGTAGATGCCGAGCCAGAGCTTCCGCCGACCGCCCGCATCCGCGCGCTGGCCCGTCACGGGGGCGAGCAGGGCGATCGCGAAGCCCGCCAGCCCGAAACCGAGACCCAGGACTCCGGACGCGTGGTCCTCGCCGCCGAATGCTTTGGACGTCAGGTAAACGGTGAAAACGAACGTCGTCATGACCGCGTTGAACGAGGCCGAGCCCCAATCCCACGAGGCCCAGGCCAGGACCATGCCCCGCCGCCGTCCGGTCTCCTGCGACGCGTGTTCGCTACCGGCGTTGTAAGTCGCTTCGGGGCTCATAGCACGAATAGTAACGGGCGCCAGTTGCTAAAATGAGAAGACACCTGTTTAAGGAACCGCTCCGGATGACAGGACTGCCCGCGGCCAGCAACACCGGAAGTGGTGATGACCACGTGACCCTAGTCCTCTGTTCCCTTTTCGCGCTTGCCGCGGTGGCTCCGCTGATCTTCAAGCGCCTGGGGCGGAACGCCTTCTACCTCCTGGCCGCGGCCCCTGCCGCCGCCTTCGTCTGGCTGCTCTTCCAGTACCCCGCCGCCTACGGCGCCGGCCTCGTGGAGCACTTCGACTGGATCCCGCAGCTCCAGCTGGACCTGACCTTCCGCATGGATCCGCTGTCCTGGGTGATGTGCCTCCTGGTCCTCGGCGTGGGATCGCTCGTGCTCGCGTACTGCGCCCGCTATTTCAAGGCGGACGACGCCGATCTGGGCAGTTTCGGCGCTCAGCTCCTGGCCTTCGCGGGCGCCATGTTCGGCCTGGTCACCTCGGACGACCTCATCCTCATGTTCGTGTTCTGGGAACTGACCACGATCCTGTCCTACCTCCTGATCGGCTACGCCCGGGCCCGCCTGTCCGCCCGGCGCTCCGCCCTCACGGCCCTGATCGTCACCACGGCCGGCGGCCTGACCATGCTGATCGGCCTGCTCATGATGGCTCAGATCACCGGGACCAGTCGCGTCTCGACCCTCCTGGAGCGCGCCCCGGCCCTGCTGACGGGCGCGAACCGCGACGGCGCCGCGGCCGCCGCGCTCGGCGTCGCCGTCGTGCTGGTACTGGTCGGCGCCATCACCAAGAGCGCGCTCTTCCCGTTCCACTTCTGGCTGCCCGGCGCGATGGCCGCGCCTACCCCGGTGAGCGCGTACCTTCACGCGGCGGCCATGGTGAAGGCGGGCATCTACCTCGTGGCGCGTCTGGCGCCCGGCTTCGCGCAGGCCGAGACGTGGCTCCCCGTCGTCCTCAGTCTGGGGCTCATCACCATGCTGGTGGGCGGGTACCGGGCTCTCCGCCAGACGGACATCAAGCTCATCCTGGCGTACGGCACGGTGTCGCAGCTCGGCTTCCTCACGATGGTGGTGGGCCTGGGGACGCCCGAGGCGGCCCTTGCGGGACTCGCCCTGCTCCTCGCGCACGGTCTGTTCAAGGCCGCGCTGTTCCTTGTGGTGGGCATCATCGACCACCAGACGGGAACGCGTGACGTCCGCAAGCTCTCCGGGGTGTTCCGCTCCTCCCGGGCGCTCGGCGTCGTGGCCGTGCTGGCCGCGGCCTCCATGGCCGGCATCCCGCCGCTCGCCGGATTCGTGGCCAAGGAGAGCGTGTTCACGGCGTTCGTCGACTGGGCTACGGGCGAGACGTCGACGGCGCCGGGTCCCTGGGGCCCGGTGGTGCTGATCGGCATCGTGGTGGGATCTATACTCACGTTCGCATATTCCGCTCGGTTCATATGGGGTGCTTTCTCGACGAAGCCGGGTGTGCCGCCCACGCCGTTCAAGCCGATCCGTTTCTCCTTCCTCGCGTCGCCCGCCATCCTGGCCGCGCTCAGCCTGGTCTACGGTCTGTGGCCCGTGCCGGTGGATTCCTGGGTCCAGCCGTACGCGGCGCTCTTCCAGGAGACCGAGGAACACATCGAGGAGGCGGCCTCCGCCGGTCATCTCGAGCTGTGGCACGGCTTCACGGCGGCGCTCGGCCTGACCGCGGTGACCTTCCTGGTCGGCACCCTGCTCGTGATCGCCCGCGAGCGGGTCACCCGCTTCCAGGCGGCGATGCCGAAGGTCCCCGAAGCGGACCGGGTGTACCAGCACGTCATCGGCGGGCTCGATGACACCGCCGTCTGGGTCACGGGCCGCACGCAGCGCGGTTCCCTGTTCTTCTACCTGGTGGTGATCCTCGCCGTCGCGGTGATCATGCCGGCGGTCACGCTGCTCTGGCATGGCCAGGCGGTGCCGTCGAATCTGTACTGGATCGACCCCGGCTCGCCGTTCCAGTGGCTCATCGGCCTGGCGATCGTGATCGGCGCCTTCGGCGCGGTCCGCGCCGACAAGCGCTTCATGGCCGTCCTGTTCGTCTCCGTGACGGGCTACGGCATGGCGCTGATCTTCGCGCTGCAGGGTGCGCCGGACCTCGCGCTGACCCAGATGCTCGTGGAGACGGTGGCCCTGGTGGCGTTCGTCCTGGCGATGCGCCGGCTTCCTCCGGAACTCCGGGACCGCACGGGCGGTCACTTCCGGGTGATCCGCGTGATCCTGGGCTTGGCCTTCGGCGCCGCCATGGTGGTGTTCGCGCTCTTCGCCACGGATTCCCGGGTGGCGTCGCCCATCTCCCTCGACTTCCCGAAGCTCGCCTACGAACAGGGCGGCGGCCTCAACGTGGTCAACGTGACGCTCGTGGACCTGCGGGCCTGGGACACCTTCGGCGAGATCTCGGTGCTGGCCCTGGCCGCCACCGGCGTCGCCAGCCTGATCTTCGTCCGGAACATCGGCAACAGCCTCGGCCGCAGTGCCGGGGTGGAGACCGGCAGCGTCGGACGGGTACGCGTCCAGGCGGAGGGCTCCGCAGAGGCCGCGGCGCTTGCCACGGCCCGCAAGTTCGGGGCGCCGCCCCGCGCCAAGACCGGTGTGGCACTGCGGAACCCGTGGATCGTGGCCGGCCGGACGCTGGCTCCGGAACGCCGTTCCATCCTCTTCGAGGTGGTCACACGGCTCATCTTCCACACCATGGTGGTGCTCTCCGTGTACCTGCTGTTCGCGGGGCACAACCTTCCGGGCGGCGGCTTCGCCGGCGGCTTGATGGCCGGCATGGCCCTGACCATCCGGTACCTGGCCGGCGGTCGCTTCGAACTCGCGGAAGCCGTCCGGATGAGCCCAGGCCTCGTGCTCGGCATCGGCCTCGCGCTGGCCGCCGTGTCGGGGCTCGCCCCGCTCCTGCTGGGCGGGAACGTGTTCCAGAGCGCCATCGTCCACTTCGGCCTGCCCGTGGTGGGCGACGTGAAATTCGTGACGAGCACCTTCTTCGACATCGGGGTGTATCTCGTGGTGATCGGCCTGGTGCTGGATGTGCTGAGGGGCTTCGGCGCCCAGATCGATGTCGAACTCGAGGAGGAAAGCGAGGTGGCGGCACGATGAGCGCCAATATGACCCTCCTGGTGATCATGGGGATCCTGTACGCGTGCGGCATCTACCTCCTGCTGGAGCGCAGCCTCACCCGCGTCACCCTCGGCCTCATGCTCCTGGCCAACGCCACCAATCTGCTGATCCTGGTGACGGGCGGGTACGCGGGCCTGGCTCCGCTGTTCGTCAAGGGCACTGACCCGCATGACTACAACGACCCCCTCCCGCAGGCCCTCATCCTGACCTCGATCGTCATCAGCTTCGCGGTCACGGCGTTCATGCTCGGCATCATCTACCGCACGTGGGTCCTGGGCCGCCAGGACGTCATCGCGGACGACACGGAAGACCAGAGAGTGGCCAACACGCCCAGCTTCGACGCCGAGGACGACGCCGTCATCCCGGAGGAGACCACCGAGTTCCCGCTCACCGCCGACGACGACGCCCAGCACGGCGCGGTCCTCGCCGCCGTGGGCGCCGCCACCCACGCCCACGCCCACGGCGCCGCGCGAACCGACGGCTCCGCGGGGGAGGGCGGCGAGAACGCCGAGGGCTCCAGCGGCTCCGCCGCCCCGGATAGCTCCACCGGCTCCACCGCCCCGGACAGCTCCGGGGGAACCCGTTCCGCGGCGTCCAGTGCGGGGGCCGCCCTGGCGGACGGCGTGGACACCGAGACCCGCTCCGCCGATGGCGGGACGCGCGGTCCGGCAGCCGACGGCGCCGGCCCGCAGCCCGGCGTCGAGCCCCAAGAGGGCTGGAACCACCGCTCCGACCCTGAAGCCGACCATGGACAGCACCCCGAGGAAGGAGGCCGGGCATGAGCGTCAATCTCGCGTACCTGGCCCCCCTGGCCGTCCTGCTGCCGATCCTGGGCGCGGCCGTGGCGTTCACGCTCGTCCGGCATCCCCGGGCGCAGCGCACCGTCAGCGTCTCGGTCCTGTCCCTGACCCTGGTGCTCGAGTGCTTCCTCCTGGCCTCCAGCTGGGACGGCGGCACCACGGCCGTGCGGCTGGGGCACTGGTTCCCGCCATTCGGCATCGTCATGGTGGTGGACGCGTTCTCGTCGCTGATGCTCGTGGTCTCCTCGGCCGTGAGCCTCTGCGTGCTCCTGTACGCCTCGGCCCAGGGCGCCAGTGAATCCGGCTACGACGGCCCGGTGTCGATCTTCCACCCGAGCTACCTGATCCTGATCGCGGGCGTGTCCAACGCGTTCCTCTCGGGCGATCTGTTCAACCTCTACGTGGGCTTCGAAATCCTGCTCACCGCGAGTTACGTGCTCATGACGCTCGGCGGGACCGAGGCGCGCATCCGGGCCGGCGTCACCTACGTGGTGGTGTCGGTGGTGTCCTCCCTGCTCTTCCTGATCGCGATCGGGATGATCTACGCGGCCACCGGAACCGTGAACATGGCCGACCTGGCCGTGAAGCTCGCGCAGCTCGACCCCGGCATACAGACCCTGCTGCACGTCATGCTGCTCGTGGCGTTCGGCATCAAGGCGGCCGTGTTCCCGCTGTCCTTCTGGCTCCCCGACTCGTATCCGACGGCACCCGCGCCGGTCACCGCGGTGTTCGCGGGTCTGCTCACGAAGGTCGGCGTCTACGCGATGGTCAGGACGGAGACGCTCCTGTTCCCGGGCGACACCCTCAACCAGCCCCTCATGGTGGTCGCGCTGCTGACTATGGTGGTGGGGATCCTGGGCGCCGTCGCGCAGAACGACATCAAACGTCTCCTGTCCTTCACCCTCGTCTCCCACATCGGGTACATGGTGTTCGGGCTGGCTCTGAGCTCCACCGCGGGGCTGGGCGCCGCCGTCTTCTACGTGGCGCACCACATCACCATCCAGACCTCGTTGTTCCTGGTGGCGGGCCTGGTGGAACTCCGGGCGGGCAGCTCGTCCCTCGACCGCCTCGGTGGTCTGGGCAAGCTGTCCCCGCTCCTGGCCGTGCTCTTCTTCATCCCGGCGATGAACCTGGCCGGCATCCCGCCGTTCTCCGGCTTCCTGGGCAAACTGGGCCTGCTCCAGGCCGGTGTCGCGCAGGGGACGGTGCTCGCCGTGATCCTCGTGGTGGGCGGCGTGTTCGCCTCGCTGCTGACGCTGCTGGCGATCGCCCGCGTGTGGAACCGCGCCTTCTGGCGCACGACCGACGACGCCGAGGACCCGGAGCCCGAACTCCTCACCACGGGCGCGGCGGCACGGCGGCTCATGCCGCGCGGCATGGTCGCCCCGACGGCTGCACTCGTCGTTCTGGGCGTGGCCCTGACGGTGTTCGCCGGTCCGCTCTTCGGGCTCGCGGACCGGTCCGCCGCCCAGATGCTGGACCGCAGTTCCTACATCCACGCGGTGCTCGGCCCGGAGGTGGCGGTGCCGCCCAAGGAGGCGCCGCCGTCGCCCGCGGAATCCCCGGCCGCTGACACTCAGGGAGGTGCACGATGAGTCTCCACCGCCGCAAGATCCGGTTCCTGCAGGAGCTGCCCCTGCTCATCTGGCTGATGCTGGTGTGGGCCATGCTCTGGCAGGACTTCAGCCCGGGGACGCTGCTCTTCGGCGCGCTGCTGGCCATCGCCGTGACGCGGGTGTTCTACCTGCCGCCGGTGCAGCTGAGCGGGCGCTTCAATGTGTTCCACGCGGTCGCGTTCGGCATCGAGGTGCTGGCGCGCATGGCGTGGGCTTCTCTCCAGGTCAGCCTCGTGGCGGTCTTCCAGGGCCCCAAGGTGCGGAACGCGGTGCTGAGCGTGCCGCTGCGCAGCCACTCCGACCTCATCCTGACGGCCGTGGGGCACGTCAGCTCGTGGATTCCCGGGTCCATGGTCGTGGAGGTCGACCGCTCCACCTCCACCCTGTACCTGCACGCGCTGGATGTGCACACTGAAGCCGACGCCGAGAAGGTGCGCGCCGGGGTGCGCCGCATCGAGGCGAAGCTCATCGAGGTCATGGGCTCCCGCGAAGAACTGAAACGCCTGAAGGCCGAACGGGCCGGGGAGGTGACGGCATGATCAACCCGGTCTTCGTGACGGTGGCCGTCGTGGCGCTGGGGCTCGCCTCCGCCGCGGCGATCTACCGCATCGCCAAGGGGCCCTCCCTGCTGGACCGCGTGCTCGCCACGGACGTGCTGCTGAGCATCGTGGTCACGGCCTTGTGCATCGACATGGCCGTGCACCGGCACCTGAACAATCTGATCCTGGTGATCTCGCTGACCGTGGTGGGTTTCATCGGTTCCGTGACCGTCGCACGCTTCGTGCAGGACCGCCGTGAGGAGCCCCGCGATGACCGCTGACGGGACTGGCATCGACTGGAACAGCGTGGTCGACATCCTGAGTGGTGTGGCCCTGACCCTCGGCGCTCTGCTGAGCCTCGGCGCCGCGGTGGGCATGGTCCGTTTCCCGGACCTCATGAGCCGCATGCACGCCGCCAGCAAGCCGCAGGTCCTGGGCCTGCTGCTCGTCTTCGTGGCACTGGGGCTCCAGATGCGCAGCTGGGTGGTCTGGCCCGTGCTCCTGCTCGCCTGGCTCTTCCAGCTGCTGACGGTGCCGATCTCCGCGCACATGGTCAGCCGCGCCGGCTACCGCACCAAGCACCGTCACCCGGAGCTGCTGACCGAGGACGACCTCGCCGCCGTCGTGTCCCAGGCCGCGGAGGAGCGGAAGACGCAGGACTGACAGCGGCGGGCTTGCCGACTACATCACCTCGGGGACGTCGATTCCCAGGAGGGACAGGCCCATCACGAGCCGGCGTTCCGTCACGGCGAAGAGCGACAATCGGGCCCGCCTCCGGTCGGCATCCTCGTCGCCGGTGATGCTGACGCGCTCGTAGAGGGCGTTGGAAAGCCGGCCCAGCTCGACGAGATAGTCGCAGAGCAGGGCCGGTGAACCCGCATCCCGGGCGTCCGCCGTGGCCTGGTCCAGATCCAGGAGATGGATGCCCAGCTCGCGTTCCTCCGCGGAATGGAACACGGGTGCGATGGCCGCCTCGTACGGGGCGAAGCCGGTCTTGTCCCGCAGGGAGCGGAGGCGCACCACCGCGTACTGGACATAGGGGCCGGTGTTGCCCGTCGGCTTGAGCATGCGCGCCAGATCGAAGATGTAGCCGGTGCCCGGTTGTGTGGATAGATCCGCGAACTTGAGGGCGCCGATCCCCAGGGCGTGTGCGCTCCGCCGGAGCATCGCCGGATCCGCGCCGTCGGCACGGGAGGCGAGCTGGCGTTCCGCCGCGTCCACTGCGTCTCCAAGGGCCTCGGACAGCAGCGGGGCGTCGCCGCTCCGGGTCTTGAGGATCTTGCCGTCCTGGCCGAGCACATTGCCGATCTCCACGTGCCGGAGGCTGTCCGGGTCCTGGACCCAACCGGCGTCGAGCGCGGTCTGGAACAGCATGGCGAAGTGCAAGCGCTGAGGAGCCCCGACCACGTAGACGATCCGGTCCGCGGCCAGCTCGGAGGTGCGGAACCGGATCGCGGCGAGGTCGGTGGCCGCGTAGCCGTACCCGCCGTCCGACTTCCGCACGATGAGCGGGAGGCGCTCGCCGTCCCGGCCGATGAAGCCACGGGGGAAAGCGCAGAGGGCGCCGTCACTGAGTGAGGCCAGGCCCTTCGCTTCGAGCTCGCCGCAGACCGCCGCGAGGTCGTCGTTGTAGAAGCTCTCCCCGCGGATATCCTGTTCCGCGAGTCCGACCCCCAGTTCCCGGTACTGCTCCTGGAAGTACTCCACGGACCGTGCGACGAGGGCCTTCCACCGGGTGACGGTGGTCGGATCGCCGGACTGCAGCAGGACGACGCGCTGCTTCGCCTGCTCGGCGAAGGCCGGGTCCGCGTCGAACCGGGCACGCGCCACCCGGTAGAGGCGGCCGACGTCGTTCTGGGACAGCCTGTCGATGTCGACGTCGTCAGTGAGGAGGTATTCCAGGATCATCCCGAACGGCGTGCCCCAATCGCCGATGTGGTTCTGGCGGATCACCTCGTCGCCGAGGTGCTCGTGGATGTTCGCCAGCGCGTCTCCGACGACCGTGGTCCTCAGATGTCCAACGTGCATGCTCTTCGCGACATTGGGGGAGGAATAGTCGATGACCACTCGCCGCCCTGTCCCCTCCCGTGAGGCCGCGGATGAGGTGTTCAGCTCCGCGAGTCTGCTGAGCAGCCACCCGTCGTCGAGCGTCAGGTTGACGTAGCCGGGCCCGGAGACCTCAGCGCGGGAGACGCACTCACATTCCGCCAGGTCCCTCGCGAGGATCGCAGCGATCTCGCGCGGGGCGCGCCCGGCTGCCCGGGCCATGCTGAGGGCGTCGTTGACCTGGAAGTCGGCGAACGTGGATCGGCGCACCTGGGGGACGTGAGATGCGGGGTCGACGCCGAGAAGCCTGGCGGCGGAGTCGCGAGTGGCCTGCTGAATCGTCTCGATCGTCGTGAGGTTCACAGTCGGAGTATATGAAGGCGGTCTCGTCACGTCCACGGACTCTGCCCGCGGCACCCCTCAGGCGGGGGCCGCGCCGAGGGCTGCCGCGGCGTCGCGCATGGCCTGTTCCGCCGTGGCGACGGTGATGAGGCTGTTCCCCGCCGTGATGTGCAGGCCGTAGGCGTCTTCCAGCGCGACGAGGTTCATGGCCAGGGTCTGGACGGGCAGGCGGAGGGCGAATTCCCCGCTCGCCGCGCCGCCCTCCAGGATGCCCTGGTACGTCCGGAGCTGTCGCCGGTACATGGTCTCGACGAGTTCGTGGTGCAGCGTGGAGTTTCCGGCGAGGACGTCGAATTCGTAGAGCAGGCGCATGAGGGCGTCGTCCGGGCCGCTCGGAAGGCCGTGCCGGATGGCTGCCGCGAGACGGGCGGCGGCGGTGGGCAGATCGGCCACGATCGCATCGCGGGCGTCGCAGAAGCGTGCGACGCCGGCGCGGTGCGCCTCCACGAGCAGCTCGTCCAGATCCTCGTAGTAGTAGAGGACGGCGCCCCTGGTCAGGCCGGCTTTCGCCGCGACGTCGGTCATTGAGATGGAGCGCAGCCCGCGTTCCGATGCCGCCTCCAATGCGGCGGCCACGAGCTTCTCGCGTCGTGCAGTCTGGTTGCTCGGCCTCGCCATGCCTTGACGTTAGCAGAGCGCCGATGCTTCACTGGGAGGAATTCCTTGACGCTGATGTCAAAGAATTTCTCTGACTCCCGACAGGACCCCGCCATGCTCGATCTCCTCCTGACCCGCGCGACCGTCCGGACCTTCGACCCGGCCCAGCCGTGGGCCGAGGCCGTGGGCATCACCGACGGCCGCATCAGCTATGTGGGCCGCGCGGCGGACGCGCCGTCGGCCCGTCGCACCAGGGACCTCGACGGCGCGCTGGTCACCCCGGGCGTGATCGACTCGCACAACCATCTCCTCCTCGGCTTCGACGCCGACGCGGTCAGTCTCGAAGGCGCCGAGACACTCGAGGAGGTCCGCCGGCGGATCAAGGAGCTCGCGGACCGCCGCCCCGGGCTGGACTGGATCTGTGCGGAGAACGCCGTCTACTCCGTGGTCCACGGCCGCCGCCCGAACGCCCGCGACCTGGCCGGGCTGACGGACCGCCCGGTGTTCGTCACCACTTACGACCAGCACTCCGTCTGGCTCAACGAAGCGGCTCTGCGGGTTCTGGGGATCAACGACGGCGGCGACATCCCGTGGGGCAACCCGGAGCTCGATGCCGACGGCCGTCCCACCGGCTGGGTCACCGACTTCTACACGAGCGCCATGACGACGGCGGGGCTCGCGGGTCTCCAGCGCGACATCCCGATGTACTCCCCGGACCGCCGCTACCGGAAGTTCCTCTCGAGCCTGGAGATGGCCACGGCCACGGGCATCACCACGGTCGTGGAGCCGCAGGTCCCCCTCGCCGAGGTGCCGCTCCTGGAGCGCGCGATCCGCGAGAGCAAGCTGTCCTCCCGGGTGATCGCCGCGCTCTTCCACCCCGTCGACGCGGACGACGCCTTCCGCCGCGAGCTCCGGGACGCCGTCGACCACGGCCCGTCCCACGACCGCCTCCGGCTCGGCCCCATCAAGCTCTACGCGGATGACGTGATCGAGCCCCACACCGCCTGGATGCTGGACGACTACGCGAACCGCCCCGGCCATCGCGGGCACCCGTCGGCGGCCCTGGGCGAACTCACGCGGATCGTCACCGAGCTGGACCGCCTCGGCTTCCAGACCCACACCCATGCGACCGGCGACGGCGGCATCCGCCTGGCGCTGGACGCGATCGAGCACGCCGCGCGGGCCAACGGGACCACGGACCGCCGCCACGGGATCGTCCACGTCGAGTGCCTGGACCCCGCGGACCTCCCCCGGTTCCGTCAGCTGGGCGTCACCGCGGCCATGCAGCCGCGGCACTGCTCCCCGGATCTCGTGGCCGGGACCTGGATGGAGAACGTGGGCGAACAGCGCTGGGACCGTGCCTGGCGGTTCCGGTCGCTCATGGAATCCGGGGCGCATGTGGCCCTGTCCAGCGACTGGCAGGTGGGCGAGATGGACCCCGTGGTGGGCTTCTACTCGGCCCTCACCCGGGCCGGGCTGGACGGTTCGGACGCCTGGACTCCGGCGGAACGGCTCACCCTGGATCAGGCCCTCCGCGGCTACACGGCGGAGGGTGCCTGGGCCTGGCACGCGGAGCACGAACTCGGCGTCATCAGGCCCGGGGCCCTCGCTGATCTGGTGGCCTGGAGCGGGAATCTCTACGACCACGAGCAGGATCCCGCGGCGCTCCTGGAACACCGCGCGGCCCTGACGCTGGTGGGCGGCGAGGTGGTGCACGACGCCGACGTCGATCCGGCGCCGCTGCCCGTCTATGGTGGGCAGTCGCACTGCTCCGCCCACGACAGCCACGCGCCTGCCGAGGGCTGAAAGTCCCAGAAACGCCACGAGTGGGCCTTTCGATCACCGGATCCCGGACGGGATGGTGATCGGAAGGCCCACTCGCGATGCGGGTGGCGCGGCGACCGTCAGATCAGACGACGTCCCGCGACTTGTTGAACTTGGCGATGGCCTGCTGGGTGCCACGGTTGGTGAGGACCTGGATCACGGCGCTCACGGCGGCGGAGATGACCGCGAAGCTGAGGGCCGCGCGGAGGCTCGCCTCGGCGTCGTCGCCCTTCTGGGGCGGCTTGTTGCCCGTGGCCTTCTCCCACGCGGCGTTCACCAGCTTCGACCCCACGAGACCTGCGCCGATGCTCACGGCCGTACCGAGCAATTTGAACAGAAGCTGCATGTTTCTCCCTCACGGTGCTGACAATGCCGTCACCCTAAGCGTAGTACGCAGGGGGTCCAAGCGAAGTCGTGGGTTTGGGAAACGGCCGAACCCCGGAACGACTGAGCCCCCGCCGGTGGGGCGGGGGCTCAGTGCGTGTGCGGGACGGGTCAGCGGCCGGCGTTCACCGGATCGCTCTCGGGCTTGTCGTCACGCTGGGAGTCCTGCTCGCCCGCGGCCGGCACCACGGGGATCATCCCCGTCGCGATCAGCCGCTCGCGCTGACGGGCCTCGCGCCGTCCGCCCGGGACCGGATTGCCCAGTTCGCGGGGTTCGGCGTCCGGAAGCTGGATGAGCGCGTGGGACCCGGTGAGGGCGTGCGGCTCTTCCGGCTGCTCGACGACGACGCGCTTCCCCTTGGCCTTCTTCGCCTTCGCGGGGCCCGCCGCAGCGGTGGCCGGGGCGGAGACGCCCGCCGCAGCCGTGGCCAGGGCCGGCCCGTCGGCGTCGTCGGTCGTGGTGGAGTCCTCACCGTGGCCCTGGTTCAGGCGGGCGCCCTCCACGTCGACATCGGGAAGGTGCTTCTCCAGCCAGGCCGGCAGCCACCAGGCCCGCTTGCCCAGGAGGTGCATGGCCGCGGGGATCAGGGTCATGCGGACCACGAACGCGTCCACCAGCACGCCGAACGCCAGGGAGAAGCCGAGCGGCCGGACCATCGTCAGATGGTTGAAGATGAAGCCCGCGAACACGCTGGTCATGATGATCGCTGCGGCGGTGACCACGACGGCGGCGTGCTTGAAGCCGATCCGGACGGCCGCCTTGGCCTTCGCGCCGTGGACATAGGCTTCGCGCATGCCGGAGCCGATGAACACCTGATAGTCCATCGCGAGGCCGAACAGCACGCCGATCAGGATGATGGGCAGCATGCTCAGGATCGGGCCGGGGTGCGGGACGTCGAACACGGCGCCCAGCCAGCCCCACTGGTACACGGCCACCACGGCTCCGAACGACGCGGCCAGGGACAGCAGGAAGCCCACCGTCGCCAGGACCGGGACCCAGATGGAGCGGAACACCAGGAGCAGCAGGATCAGGGACAGACCCACCACGATGCTCAGGTAGAGCGGCAGGGCTTCGATCAGTTTGTTCGAGACGTCGATGTTCGCGGTGGTCTGGCCCGTGAGGCCGATCGTCACGCCGAGATCCCGCTGGATGTCCGCACCCTTGGCACGGATGTCTGCGACCACCTGGACGGTCTTCTCACTCGCCGGTCCCTCGGTGGGGATCACCTGGAACACGGCGGTCTGGCGGTCATCGCTGAGCTTGGCGGGCACGGCCGCGACGACGCCCGGCACGGAGCGCAGGCGGTCGGCCAGGTCGAGCTGCTTGAGGGCGGCGTCCTGCTCGCTGAGACCGGCCGGGAACTCGCCGACCACCACGATCGGCCCGTTCATGCCGTCCCCGAAGGACGTGCTGATGGTGGAGTACGCCTTGTAGGCGGAGGAGTCGGCGGCCTCGGAACCGCCGTCCGGCAGCGCCAGGTGCAGCTTCTGCGCGGGAAGCGCCACCACGCCCAGCACGACGACGGACACCACCACGGCCAGCCACGGCCACTTGGTGACCCAGGCGCCCCAGCCGCGGGCGGCGTCGTCGTGATCTGCCAGCGGGTGCGCGGCGCTGTCCGCGGCGCGCCGCCAGCCCCGCTTCGAGATGACGCGCTTGCCGATCAGCCCGAGCACCGCGGGCGTCAGGGTCAGGGAGACCAGCACCGACACGGCGACCGTGGCAGCGGCGGCCAGACCCATGAGGCTCAGGAACGGCAGGCCGGGGACGGCGAGGGCGGCCAGAGTGATGACCACCGTGACGCCGGCGAAGAACACGGCATTGCCGCTCGTGCCGGTCGCGCGGGCGACGGATTCCTCCATCGACATGCCGGACAGGATCTGACCACGGTGCCGGTTGACGATGAAGAGGGAGTAGTCGATGCCGACGGCCAGCCCGAGCATGAGGGCCAGGATCGGCGTCATGCTGTTCATCTGGATGACGCCCGAGAGCGCGATGGTGCCACCGACGCCCACGCCCACCCCGGCGATCGCCATGAGGAGCGGAAGGCCCGCGGCGATCAGGGTGCCGAGCATGATGATCAGGACCAGCACCGCCACGCAGAGGCCGATGATCTCCGCGGGGCCGGCCAGGCTCCCCAGATCCTCGGAGAGTTCCTTGCTCGGGTAGACGTTGAGTCCGGTGTTCTCCGTGGCGACGAGGCTCTTCACCACGTGGTCCCGGTCCTCGGTGGAGAGGGCGCTCAGGGAGCCCTTGAAGCTGATCTGCGCGACCGCGACCGTGTCGTCCTTGGAGACGAAGCGGATGCCCTGCGAGGCGTCGGACTTGCGCTTGTTGAAGTCCAGCTCGGCCTGGTGGCTCGCGAGTTCCTTGGCGGCCGCGTCGGCCTTGGCGCGGCCGGCGTTGTAGTCCTTCTCCGCGGCGGCGATCTGGGCGGCTGCGGCCTCGGCCTGGGCGGCGGGCACCTGCACGCCCGAGTTCTGGGCTGCGGCGGCCTGCGCCTTGGCGCTGTCCAGCTGCTTCTTGGCGTCGTCCAGCTGCTTGTTGCCGGCCTCCTGCTGGGCCTTGCCGGCGTCGAGCTGCTTCTGCGCCGCGGCCAGCTTCGCCGGGGCGGCGTCCACCTCGGCCTGCGTGGTGAACGGGTCCACGCTCGACTGGACCTGCGAGGTGCCGTTGAGCTTGGTCAGCGCGTCGGAGACGGCCTTCTTCTGCTCGTCCGTGAACGGCTTGCCGTCCTTGTTCTGGAACACCACGGACGCCGTGCCGCCAGCCGCCTCGGGGAGCGCCTGCTTGAGGTGGTCGATGACCCGCTGTGTCTCGGTCCCCGGGATCTTGAACTCGTTGGTCAGCTGCCCCTTGAACAGCGCGGCGGAGCCGCCCACGGCCAGGAGTACCACGAGCCAGAAGGAGACGACCCACCAGCGGTGCCGGTAGGAGAACTTGCCGAGCCTGTAGAGCAGGAGTGCCATGGTCTGTGCCTTTGTTGGTGCCGGTGGTGCGGAGCGGAGTGCGAGTGGACGGGAGGTCTGGGGTTCCTGGGCGGCGTGAGCCGCTCAGGCGAAGCCGTTGCGGAGGTGCTGGAGGGCCTGGGTGATGAGGTTTCTGAGGACCATGCTGTGGGCATCCGTCACCTGTCCACTGCGAGGAGCCTCGTGCTCCAGCCAGTACTCCATGGCGGCCTTCCCGGCGCCGATGATGGCGCCCACCATGGTTCTGACGAAGAAGGGGTCCGCTTTTGTTCCCAGACGTTCCACCGCGGCGGCGCTGAGCTTACTGGTGGCATCATCCCAGGCCATGAGCTGCCAGCGCTGGACCTGGGGCTGGTTCTCGGTCAGGAGGCACATCCGCGCCATGCGGGAGAGCGATCCGGGCTCGACGAGCGCCATGACCGCGGCGATCGCGGAGTCGAGGATCGTCTCGTCGGCGGGGCGCTGGCGGAACTCCTCGATGGCGCCGTCCAGGAAGTTCTGGACCGTGGCCGCCAGGGCCGCTTCGGGGCTCGGGAAGTAGTTGAAGAAGGTGCGGCGGGAGATGCCGACGGCGTCGGCCAGGTCCTCCGCCGTGAAGTTGCCCAGGCCGTTTTCGGAGAGCAGGTTGACCGCGGCCTCGATGATGGCGGCGCGAGTGGCCTGCTTATTGAGCTCGCGGCGAGAGGTCTTCTCCTCCGCGGAGCCGCCGTGGGGATGATCCGGTGGAGTTCCGTCCAGGAAAGTGGTGGAGTCCATGCTCCGATGCTACGGCAATTTGTGCACCCAGTGCAATTAGGGGACCGAGTGCAAAGTTCGGGGCTGGTGCTCAGTTCCCCAGAACCTGATCGAGCGGGGCCTTCAGGGTGTTGTAGTCACTGGAGTCGACCTGCAGCAGCTGACCTTCCAGCACCAGGGAGGGGGTGCCCCGCAGGCCGAGTTCCTTGGCATCGTCGAGGTCGCGCTGGACGCGGGTCGCGACGGCCGGGGACGTGAAGTCCTTGGCGAAGCGGTCCATGTTCAGCCCCAGTTCGCGGGCGTATCCGGTGAAGGTCTCCGCCTGGCCCGACGTCGACTTGGCCCATTCGGCCTGCTTGCTGAACACGAGGTGGCTCATCTTCTCGAGGGCGCCCTGCTCGGCCGCGGCCTCCACGGCCTTGGCCGCGAGCGGGGCGTTCTCATGCATGGGGAGCGGGAAGTTGCGCACGACGATCCGCACCTCGGACCCGTACTCCTTCTTGGCCCGCTCGATCAGCGTGTCCATCTTGGCGCAGTACGGGCACTGGTAATCGGTGAAGAGGATGAGCGTGGTCCGCGGCTTCGCCGGGTTGGCGATGATCCGCGCATCCGAGGGGACCAGCTTCGCCATGAGCTCGGCGGACGGCGTGGCCGGTGCGGTGGCCGTGGCGCTCGCGGACGGCGCGGAGGCATTGGACGACGACGGCGCCCCGCACGCTCCCAGCGTCCCCGCGGCGACCACGAGGGCCAGCGAGGCGAGGAGGGTCTTGGCGGTCAGTCCGGCCTTCTGGGTGCGCATCAGTCTTCTTCCATCGTCACGTTCGGCTTGCGTGTGAGCCTAACGAGGGCGCGGAGGCGGGGCCAAGTTTCGTGAGGCGGGCCACCCGTGTTTTCTGTAGGCGTGGCGCTGAACTCGCTATGAAGGGTTTGAGGTCGCTACCGGCGACAGCGACCTCCGGCTCTCCCTAGCGAGTTCGGCAGCCGGGAGGCGTCCCGCGCGCACCCGGCCCGGGCTGACTTCCGCGGCACCCGGGGAATGTGACAGCGGGGCCTGCGCCGGCGTCGTCGTGCAGGTATAAACTGGGACGCACAACGAACGACAGGGGAGCGCCGCCACCGCAGGGTGTGTGGGCGCTGAGAGTGCGGAGCAACCGCAGACCCTCGAACCTGATCCGGTTAGTACCGGCGATAGGGAGTCGAGCATCTCAGAACGTGCCTCCGGGCACCTCCCCTCCTGTAATCCCAGGAGGATGACAATGACTACTCAGGCTGTTGCCCAGCGTCGTGGCTGGCGCGTGGTGGACATCGTGGTGGCGGCACTGATCGCCGTGGCCGGTGGCGTGCTGTTCTGGGCGTGGTCCCAGGGCGCGAACCTGATCACCCCGCTGACCGCCGCCTACGCCCCGCTCTCGGGCCTCTACGCCGGTGGCTGGATGATCCCGGCCGTGCTCGGCGCGCTCATCATCCGCAAGCCCGGCGCCGCCATCTTCTGCGAGGCCGTGGCTGCGAGCGGTGAGCTCATCATGGGCTCGCAGTACGGCCTGACCGTGCTGATCTCCGGGCTGCTCCAGGGCCTCGGCGCGGAGCTGATCTTCGCCGCGTTCCTCTACCGGAAGTTCAACCTGCCCACCGCGCTCCTGGCCGGAGCGGCATCCGGGCTCTTCTGCGGCCTCAACGACAGCTTCCTGCCTTGGGGCTGGAACATCGCCTACGACGGCACCGCCAAGTTCCTCTACATCCTCTTCTGCCTCATCTCCGGCGCCGTGATCGCAGGCGCGCTGTCCTGGGTGGCCACGCGTGGCCTGGCCCGGACCGGCGCCCTCGCCTCCTTCGCCTCCCGCAAGGCCCGTACCGAGCCGGTCTTCGGCTGATCATGAGCGGAGTCGCCGGCGGCGTGCAGCCGGCCCGCGTCACGGCACGGGACTGGGGCTGGCGCCACGGCGGGCGCAGCCGCGCTGCTGTGGCGGGACTCGACCTCGACCTGGAACCCGGGGAGAAGGTCCTCCTGCTGGGCCCGTCCGGCGCGGGCAAGTCGACGCTGCTCCACGCCCTCGCCGGAGTTCTCGGCTCTGCGGAGGACGACGACGCCGACGAGTCCGGCACGCTGCTGATCGACGGCCGTGCGCCCAGGGACGCCCGGGGCCGGGCCGGTCTGGTGCAGCAGGATCCGGAGACGCAGGTGGTGCTCGGCCGCGTGGGCGACGACGTCGCCTTCGGAGCGGAGAACCTCGCCGTGCCGCCCTCTGAGATCTGGCCTCGGGTGCGCCAGGCCCTGCACGACGTCGGGCTCGGGTTTCTGCCCCTCGACCACCCCACCCATGCCCTGTCCGGCGGGCAGAAGCAGCGGCTGGCGCTCGCAGGGGTGCTCGCGATGCGCCCCGGACTGGTGCTGCTGGATGAGCCCACCGCCAACCTGGACCCCGACGGCGTGCTCGAGGTCCGCGATGCCGTGATCCGTGCGGTCGCCGCCTCCGGTGCCACGCTCCTGGTGGTCGAGCACCGGGTGGAGGTGTGGAAGGACTCGGTGGACCGTGTGGTGGTTCTGGGTGCGGGCGCCGACGGGCCGTCGGGCGTGGTCGCGTCCGGTGATCCCGACGCCGTGCTCGACGCGCAGGGTGAGGCTCTGGCCGCCCAGGGAGTCTGGATCCCGGGACGGGTGCCGGTGCTGGCGGGCGCGGGCCGTTCCGGAAGTCGCGTCCTGTCCGAGGCCGGCGCGGGCCGTTCCGGAGATCGCACGGTCGGCCGTTCGAGCGCTGGTTCCGTGGCGTCCCGTCCCGCGACGTCGCCTGCCGGCGCGGTCCTTTTGGAAGCCCGCGACCTGGCGGTGAGCCGGGCGTCAGCGTCCCGCCGTGGACTCGCGCCCCGGAAGTCCGTCCCCGTGCTGAGCGGGGTGGAGCTGGAGTTGCGGGCCGGCAGCGCGCTCTCGGTGACCGGGCCCAATGGCGTGGGCAAATCGACCCTGGCCCTCACCCTGGCGGGGCTGCTCGCCCCGGCCGGGGGCGCCGTCGTCGGCTCGTCCGAGTTACTGGCCGCGGGTGCTGCCCTGCCCCGGCACCCGGAGCCGTACCGCTGGAAGGCGAAGGAGCTGATCACCCGGATCGGCACCGTGTTCCAGGAGCCCGAGCACCAGTTCGTGACCGGCAGCGTGCTGGACGAACTGCGCTTCGGGCCGCGGCAGCTGGGTCGCGGCGAGGAGCGCGTGGACGAGCTGCTGCACCGGCTGAGGCTCGACGGCCTGGCCGACGCCAACCCGTACACCCTGTCCGGGGGCGAGAAGCGGCGGCTGTCCGTCGCGACCGTGCTCGCCGCCCATCCCCGGCTGCTGATCCTGGACGAGCCCACCTTCGGGCAGGACGCGCGTACCTGGGCTGAGCTGGGCTCACTGCTGCTCGAACTGCTCGACGAGGGCGTCTCGCTCCTGTCCGTCACGCACGACGCCGACTTCACCCGCGCCCTCGGCGCCACGGAGCTGGTGCTCGGGGGAGCCCCGGGGCCGGAGCTCGCGGGCGCGGCCGCCGTCGTGCGAACCGGGGATGAACCCGGAAAGGGGGAGGCATGAGCGTCGTGACCGAGGACCGCGCCGTCGTGGACCCGTACGCGGCGTCCCGTGCCGAGCTTCCGCTCCTGGGGCGTGCGAATCCGCTGTCCAAGTTCGGCGCGCTCGCGATCATCACGCTCGCCCTCGTGTGGTCGATCGACTGGCTGTCGGCCGGGATCGCGGTGCTCTGCGAGCTCCTCGTGCTGCCGCTGGCGGGCCTGAATCTCCGCCTGCTGTGGACCAGGGCGTGGCCGCTCGTGGCCGCCGCCGTCCTGGGCGGCTGGAGCACGGCGGTGCTCGCCCCGGACAAGGGGCCGCTCATTTTCAGTTTCGGGATCTGGACCATGGGCGAACATTCTCTGCTCCTGGGTGTCGGGTTCCTCCTGCGTGGACTCGCGATCGCACTGCCGGCGGTGATCGTCATGGCGTGCACCGAGCCGACCGACCTGGCCGATGCTCTGGCACAGCTGGCGCGCCTCCCGCACCGCTTCGTCCTGGGCACCCTCGCGGCGCTGCGCCTGGTGGGACTCATGGTGGCCGAGTGGCAGACCATCGGCATGGCTCGCCGGGCACGCGGGGTCGGTGCCACCGGGAACGTCCTGTCCGGGCTTGCCGCGAAGCTGGGGCAGAGTTTCGGGCTGCTCGTCCAGTCGATCCGCCGGGCCTCCCGTCTGGCTGTGACCATGGAGGCCCGGGGCTTCGGCGCCGGGCCGCGAACATGGGCCCGCCCGTCCCGGCTCTCCGCGGTCGACACCTGGGTGGTGCTCGGCTCTGTGGTCATCGCCGGGCTGTCCGTGGGGATCTCGGTGCTGCTCGGCGTCTGGCACGTGGTGTACTGACCGGGCTGAGGGGTGGTCGGGTTTGATGGCCTGGGCTGCTGAGTGGCCTGGGCTTGCGGATCGTGACGCGAAATTCCGGAAGAAATATCGCACCCTGCGACTTAGGTATCCCATATTCACGCCGACGGGCCGGTGATTTGCTTCGCGGTAACTCACATCTGATATATTCATGCTCATGACTGAGACGATGGATCACCTGGCTTCCTGGCTTCGCGACGCCCGCAGCGAGAAGGGCTGGACGCAGGGCAAGCTGGCCGAGGAGCTCGGCACCAGCCAGAGCGCCGTGGCCCGTATGGAGACCGGCAAGCAGAATCTGAGCCTGCGCATGATCCGCCGCTTGGAGGATCTCTTCGAGGCAACGCTCCTGACCCCCGCGCGGCCGCGCGTCACCCACCTGCGGGTGGAGGGCGGACATCAGCTCAGCGGCGCGGTGGACGTCAACAGCAGCAAGAACGCCGGCGTCGCGCTTCTGCTGGCCAGCCTCATCAACCGCGGCACCACCACGCTGCGCCGCCTGGCGCGCATCGAGGAGGTCAACCGGATCGTCGAGGTGCTGGCGAGCATCGGCGTCGAGTGCACCTGGCTCAACGACAACGATCTGCAGATCCGCCGCCCCGCCGTCCTGGACCTGGACGCCATGGATGTGGACGCGGCCCGTCGCACCCGCAGCGTCATCATGCTCCTCGGCCCGCTCCTGGACGAGCGCGAGGAGTACCAGCTGCCCTACGCCGGCGGCTGCGACCTCGGCACCCGCACCGTGGAGCCGCACATGCAGGCGCTGCGCCAGTTCGGGCTCGCCGTGGAGGCCAAGTCCGGCTTCTACCTGGTCCAGGCCCCCGAGGCCGACAGCAAGGACCGCACCTTCGTGCTGACCGAGCGTGGCGACACCGTCACCGAGAACGCGATCATGGCCGCCGCGCACCGCACCGGCACCACCGTGATCCGCAACGCGAGCCCCAACTACATGGTCCAGGACCTCTGCTTCTACCTGCAGATGCTGGGCGTGACCATCGAGGGCATCGGCACCACCACGCTGCGCATCACGGGCCGCACCAACATCAACCAGGACATCGAGTACTTCCCGTCCGAGGACCCGATCGAGGCCATGAGCCTGATCACCGCGGGCATCGTGACGAACTCCGAGGTCACCGTGCGCCGTGTGCCGATCGAGTTCATGGAGATCGAGCTGGCCTTCCTGCAGCACATGGGCCAGGAACTGGAGATCTCCGGCGAGTACGTGGCGCGCAACGGCCACACGCGCCTGGTGGACGTCACCACCAAGCCGAGCAAGCTGCACGCCTCCGTGGACAAGATCCACCCCATGCCGTTCCCGGGCATGAACATCGACAACCTGCCGTTCTTCGCGGTCATCGCGGCCAACGCCGAGGGTCAGACGATGATCCACGACTGGGTCTACGAGAACCGGGCCATCTACCTGACGGAGCTCAACCGTCTCGGCGCCAACGTGCAGCTCCTGGATCCGCACCGCATCTACGTCAACGGCCCGACCAAGTGGCGCGCGGCCGAGATCGGCTGCCCGCCGGCTCTCCGCCCCGCGGCCTGCCTGCTGCTCGCGATGCTCGCGGCCCGCGGCACCTCGACCCTGCGCAACATCTACGTGATCGAGCGCGGCTACGCAGACCTCGCGGACCGGCTGAACTCCATCGGCGCCCGGATCGAGTACTTCGAGGACTGATCCTCCGCGCGCGGTTCGCGAGAGAACAGGTGATGCCCCCAAAACCCGGTTTTGGGGGCATCACCTGTTCTCTCGCGTGGGGGCGCTCCACACCGTGCGGGCGTCCGCCGGGGAGAATGGAGGAATGAGCTCCATCCACCAGCGTTTCTGGACCCTGCCCGGCCTGCTCGGCAAGCACGTCGCACGGCTGCCCTGGTGGGTCGTGTTCCTGGTCGGCCTGGCGTCCCTGGCCGGTGGCGTCTGGCTGTTCCTGCATCCGCTCGGGGCGCTGACCCGCATCGAGATCTACGCCGGGGCGGGCTTCGTGCTGTCCGGCGTGGGCGATCTGGCCGACGCCGCGCAGGAGGCCCGTGCCGGGACGTCGCGACGACGGCTCTGGCCCTTCCTCCTCGGGCTCGTCTGGATCGCGGCCGGCCTGGTCGTGCTGCTGATCCCGCTCCCGTCCGCTGTGCTGGTGTACCTGGCAGCGCTGACCTTCGTCTCCAGCGGGGCCACGCGACTGGTCGAGGTGCTCCGCAACCACTCCGACGCGCCGTGGCAGGACCTTCTCCGGAGCATCCTGGACCTGGTCCTGGCCGCCTTCTGCGCGGTTCTGCCGGGCACCGGGACCACGGTCTTGGCCTTCGCCTTCGGCTTGCGCAGCGTGCTGGTCGGCCTGAAGATCGCTGTCCTGTCCGTCACGAAACTGCGCCGGGCCCAGGCTGCCACATGACCGGAGCGTCTCTGTTCGACCTCGACGTGATCGGCGCGGGACTGCCCTTCGCCTCGGCGCTGGGAGACCTGTCCGCCGCGCTCGGCGGACCGGACGGGTCCGCTTCCGGTCGGGCGGACGACGACGCCGGGCCCGCCGCGGTCGTCCAGGCGCCGCCCGGGACGGGCAAGACGACCCTCGTCCCGCCTCTCGTGGCCACGCTGGCCGCCGCGCGGGCCGCGGGGAGGAGCCCGCGCGTCGTCGTGACCCAGCCGAGAAGGGTCGCCGCACGCGCCGCGGCAGCGCGCCTGGCCGCTCTGGATGGGAGCCCGCTGGGACGGAGAGTGGGCTTCACGGTCCGGGGCGAACGGCAGGCCGGGCGGGACACGGTGGTGGAGTTCGTGACCCCGGGCATCCTGCTGCGCCGTCTCCTGGCCGATCCGGGGCTGGACGGGGTGGACGCCGTCGTCCTGGATGAAGTGCACGAACGCGCTCTGGAGAGTGACCTGCTCTTCGCCATGCTCGCCGAACTGCGGCAGCTCCGCGACGATCTGCTGGTGGTCGCGATGTCCGCCACCCTGGACGCCGCGCGGTTTGCGGAGCTGCTCGGCGGGACCGCGGGCGCGGTGCCCGTGGTCGACTGCCCCTCGGCGCTGCATCCGCTCGACGTGGCCTGGCGCCCGTCGCCCGTCACTCGCATGGACGAACGCGGCGTGACCAGGGGTTTTCTGGACCACGTGGCTGAGACGGCGGCTCGCGAGCACCGGTCCGCGCTCGCCGCGGATCCCGGGATCGACGCTCTCGTGTTCGTACCCGGCGCCCGCGAAGTCAGGCATGTCACCGATCGGCTCCGCAGCCTGGCGCCCGACACGGAGGTTCTCGAGCTTCACGGTCAGATCAGCCCCGCGGAACAGCAGAGGGCCGTCTCGGGACGCCGGCCGGGGGACCGCCCGCGGATCGTCGTGTCCACATCCCTGGCGGAATCCTCGCTCACGGTCCCCGGCGTGCGACTCGTGATCGACTCCTGTTTGAGCCGCGAGCCCCGGAGAGATGCCTCGCGAGGCATGAACGGTCTGGTGACCGTGGCGTGTTCGCGGGCGAGTGCCGAACAGCGGGCCGGACGCGCCGCGCGACAAGGCCCGGGACGTGCGGTGCGCTGCTGCGACGAGCGGGCCTTCGCCGCCGCCCCCGCGCAGCCGACGCCCGAGATCGCCGCAGCGGATCTGACGGAGGCCGCCCTCGTGCTGGCCTGCTGGGGCGCGCTGCCCGGCGTGCTGTCCGGCGCGGATGATCCTGACCGTTTCGCCCTGCCCGACGCACCCCCGCAGCCCGCCCTGCGCGACGCCCTCGCCACCCTGACAGCCCTCGGAGCCGTGACCCCGAACGGGCAGCCGACCGAGGAGGGCCAAACCCTCGCCGGTATCCCCGCCGACCCCCGATTGGGCCGGGCCCTGTTGGAAGGCGCCGCGCTCCTGGGCGCCCGGCCCGCGGCGGAGGCCGTGGCCCTCGTGGCGCGGGAGTTCCGGGCGCCGGGCGCCGATCTGGGCAGACTCCTGAGCGGGCTGCGCTCCGGACAGGACCCGCAGGCGCGGGCCTGGAAGGACGAAGTCCGCCGCTTCGAGCGCATCGCCGACTCCTCACGCACGACGACGCCGGCCCCCGCCCGGCCGGTGCCGCGCGGGGAGGAGGTGGGTGCCATCGTCGCGCTGGCCTTCCCGGCGCAAGTGGCGCGCAGGGTGCCGGGCGAGCGGGAGGTCTACCTGCTGGCCTCCGGGACCCGGGCGGCCCTGCCGTCGGGGAGCCCGCTCTCGGGGCACGAGTGGCTCGCCGTGGCGGAGGCGAGCCGAGCCGGCGGCAGGGAGGCCGCCGGGACCGGTGCCGTGATCCGTGCGGCCGCCGGGATCTCCGGGGAGACCGCGGCGCTCGCGGCGTCGCATCTGCTGGCCGATGGCGTGGAGGCGTCCTTCGACGGCGGCAAGGTGGCCGCGCGGAAGGTGAACCGGCTGGGGGCGATCGTGCTGTCCTCGACGCCTGTGAAGCCCGGTCCCCGGGAGGGTCACGCCGCGGTCCTCCGGGCTCTGGAACGGGAGGGGCTCGAGGTCATCGGCTTCCCCGGCCCGGCGGACGCACTGCGTCGTCGACTCGCCCTGCTGCACCGCGTGCTGGGGGAGCCGTGGCCGGACACGTCGTCGGCGGCGCTGCTGGCCCGTGCCGACGAGTGGCTGGGGCCCGAACTCGAGGCGCTCGCCGCCGGAGCCTCCGTGAAGTCGCTACCGCTCGTGGACGCCTTGCGCCGTCTGCTGCCGTGGCCCGAGGCCGTGCGGCTGGAGGAGCTGGTTCCCGCGGAGCTCGAGGTGCCGAGCGGACGCCGGGTGCGCCTGGAGTACCCGGAGGTGGAGGAGGCTCCGGCCGATGGCGCTCCCGTGCCGCAGCCCGTGGTCGCCGTGAAGCTTCAGGAGTGCTTCGGCTGGGCCGACACGCCGCGGCTCGTGGATATGCGGGTGCCCGTGGTGTTCCATCTCCTGTCCCCGGCTGGGCGGCCGCTGGCCGTGACGGCTGATCTGGCGTCGTTCTGGTCCGGTCCGTATGCGCAGGTCAGGGCCGAGATGCGGGGGCGGTACCCGAAACATCCCTGGCCGGAGGACCCGTGGGCCGCCGTCGCGACCGCCCGCACCAAGAACCGGATGGGCGGGTAGGGTCGGCCGGCCGCGGAAGGCCCGGTCCCGCCATAGCCCTGGGTTCGTGGATTTTGAGTGAATTCGCTACCAAAAGCCACGAATGCACACGACACCCACGAACGCGCGTGGCACGGGGTGCCAGGTACCCGGTCACTTCACCCCGAACACTTCCGTGACTTCCCGTGGGGTGCTAGCGCGAGCGGCAACTGCGAACCACTCCGGGGTGGCCCCCGAACGGTCGAGCGGTTCGCCGTAGGCAAGATGCTGACGTGCACGGCTCTTGCCGAGCCAGAGCCACCGGCCGAACCCTGCCGCCAGTAGCGCGATCATGAGCCATGTCAGTGAAGGGGCGGGCCGCCCGTTGATGGCCTGCGCCAAGCAGAAGCACCCAGCGAGTACCGAAGCTATCGAGCACAGCACTGCCTGGAAGGTGGCGCGCTGGTCCACCCGTTGAAGGGCAGCATTCTGGGCCTCCTCCGAGCGAGCCTGTCGTTCCGCGGCGAAGCGGTCACGCATGGCGCCAGCAACTCGGCGGGCGGCCTCAAGGTCGCGACCCAGCTGATTTCGGAGCTGCTCTTCCCGCGCTTCCCGCACGGCTGCATCGGCTTCCGCTTGCGTTCGTAGCTCTCCACCAGTGCGGCTTGCTGCCGCAGGCGGCGTCTGCTCACGTTCACGGAGCAGAGGGGTGTGACGATCTGCCTGCGGAGCTGCCTCGTCGCGCTGCCCGAAGTAGATACCGCTGAGCAGTTTCCCTAACCCGGTGGGTGTGCTGGCAGAAGCGAAGGCAGTTCGGTCGGACAGACTGATGTCATAGCGATGGCCGATTCCTGTGAGCACAGGTACTGCACATTCCGCAATGGCCGCCGCCAGAACGTGCGAATCAAACATCCGGAGATCGGCCCAGGAGCCGCCACCTCGGTACAGAGCCACCACGGTGTTTCGGGCCGGTGGCAGACTGCCGAGAAACTCTGCGAGGGACGCGGGAGTGAAATCGACCTGGGCCGCCTCATACCCGATGCCTTTGGGTGGAAGCTGTTCCAGGAACTCTTCGGTGGTGCCGGTGGTGCGTGGGCACAGGAGCAGGACGTGATGCAACCGAACGCCGCGGGTAGTCAGTTTCGATGCCAGGCGCTTGCCTTTACTTTCGTGTGAGAAGGCCGGGTTCCTCAGCCGATCACCCACAGGTGTCCCAGGAGCGTACTTTGCCAGAAGGACGTTTCTGGATTCTTGAAGGCGGAGATGGTGAAGGCCTCCGCCCTGAACCCACACCGGGCCGATCCGTTCAGCAGCCAAGCGGTAAGCCGATACATTCTGCCGGGGCTGAAGGCGGCCGCCCACCGAAATCAGTGTTCCTTCTTGCAGAATGTCCCACGGGTCTTCTCCGAGAAACCCCCGGATCTTCTGTCGGTTGTGGGCGCTGATATATACATCCAGCAGTGGCCCATCCTCGTTGGCCAGCTTGAAGCTGAGATACGACGGTTGGTCAGGGATGTAGACGTTCACACATTCGCCGGTGAACTGGACGGGGCGTAGCGTTCCGAAGAGATCGTTCACCGTTTTCGCCAATCCAGTGCCGTCCTGTGCCCATCGGGTCCACCCGTTCGAGAGGCCGTTCGCCACGAGCCCGAGGTTCGTCACGAATTGCCGCCGTATTGCGTCGTGTTCTCCGTTCTCCACCATGACGCCACCCTAGCTAAGGACTCTGTCACGCATTTGTCGGACGGTCAGCTGACGAATCCCCGGTGCCCGCCCCGCCGTCGTCGGTCAGTGGGCGAGGAGGGCCGTCAGTGCCGCCATGACCACCGCGACAGCGACGCCGATCAGCGCCGGGCCGACCCAGGCTCCGGCCGGCACTGCGAGGCCCCGCTGCACCCGGCTGAGGCGGGCGAGGGCAGGGTCGGTACCTGCGTTCGCGTGGTCGTCCGGGGTGGCGAGGGGGTCGATGACCGCGACCGCCGGGTCGGCGGGGTTCAGGCGGAGCCACGCGCCACTGGAGGGCTGGGGCGAAGCCGCCGCAGGGAGCCGGACGGCCACGGGAAGGACGCCCCGTTCGGGGGTGTTCGCCGCGAAGAGCGCGGTCTTGAACGTGGCGCGTCGTCGTGCCGGCATGACGCGCACCAGGACCGCCGTCGCCGCAGGCCAAGCCGTCGCGCCTGAGGCCATCGCGGCAGTGTCGCACTCGTGCAGCCGTCCTTGCAGGTTCCGCTCCTCCGAGGACATGAGTGGGAGGAGCACCGCCATGATCACGATCGAGAGAGCGACGGAGAGCGCCACCATCACGGACGGGACCATGCTGCCGCTGTTGCGGTTCAGGCCCAGGAACAGTCCAGCGAATCCGCCGAGCACCAGCCCCACGGCGGTCAACTGGCACAGCAAGGCGATATGGAAGACGCGGCGCTGACGCTCTGGAATGGTCTGCATGGCGACAGTGTATCCAGTCGATGGGCTAATCAAATGAACCCAGCCGGGCCGAGCGGCGGGCACTCTTCCGGACACGACTGTGGCCCGGGCATCGCCCGGGCCACAGTGTGCACGTCGCGAGTGGCGGAAGACCGCCGTCGGGACGCTACTTCTTGAAGATGTCCTTGACGTTGTCCACGGCCTCGGCCGCGGCGTCCTTGACCTTTTCGCCGGCCTGCTTCAGGCCCGCCGAAGCCTGGTCCTTCTGACCCTCGGCCTCGAGGCGCTCGTCGCCGCTTGCCTGGCCGGCTGCTTCCTTGGCCTTGCCACCCAGCTCTTCAGCCTTGTTGTTGATCTTGTCGCCGATACCCATGATGTCCTCCTCGTCAGCGGGCTCGTGGCCCTTGGTCGAATCCTGGAACGGGCGGTAAGAGATGACTCTCCCATCAACCGCTACGCCGTGAAGCGATACTTCAATCCTCATCACACTTGTTCTGGGTCCGCAACCCGGCGAACTCCCAGGAACCTCTGAAAAGCCCGGAATGGCGGGGGTTCAGAGGGTGTTCGCGCTGCGCTGAATCGGTGTGTGGAACCGGTGCGGAACCGGTGCGGCGGCTCCGTCGCGGTACGGTTCCGGCATGGACTTCGCCACCCCGGACACCGCCCCTTCCCTCCTCGGCCTGCCCGCAGCCCTCGAGCGGATCGAGCGGCTACTGGCGTCCGGGGAGCGCGTCATCCTCGGACTGGCCGGCTCGCCAGGCGCCGGGAAGACCACGCTCTCCACGACGCTGGTGGAGCACTTCGGCCCGGGCCTCGCCGTCGCGGTGCCCCTCGACGGTTATCACCTGGCGAATGCCGTGCTGGAGCGGCGCGGGCTGCGGCAGCGCAAGGGCGCTCCCGAAACGTTCGACGGCGCGGGCTACGTCGCGCTGCTGCGGCGGCTCCGCGCGCGAGATGAGGACGTCGTGTTCGCCCCGGAATTCCGGCGCGAGATCGAGGAACCGGTGGCGGGCGCCATCGCCGTTCCGCGGGAAGCGCGGCTCGTGATCACCGAGGGCAACTACCTCCTGCTGCAGGACGGGCCCTGGGCGGGCGTGCTCCCGCTTCTCGACGAGGCCTGGTTCGTGGAATCGGACGACGGCGTCCGGCTGGAGCGGCTCATCGCGCGTCACGAGGCGTTCGGGAAGAGCCCCGAGGCGGCGCGCGCCTGGGCCCTCGGGACGGACGAGGCCAACGCCCGGCTGATCCGGGCCGCTCGGGGGCGGGCCGCCGTCGTCGTGCGGCCGGAGTGACGCGCGGCGGAGCCTTCGGCGAGGGTTACGCCTCGCCGTCCCGGGGGAGGACCATGAGATGGATGGGCAGGTCGAGCTCGGGGTGCCAAGGCGCGGAGATGGTGGCGATGATCCGCCAGCCGCGCCGCTGGTAGAGCTGCACGGGGCGCTCGGCCGAGGCGACGACGTCGAGCACGGGCAGGCCGTCGGCCGCGGCGGCCCGGGTGGCGCATTCCAGGAGCGCCGAGCCCACGCCGGATCCCGCCTGCGCCGGGTCCGTGAAGAGGACGCTCACGCAGCGCAGTTCGTCGAGGCCCGCGTCGAGTGCGTCCGCCCACAGCCGTCCCTCGATGCCGTCGTCCACCCGGGTGACCGCGACATGACCCAGTAGCGTGCCGTCGGCGGCTTCGGCCACCCAGGAGGCCAGTTCGCCGGCGCGCACCAGGAAGGATTCGGCCCCGCCGGGGAACGGCCACACGAAGGGATAGCGGCTAGTGGGCTGCTGGCGTTCGAGCAACTCGGCGAGGGCGGGGACGTCCCCGGGAACGCGGGGGCGGATGGTGAACTCCATGAACACCCACTGTAGAGGCGGGACTGCCCGTTTCCGACCGATGCGGCGCCGCCCCTTGCCCCGGACCCGTGGGACAACGACGGTGGAGCCCATGTTAAACGCCGAAGGGCGGGCGGTCACCGTGCGGATCACTCCGCCGGTCACCGCCCGCCCGCTCAGCGTGTGGAGATCAGCTCACTTCTCGGGTGTGTAGGTGCAGCGGGCGGAGCCGTAGGCCGTGTTGCTTGCCTGCTTCGACACGGACTTCCCGTCCACCAGGATCTCGCAGCCGAAGGCCGGGCTGGCGGCCTCCCGGTCCTCACTGCGCACGGTCAGGGAGAGCGTGCCGTCGGACTTGGCCTGGACGGTGCTCGTGGAGTCCGAGCCGACCTCGGCATAACGGCTGCTGCTGCTCTGGGCGCCGCTCGCCGACCAGCGTGAGTTCACCGAGACCTTGCCGTTCGTGGTCACCTTGAACTCGACGGACACGTCGTTGGAGGGCTTCTCGCTCGAGTAGCGCGAGTACAACTTGTAGTAGTAGCAGCTCGCGGCGGCGTACTTGCCCTCTCCGGTCTCCTTTGCCACGGTGGTCCCGTCGACCACGATCTCGCAGCTGATCTTCGTGTCGGTCGCCGAGCCGTCGGTCGGGTTCGCCGAGATCCTCAGGGAATCCTTCGCTTGAGCGGTGAATTCCGTGGTCTGGTCCTTGCTGACGCTCACTTCGGAGGTTCCGGTCGGGGTGGACCAGCGAACGTCCGTGGGCGTCGTGGTGGTGACGATGTACTTGACGGAGACCTGCTTGTTCCGGTCCTCGTTGTACGTCTTGAGCGGGTCGGGCCGGTCCGCGATGCTGGTCAGGGCGGCGAACGCGAGCATCGCGAGGATCGATCCCAGCACGCCGACCAGGCCGAGGCCCGCGCCGAACCACGCCATGACCGTGCCGCCGAATTTCTTCACCAGCGACACCACGCCGAGTGTGATGGCGGCGAGCCCGGCGACCAGGGCCACGACGTTGACGACCGGGATCCACGCGAACACCAGGGAGGCGATGCCGCAGATCAGTGCCGCGATCGCCAGACCCTTAGGGCCCGACGACGCCGGCGGGAGGCCGCCGTACTGCGGCGCGCCATAGCTCGGGCCACCATAGCCGGGGCCGCCGGCGCCTGGACCACCCTGGCCGGGTCCTCCAACGCCGAATCCGCCGTTCTGGGGAGTCCCGCCATAGGGGGCGCCACCGTACGGGGCGCCGCCGGGAGCCTGGCCAGGACGGGCTTGTCCCGGGTAGGACTGACCGGGCTGCGGCCGGCCTGGCTGCTGACCGGGCTGACCGGGGGGTTGTTGCTGACCGGGATACGACGGTCCGGAGGAGGGCTGACCTGGGTACGACTGGCCCGGCTGCGCGGGACCCGGTTGGCCGGGCTGGCCGGGCTGGCCCGGCGCAGGGAAACCCTGGCCGGATGCCGCCTGACCGGGTGCCGCCTGACCGGGGTACGGCGGAGCCGGGGGATTCCCAGGCTGGTTTCCTGGCTCTCGTCCGTCGGGTCCCGAGCCGGCGGAAGGGGTGTTGTGCGACATGGTGCTCTCCGAGTGATAGTCAAGCGACTGTAGTTACCGCTAGGCACCATCCTAAAGGCGGGGAGTCCGTCGGGCACCTGCGAAATGAGGGGACGACTCCCCATTGACAGCGCCGCCGGGGCGTTGAGCGGGGCTCGGCGACGCGCCGTCGTCGGGCTGCGGGAGGGAGGCGGTCAGGCGAGCAGGTCCACGTCGCGCGGTTCTTTCACGGCCGAGACCCCGATGAACGAGATGATGGCGGCGATCGCGATGTAGAGGCCGATCACCCAGGAGGAATGGAACTGGTTGAGCAGGGCGTCGGCGATCATCGGCGCGAAGGCTCCACCGAGCACGGCGCCGAGCGCGTAGCCGATCGAGACACCGGAGTAGCGGACCTTGGCCGGGAACATCTCCGCATACAGTGCAGCCTGGGGTCCGTAGGACAGTCCGAGGCCCAGAGTCATGACGAAGAGCGCCACGAAGTACAGGACGATGTTCCGGGAATCGATCAGGAACCACATCGGGATGGCCCAGACGGCCAGGAGGATGTAGCCGAGCTGGAAGGTCCGGACCCGTCCGAGCCGGTCGGAGACGTGGCCACCCCAGAGCGTGAAGATCAGCCAGCCGAAAGAGGCGAGCGCGGTGGCCAGTAGGACGCTCGGGCGGTCCATGTGCAGTGCGGTCGAGGCGTAGGCGGCGAAGTACGCGATGAGCAGGTAGCCGGCCGCATTGTTGGCGATGAAGATGATCGCGGTCAGGAAGACCTGGCGGGTGTGGTGGCGGAACAGCTCGCCGAGGGGTGCGGAGGACTCCTTGCGACGGCGCACGAGTTCGTCGAAGACCGGGCTCTCCTCGACGGCGCGGCGGATCACGAAGCCGACCACGATCAGCACGATCGAGAGCAGGAAGGGAACCCGCCAGCCCCAGGCGAGGAAGGCTTCCTTGGACATGGAGCTCGTGAGGGCCCAGAGGGTGAAGGTCGCCAGGATCATGCCGATGGGAACGCCGATCTGGGGGAACGCGCCGAAGAGGCCGCGCCGGTTCTTCGGGGCATGTTCGACCGCCATGAGCGCCGCGCCACCCCATTCGCCGCCGGCCGAGAAGCCTTGCAGGATGCGGAGGAGGATCAGCAGGATCGGGGCCGCGATGCCGATGGCGTTGTAGTCCGGCAGGAAGCCGATCAGGGAGGTGGAGAGGCCCATCATGACGAGCGTGAGGACGAGCATCTTCTTGCGTCCGAGGCGATCGCCGAGGCGGCCTGCGACGACCGCGCCGAGGGGCCGGAAGAGGAACGAGATGCCGATCGTGGCGAACGAGAGGACCTGCGCCAGGGCGGGGTTTTCGCGCGAGACGGGTGCCAGGAAGAGCGGTGCCAGCACGAGGGCGGCCGCCTGGGCGTAGATGAAGAAGTCGTACCACTCGATGGACGTCCCCACGAGCGTTCCGGCAAGGACCTTGCGTTCTTCGGAGGAGAGATTCCGGCCCCTGGCGGGAGCGATGGCAGGTGACGACATGCGAACTCCATTGTTCTGATCCTGCGCGCAGGGCGGATCCGCCGCGCGATGATGACCGAATGTTCGGTAAGTTAGCCAGAGCATACTGGACGGAAACACGCGGGGGAAGGGGTATGCGGCCCCCCGGCTGTCAGCCGTTCTGGCTGGTGGCGATGGCTCCCACGCGGTACGTCGTGCCCATTTCGACGCTATTGGGCACTTCGCGGCTGATCTGGGAATCGCAGTAGACGACGTTCCAGTGCAGGTGAGGTCCGGACGCGATACCGGTCTGGCCGGAGTACCCCAGGAGCTGCCCCTGCTGGATCGGCGTCCCGGCACTGATCGTGGTGCTGCTCAGGTGTGAGTACTGGGTGCAGCGGTTGTCGCCGTGGTCGATCCGGACCTGGATCTCGCCGGTGCTGCCCCAGCCGCTGAAGACAACGAGGCCGCTCGCGGAAGCGGTGATGGGGGCGCCCATACCCGTGCCGAAGTCGACCGCGTGCTTGTTGTATTCCGGCAGGATGCCCCGGGCGTGCTCGGCGGGACCCTGCAGGATCGAGTACGACTTGCCCTTCGGGAACGGCAGCTTATAGGGGCGCCTCCCGGCAGTGCTGGCCGCGACGGTCGACGCCACCGAGGTGCGCGTCGCGGGGATGAACCCGGCCCGCGTTCCCGTGACTCGAACCGCGATCTGTGCCCCGACGTGCGAACTATTCAGGGTGAGCGTGGTGGACGTCGCCCCGGCGATCGGTGCGCCGTTGCGCAGCCACTGATAGCTGAGCGACACGGCGCCTGGTCCCCAGGTTCCCGCGAGGGCGGTGAGGGTCTGCCCGGCTGCCGGGTAGCCGCGGAACACCGGGGCGGGTGCGGGTACCAGGAGCGAGCGCGTGGTGAGCGCGTTCGACGTGCGCACCGCCGTGGCGTAGCCGCTCAGCGTGCCGGTGACGCGGAAGCTGATGGCCCGGCCGGCGTCGGCGTTCGTCAGCACGTAGGTGGTCGCGGTCGCCCCCGCGATCGGCGCGCCGCTGCGCAGCCACTGGTACGCATACGCCGGCTTGGGATTCCAGGCGCCGACGACGGCGGTGAGCCGGTTGCCGACGTCGAGCCCGCCGGAGATGGTGGGATTCGGGGCCGCGGTGAACTGCTTGCCGGCACGCACCGGGGCGCTTACGGCGGTGGCGGTGTTGTAGCCGGTGACGGCGCCGGTGACTACAGCGGTCAGGTCAGCGCCGGTGTCTGCCGCCGCGACCTTGTAGGACGCGGTGGTGGCCCCGGCGATGTTCGCTCCGTTGCGGCGCCATTGGTACGTGAAGGTGGCCGGCTTCGGATTCCACGCCCCGGGATTCACGGTGACGGTCTGACCAGGTGCTGGGACACCGGTGATGACGGGCTGGACCGTGGCGATCGACCCGCGCTGCAGGGCGGCCGTGGCTCCGGAGGTGCGTGCGGTCGTCGCGAAGCCCGCCCGGGAACCGGTGACGCGGACCGAGACGGTCTTGCCGAGCGCGGTGGCGGGCGGAGCCCACGTCGGTCCGGTGGCTCCGGCGACGGCCGTGCCCGCGAGGATCCACTGGTAGCTGAAGGTGGCGGCAGGATCCCAGGAGCCCGGGACGGCGCGGAGTGCCTGGCCGACGGCCGCTGTGCCGGCGATGGTGGGGTTCGGCGCGGCGGTGAAGGGGTCCGTGCACGCCGGGGTCACGGGGTCGTTCGAGTTGGTGTTGATGTCCACGTCGGCGACGAAGCCGTTGTCCGACGTCTTGTACCAGAGGTCGTCGAGGCCGCCGTTCGGGAGCCAGGGGCTGTAGTAGCCGCTGACGGCCTGGCCGCGCGCGTAGCACTTCAGTGTGAGCGACTGCCCGGCGTTGTACCAGCCGAGCTGGGTGCTGTTGAGGGTGGCCTTGGCCATGCGCTGCGTCTTGATCGCGACCTTGCCGGTGGGGGTCGCCGCGCCGGCGGGTGCCGGGGCTGTGACGAGGAGGCCCGCGCCAAGCAGGAGGGCGGCAAAGGCCGCGGCCAAACGATTCTTCATGGTCCCTGTTCCTGAATGGGCCGAACGGCCGTGAGGTGAGAGTGAGTTCCCGCCTTCAGGATAGGGCTTCCGGGCCCGGCGCGGGGTTCCCCGAAGTCCTCTATGTGGACAACCACGAGGTGTCCGGAAACCCCGCGTCGCGCCGGCTCAGGTGGGAGAGGTCAGCGGACGGCGAGTTCGCCGAGCTCGGACCAGCCGTCGACCTTCACATTGACGATGTCCGGGGTCCGCGACAGGTACTGCGGAAGCTCAGCCTGCGCCTGCTTGAAGTGAGCGGAATTCACGTGGGCTGCGCCGGCGTCGTCGTCCTTGAACGCCTCGAGCAGCACGTAGGTGCTGGGGTCCGTCAGGGAGCGCGACCATTCGTAGAACAGGCAGCCTTCTTCGGCGCGGGTGGCCTCGGTGAAGGCGCGGGAGATCTCGGGCCAGGCGTCGGCGTGCTCGGGCTTGACCGGGAACTGGGCGGTGATGAAGATCAAGGTTCTCTCCTTCAATGAGGTGGTGCGGTCCTTCCAGCATGCCCGACGACGGCGGCGCGGGGCACGCGGATGGGAATCCGTGCGGTGTCGCCGCACTTCATCCGGGTCGCCGGGCGGCGAGGTCAGTCGAAGTAGAGGTGTGTGTGGAGGCGGCAGCGCTCGTTGAAGAGGCCGTGGCAGTCGGGGCAACTGTCGGTGGCGAGGTAGGCGTCGATGCTCAGCTCGGTCCGGCAGACTCCGCAGAGGACTGCCTTCTCGCCGCGGCGTTCCCGGGGCCACTGGCGTGCGGGGTGGTCGGCGGTTTCCTCGTGGCAGAGGTGGCACGGGTAGTAGTCGCCGCAGCAGAAGAACTTGATGGCGATGATGTCGACGGGCGTGCGGTAGTGGATGCACCGGGTCTCGTCATCGACCGTGGGGCCGAGGACGGGCGGGGGCGTGTGGGGCATGGGGGAATTGTGGCACGGGGCGTGGAGTGGCGGCACAGGTGATCGGGAAATCTTGCACAATAGGCTGGAAGCGAGGGGGATGTCATGGCTAGGGGAACACATTCGGGCACGGACGCGACGCGGTGGTCCGTGGACGAACAGGCGGAGATCAGACGCGACATCTTCAAGTGGCTTCAGGGCCAGGAGATTGCCAATGGCGGTTATGAGTTTCGCAGAGAATTCCTCCGGTCTGCCTATAGCTACCGTGGGCATCAGATCGCGCTGATGGACCCCCAGACAGGTATTTGGAATCCTCGAGGGTTCGATACAACCCTGTCTATTACCAATACGCTGAAGGGTCCCTACGATGACGAGGCGAACGCGGAGTATTTGAGGTACTCCTACGAGAGGCGGTCCGGCCAGCCATTGGTCAGTGGCCGCAATCTTAAGCTCCGGGCCGCGGCGGAGCGTAAAGACCCAGTCATTCTGTTTCAGGAAGTCCATCCGGCGTTGTATGTGCCTCGATACCCGGTCTTTCTTGAAGGAGATGATCCGGTCGAAGGTTACGTTGACGTCTTTTTGGATCGTGCGCTGAGTGACCCGGAGGACCCGCTTTACGAGCCCGCGTTGCCGAAATCATACGCCCAACAGGTCCGCAGCGTCCGCTTGCATCAGCGGGACTTCCGGCGTCGTGTGGTGCACGCCTATGAGTATCACTGCGCCGTCTGTGAACTGGATATTCCCGCCTTGATTGATGCTGCGCATATCACTCCGGACGCTCATGTCTCGAGCTCAACCGAGGTGTCCAATGGTTTGGCATTGTGTAAGTTGCATCATGCTGCGTTTGACGGCAATTTGCTGAGCATTGACCGTCATTATCGAGTATCGGTGCGACCCGATGTTCTCGCGTTGCCAAGCACTTCGCTGGTGAAGCACGGGATGCAGGACATGAATGGTCGTTCGTTGTACGTCCCACGCGTAATATCGCTCCGCCCGGACCCCGCCAGCTTGGACCGGCGTTTTCAGGAGTATCTCAAAAGTTGGTGAGCGCGAGAGAACACGTGGTGCCCCCAAAACCACGTTTTGAGGGCGCCACGTGTTCCTTCGCGGCACTCGACGCAACTACCCGTCGATCGAGCTCATGTCCCCGTACCGCTCGCCCACCACGGCATCACGCGGGACGGCTTCTTCCAGCGCCTCCAGTTCCGCCGGGCTGAGTTCCAGGGACGCGGCGACCACGTTCTCCTCCAGGTACTTCACGCGGCGGGTGCCCGGGATCGGGACGATGTCCTCGCCCTGGGCCAGCAGCCACGCGAGTGCGAGCTGACTCGGGGTGCAGCCGCGTGCTTCGGCCAACTCCGTCACCCTCGCGGCCAGCGCCAGGTTGGCTTCCAGCGCCTCACCCTGGAAACGCGGGAAGTAGGCGGACGACCGCGCGTCGCCGTCGCCGGTCACCGACTCCGCCGTCATGGTGCCCGTCAGGATGCCGCGGCCCAGCGGCGAGTACGGCACCAGGCCGATCCCCAGCTCGCGCAGCGCGGGCAGGACCGAGTCCTCCACATCGCGGGAGAACAGGGAGTACTCCGTCTCGACGGCGGTGATCGGGTGCACGGCGTGGGCGCGGCGGATCGTCGCGGCCGAGGCCTCCGACAGCCCCAGGTGCCGCACCTTGCCGGCCGTCACGAGCTCCGCCATGGCGCCGACAGTCTCCTCGATGGGGACGTTCGGATCCACGCGGTGCTGGTAGTACAGGTCGATGTGGTCGACGCCGAGCCGCTGCAGGGAGGCGTCGCAGGCGGAACGCACATACTCGGGCCGGCCGTTGATGCCGAGTCGTTCGCCGTTCGGACCGCGCATGTTGCCGAACTTGGTGGCGAGCTGGACCTCGTCGCGGCGTCCGGCGATCGCCCGCCCGACCAGCTCTTCGTTCGTGAACGGCCCGTACATGTCCGCGGTGTCGAGGAAGGTGACGCCGAGGTCGAGCGCCCGGTGGATGGTGGCGAGGCCTGCGTCCGGGTCCGGCGTTCCGTAGAACTCGGACATGCCCATGCAGCCGAGGCCCAGGGCGGAGACGGTGAGGGGGGAATCAGTGCCGAGAGTTCGTGTGGAGATCGTCATGAGACCAGCAAACTCCTTCGAGCGCACTCTAAGTCAAGGGGTCGCCGTCCGGGGGCGACTGAGTCCGCTGGGTGGGCTGTGAATCCGCTACATCTGGTAGCGGATTCACCCCTTCGATAGCGGACTCGACGACCCCGCGGCCAACGGACTCAACGCGCCGCTCCGGGCTGGGCACGCGAACGTCTCTGCCGTTGTCGCGCGGTAGATGTCGATCTTGGTGTCGATCGCGGCGAGGTTCTCCTCGACTTGGCGCAGCTGTGCTATCACGTGCTCGCGATGCTCCAGCAGGAGGCTCAGTCGCGCGGGGACCGAGGCGTCGCCGTCGCGCACCAGTCGCGCGTACCGCCTGACGTCGGAGATCGGCATGCCGGTGGCCCGCAGCCGGGCGATCATGATGATGCCGTTCACGTCCTGCTCGGTATAGGCGCGACGGCCCGACGACGCGCGGCCTACCTCGCGCGGCAGGAGCCCGTCACGCTCGTAGTACCGGAGGGTGTGCTGGCTGAGGCCGGTGCGTTCGGCGACCTCCGCGATGGTGAAGCTCATGCCTCCAGTGTGCACCCGCCGGCCCTGCGTGAGACGCGAGAGAACAGCTCGCGCCCCGAAAGCGCGGGTTTCGAGGCATCAACTGTTCCCTCGGGCCGGGACGGGGGCGGCGGGTGTTTTAAATGCCCGACGGCGGGCGCCCCGTGTGTGGGGTGCCCGCCGTGGGTGTGGGTCCAGGGTTCCCCACGGTGGGTGGGGTGGGCCGCTTAGTGGGAAGCGGTTTCCTGTTCCTGGGCGTTCTTGGCCGCGCTCTTGCCGGCGGTGCGCAGTGCTTCGGCGACCTTGTTCAGGGCCGGCACGTGCTGGGACTGCCATTCGTTCTTGAACTTGTCCGCGTCCGGGCCCATCCACTGGACGCCGTTGAGGGCGCTGGTGAGCTGGTTACGCTGCTCATCGATGGCCTGTGCGCCTGCTTCGAGCTTCTTACCCAGTGCGCGAAGCTGCTGGACGTCTGCACCCCAAACTGCCATTGTCTTACTCCTTTGTTGTGATGGATCCGAACTGTGCCGGGTTCCCATGTCAGTGGTATTCCGTTGTGGGCTCCCGGCTCACCTCCCTGGCGGGTGGTGGTTCGTTTCCGTGAACCTCTGAGAACAAACTATCCAATGATTGGACGAGCCGTCGATGGGGAGTGCTCCCCATGAACCTCTCCCCATGCGGAAAACCCCGGAATTCCGGCGTTTTTCGCCGGGATTCGACGTTGTCACGGGCCGAAAACAGCCCACCATGACGCCGGAGCTCCCCAGCTGAGGCGGCGTCGCGCGGTCCGGCGGCCCGGCGTCGGGCGTTCCGTGCTCCGGACGGCCGGGAGGCGCCGCCCCGCGTCACATTCCCGCGAATAAGCCGGCGGTCCCGTGGCAAGCGCCCGGCACCACGGGACCGGGCGTCGCCGCCCCGGTGCGCTGACCGGCCAGGACACCCGCCCGAAACACCCTGGACATCGTAGGGTGACTGCTGGAAATCCGCCTGACACATCCCGGTGGGAAGCTCTGTTCCTCAGCGTCACCGCGGTCTTTGGAGGGGTCATGCCGGCATCATCATCGGATCTGTTCGCCAGCTATTCGGGGGCCTTGGCCACGTCGAAAGCCTTCGACGAGATGTTCATCGCGGCTGCGGCGGGCGGTGGCGCGGAGTCCGCGGGCCTCACGGCACGGGGCTCTTACCGCCAGCTGACCACGGTCCTCGCGGGGCTCACCCCGGACGACATCGCTGCCCGGGCGGAGGCCATGGCCCGCACCTTCCTGGACCGCGGCGTCACCTTCGACTTCGCCGGCGAGGAACGGCCGTTCCCCCTGGACATCGTCCCGCGGGTCATCGACGCCCAGGAATGGCAGGGCCTGGAACGAGGCGTGGCCCAGCGGGTCCGGGCCCTGGAGGCCTTCCTCAACGACGTCTACGGCGCGCAGGATGCCGTGCGCGACGGCGTCCTGCCGCGCAAGCTCATCACGTCCAGCAAGCACTTCCACCGGCAGGTCCACGGCTTCCGTCCGGCGGGCGGCGTCCGGGTGCACGTGTCCGGGATCGACATCGTCCGCGACGGCGAGGGCACGCTGCGGGTGCTCGAGGACAATGTGCGCGTCCCCTCGGGCGTCAGTTACGTCCTGGAGAACCGGCGGGCCATGGCGAAGGCGCTGCCGGAGGTGTTCAGCCAGCAGTCCATCCGCCCCGTGGAGGAGTACCCGCGGCGCCTGCTCTCGGCCCTCCGGAAGACCGCCCCGGACGGCGTGGAGGACCCGACGGTCGTGGTCCTGACCCCGGGCATCTTCAACTCCGCGTACTTCGAGCACACCCTCCTGGCGGGGCTGATGGGCGTGGAACTCGTGGAGGGCCGGGACCTCACGTGCCGCGGCAACCAGGTCTTCATGCGGACCACCTCCGGCGAGCAGCGCGTGGACGTCATCTACAAGCGCCTCGACGACGAGTTCCTCGACCCCCTGCAGTTCCGGGCCGACTCCATGCTGGGCTGCCCTGGCCTGGTCAACGCGGCGCGGTCGGGCGGGGTGACGATCGCGAACGCCGTCGGCAACGGGGTGGCCGATGACAAACTCATCTACTCCTACGTCCCGGACCTCATCCGGTACTACCTGGGCGAGGAGCCGATCCTGGCCAATGTGGACACCTTCCGGCTCGAGGAGGACGCGGCCCGCGAGGAGGTCCTGGACCGGCTGCCGGAACTCGTGGTCAAGCCCGTGGACGGTTCGGGCGGCAAAGGTCTCGTGATCGGTCCCGACGCCAGCCGCGAGGAGCTCGACACTCTGCGCCGGCAGCTCATCGAAGACCCGCGCGGCTGGATCGCGCAGCCCGTGCTCCAGTTGAGCACCGTCCCCACCCTGCACCGCGAGCGGTTCAGCCCCCGGCACGTGGACCTGCGGCCGTTCGCGGTCAACGACGGCGAGGACGTCTGGGTGCTGCCGGGCGGACTCACGCGGGTGGCGCTCAAGGAGGGCAGCCTGGTGGTCAACTCCAGCCAGGGCGGCGGGTCCAAGGACACGTGGGTGCTGGGGGAGGAGACGGGCGCGGCGGACCCAGGGCCGTCACGGCGGCGGTTCGGCCACAGCGCACGCACCAGCGTGTGGCCCGTGGAGACCAGCTGGCGCGATTCCCAGGCGGGGCAGCAGCAATGAGCGCCGCGCGCCGTCGTCGTCAATCACATCCCGCACCGTACGTCAGGAGGACGTCATGCTGAGCCGGATCGCCGAGTCCCTGTTCTGGATCGGACGCTATGTGGAACGTGCGGACGGGACAGCCCGCATCCTCGATGTGCACCTGGAACGCCTCAATCATCTGCCGCCGGAGCAGCAGCAACAGGTGGCGCGGGACCTGCTGCAGGTCATGGGGTCGCCCCTGGACCGGCAGGACATCACCTTGCCGGAGCTGCTGCGGGTGCTCGCCTATGACCGGTCGAGCCCGACGTCGATCGCCGGCGCTCTCGGAGCCGCGCGGGAGAACGCCCGACGGGCCCGGGAGACCGTCTCCACGAGCCTGTGGGAATGCCTGAACACGACGTACTTCGGCCTCAGCCGGCACCGTGAGGACGTGGCGGGGACGTACCGCTTCTGCCAATGGGTGATCGAGCGGGCGGCCACCACGAGCGGCCTGACGGACAGCACCATGAGCCACGACGACAGCTGGCTGTTCATGGTCCTGGGCCGGTCGCTGGAGCGCGCGGACATGACCGCCCGGATGCTCGCCACGTGCGACGCCAACCCCGCGGGCGTGTCCTGGGTGAACATGCTGCGCTGCGCAGGGGCGTACGAGTCGTTCCTGCGCACGCGCCGCGCCGCGTTCGATGACCGCAACGCCGCCGAGTTCCTGCTCATGGACCGGCAGTTCCCACGGTCGATCGTCTACTCGCTCAAGAACGCGGACGAGGCGCTCGCCCTGCTGGAACCCAGCGACCAGCGCTCCGGGATGTTCAACGACGCCCGGCGCATCGTGGGCCAGGCCAGGACGTTCCTGGAGTTCCACCGCAGCGAGAACCTCATGGACGAATTGCCGGAACACATGGAACGCATCCAGCGATCCGTCGCGCGGGCCTCGGAGGAGATCGCCCGCAGGTACTACAGCGCCCGCGAAGAGCAGGCCTGGGTGGGAGAACTGTCATGACACGTCTGAAGATCGTGCACCGCACCGGCTACCACTACAACAAGCCGGTCCTGGTCAGCTACAACGAAGCACGGATGACACCGCCCACGGAGCCCGGGCAGACGGTGCTCGGCTCGCGCATCACGGTCGAACGGCCCGGCGCCACCCAGGCCCGGTACGCCGACTACTGGGGCACCCAGGTGACCACCTTCGAGGTCCACGAGCCTCACGAATGGCTCGAAGTGGTGGCCACCGCCACGGTCGACGTGAACCGCGAGCAGGCTCCGGCGCCCGACGGCGAACCGCTCGGCTGGGCTGAGCTGTCCAGCCGAGCGGTGCAGGACGAGTTCAGCGACCACCTGCCCCAGACGCGCCTGTCCGCGCCGGGTGAGGAGGCGACGGAACTGGTGGCGGCGCTCGCCGGACGGCCGACGCCGAAGGCCGCCGCGGAGGAGGTGTTCTCGAGGCTGCGGGGCGAGATGACGTACATGCCCGGCAGCACCGGCGTGCACACCGACGCGGCGCAGGCGTGGGCGCAGCGCCAGGGGGTCTGCCAGGACCTTGCCCACCTGGCCATCGGCTGCCTCAGGAGCCTCGGGATCCCGGCACGGTACGTCTCCGGATACCTGCACCCGCGGGCGGAGGCCGACCCGGGCCAGACCGTGGCCGGGCAGTCTCACGCCTGGCTCGAATGGTGGGACGGCGCCTGGCACAGCTGGGATCCGACCAATCACAAGGCCGCCGGGGACTTCCACGTGGTGGTGGCCCGCGGCCGGGACTACCGCGACGTGGCGCCGCTCAAGGGCATCCTGTCCGGCGGCGGGGGTTCGCGGCTCGAGGTCTCGGTCGACATGACCTGGCTGACCTGGGACTCCGTGCGCGCGTAGGGGGCGCGGGGCGGGGGTGCCGGGCAGCGGTGCGCACCCGCCGTCGTCGTGCGTTTCTCCGCGAGGGAACAGCTGATGCCCTCTCCGCACCGTTTTCGGGGCGCGAACTGTTCCCTCGCGGTGACCCGTCAGTGCGAGGCCTGCTCCTGCTCGTTGGCGTTGCGGGCGGCCGCGGTGCCGGCGACGCTCAGGGCGTGCGCCGCGTTCGACAGCGCCGGGGCATGAGTGGAGTCCCACTCGGTCCGGAACTTCTCCGCGTCGGGGCCCATCCACTGGGTGCTGTTCAGGCTGGAGGAGAGGGTGGTGCGCTGGTCGTTCAGCACGTCGGCGCCCTTCTGCATCCTCTTGCCCAGGGTCCTGAGCTGCTCGACGTTCGCGCCCCATACGGCCATGACATCCTCCTCGGTGTTCTGCCCGGGGGCTGTCGCGGCCGGGGATCCTGCGATCACCGTACGCAGCCGCGGCCCCCGAGTCGATGGGCAGCGCTCCCCATTGCGGCGCCCCTTGCCGTCCGGCGTCGCGAGGGAGCAGTTCGTGCCCTCATGGCGGGGTTTTGGGGGCGTGAGCTGTTCCCTCGCGGCAGGAGGGGCGGCGGGTGGTGTTTTAAATGCCCGACGGCGGGCTCCCCGTGTGTGGGGTGCCCGCCGTGGGTGTGGTCCAGGGTTCCCCACGGTGGGTGGGGTGGGCCGCTTAGTGGGAAGCGGTTTCCTGTTCCTGGGCGTTCTTGGCCGCGCTCTTGCCGGCGGTGCGCAGTGCTTCGGCGACCTTGTTCAGGGCCGGCACGTGCTGGGACTGCCATTCGTTCTTGAACTTGTCCGCGTCCGGGCCCATCCACTGGACGCCGTTGAGGGCGCTGGTGAGCTGGTTACGCTGCTCGTCGATGGCCTGTGCGCCTGCTTCGAGCTTCTTACCCAGTGCGCGAAGCTGCTGGACGTCTGCACCCCAAACTGCCATTGTCTTACTCCTTGCTCGTGGTGAACCCGGCCTGCCCGGTTTCTGTTGACTCAAAGCTATCCGGATCGTGCACGAACCGTCGATGGGTAGGGGTACCCATGGAGTGCTCCCCATGGCCCAGACCCGATGCGGGGTCAGTTGATGCCGCATGATCGCCGATCGCGCGGCATCAACTGACCCCGCATTCCAGGGGGCTAGCCCGCCAGCGCCTGCTCGAAGTCGCGGATCAGGTCGTCCACATCCTCCAGCCCGACCGACAAGCGCACCACACCGTCACCCAGCCCGATCGAGGCCCGGCCTTCCGGACCCATGGCGCGGTGCGTCGTCGTCGCCGGATGAGTGATGAGGCTCTTGGAGTCGCCCAGGTTGTTCGAGATGTCCACGATCTTCAGGCCGTTGAGCAGCGTGAACGCCGCGTCCTTGGCCGTGCCGCCGGGAAGCGGCGCGAGCTCGAACGTCAGCACGGTGCCGCCCGCGCTCATCTGCTGTTTCGCCAGTTCGAACTGCGGGTGCGAGGGCAGCAACGGATACTTCACCCAGGTCACCCCGGGCTGCCGTTCGAGCCACTCGGCCAGCTTCAGAGCGGAGGCGGACGAGTGCCGCACGCGCATGTCCAGCGTCTCCAGGCCCTTCGTCAGCACCCAGGCGTTGAAGCTCGACAGCGACGGCCCCGTGTGCCGCATGAGGTTCTTCACCGGCCCGTCGATGAACTCCTTGGTCCCGAGGATCGCGCCGCCCATGACGCGCCCCTGCCCGTCGATGTGCTTGGTCCCGGAATACACGACGACGTCGGCCCCCAGATCCGTGCAGCGCTGCAGCATGGGGGTGGCGAAGACGTTGTCGGCCACCACGGTGGCGCCCGCGGCGTGCGCGAGCTCGCTGACCGCGGCGATGTCCACGATCTCCTGCATCGGGTTCGACGGCGATTCGAAGAACACCGCCTGCGTCGGCACGGACAGGGCCTCGCGCCACTGCTCCAGATCGGGCCCGTCGACGAACACGGTCTCCACGCCCCAGCGCGGCAGGATCTCGTTCAGGATCACGAAGCAGGAACCGAACAGCGACCGCGCCGCGACCACGCGGTCCCCGGCGGCGAGCAGCGCGCCCAGGGCCGTGAACACCGCGGACATGCCGGACGCCGTCGCGAAGCACGCCTCGGTGCCTTCGAGCAGCCGCAGCCGCTCCTGGAAGGTGGCGACGGTCGGATTGCCGTAGCGCGAGTACACGAAGCGCTCGTCCTCACCGGTGAAGGCGCGTTCGGCGGCCTCCGCGGAGTCGTAGACGAAGCCCGAGTTCAGGAACAACGCCTCGGAGGTCTCGTAGAAGCCCGTGCGGTCCAGCCCGCCCCGGACGGCCTGCGTGGCCGGCGACCAGGACGCGGCCTCAGGATTGAACGCCATGCCTCACGCCCCGATGGTGGTCGGCAGGCCGCTGTTCTTCCAGCCGTTCACGGTGCGCTCCCCGAAACGGTCCGGGACGCCCTCGAAGCCTTCCAGGACGTTGTACGAGGACCAGCCCGCCGCCGTCGCGGCTTCGGCCGCCGCGATGGAGCGCTGCCCGGAGCGGCACAGGAACACGAGCTCCGCGGTGCCCGCCTCCGGCGCCTGCTCGGCGAGCTCCGTGAGGAAGCCCTGGTTCGGCGCGCCACCGGCCAGGTTCCACTGGATGAACAGGGGGTCGCCGGACGGGGCCTTCGGACGGCCGATGTGCGCCCACTCCGCCTCGGTGCGCACGTCCACGAGGATGGCGCCGTCCTTGAGCTTGTTCCAGGCCTGCTGTGGCGTCAGGTCACCCGCGTAGCTCACAGGGCACCGCCGTAGGGGGCGAAGCCGGTGGCGGGGACGGCGTACGGGTCGACGACCGGGGCCGGCGGCGCGGGCGGCGCGTAGGGCAGGACGACGGCCTGGGCCGCGATCACCGTCTCCCCGTTGAAGGTCACGGACGGGCTCCCGTAGAGGATGTACCCATCGGCCAGGGCGGCGGAGACCCGTTCGCAGAATTCGCGGGTGTCCGGGCCGGTCAGGAGGCGGTAGGGCAGGCGGGCGGGCGTCTCGGCCGTCACGTCCTGGGGCGCGACGGCGGGCGCGGCGGCAGTGGCCTGCTCGGCGGCGGGGGCGGTCGCCGTCGTCGTGGCGGCCTTCGCGGGGGAGGCCTTGGCGGCTGCCGGCTTGGCGGCCGCGGCCTTCGTGGTGCGCGGAGCCCGGGTGGCGGGCTTGGCCGCGGTGCTCCTGGGCGTCGTGGCCTTGGCGGCGCCGGCGGTTCCGGCAGGGGCGGACGTGGGTTCTTTGCGGGCAGGCAAGTGGGGCTCCTTCGCGCTTGCAGTTGACACATGCCGAGTAGTCACCTGAGGCACCCCGCCGCGTGTGGAGGGTTGCCGACCGGTCAGTCAGGGCTTGTCACCGGTGCTCGTTACTCTGCAAAAAATCTAGCACCAGGCCCCGGGGAGAAGTGTGACGGGAGGCTTCATCTTCTGTCATGAACCGGGCGGATTCGCTCACGGAAACAGCACCCACGGAAACGTGGTTCACCCCGGGAAATTTCAGGGGGTGAACCACGTTTCCGTGGGTGAACGCGCAGGACCGGCCGGCGCTCACTCCTCCGGCTCGTGGGTCGCGGCGCCGGTGGCCACGGAGTCGACCACCAGATCCTGCGTCGCCGGTCCCTGGAGCACCGTGCCGTCCGGGGCGAACCGGGACCCGTGCAAAGGGCAGTCCCAGCTGCGTTCGGCGTCGTTCCAGCGCACGATCCCGCCACGGTGCGTGCACACGGCGGAGAGCCTGCACGTGCGCCCGCCGACCGTGGAGACGGCCTCGGGTCCGTCGCCGTCGTGCGCCACCACGCCGTGGCCCTCCCGCGGCACCACCTCGTGGGCGTCCGGCGGCGAGAGGAAACGGGAACTGACCCAGTCCTTGGCCCAGTCGACGGCGACCGCGGCGTTCTGCGCGAGTCCGGACCTCAGGCCGGGGCTGGTGGCCGAACGGTCCCGCAGCCTCTCGGCCCACGGCATCCGACCGCCCAGGATCTCGGCACTCAGGGCCAGCCCGGCCGCCATGCCGGTGCTCATGCCCCACTTGTCGTACCCGGTGGCCACGAAGATCCGGCCTCCGCCGAACGGCATCGGTCCGATGTAGGGCAGACGGTCCGCGGAACGGTAGTCCTGGCCGGACCAGGTGTGGGTGACCTCGGCTCCGGGGAAGTGGTGCCGGCCCCAGTCGAGCAGTTCGTCCAGGCGGGCCTGGGGCGAGGGTTCCTTGCCCGTCGCGTGACCGTTGCCTCCGATCAGGAGGAGGTCGCCGCCGTCGTCGTCCGGGGCGCTGCGGAGCGACCGCGCTGGCGTCTCGACGGAGAGGTACATGCCCTGCGGGACGGGCGTGCCCGGAGGCAGCCGGAGTGCCGCGGCGTAGGACTGCGAGGGGTGGAGCCGGGCGAAGTAGCCGCCGCGGTCCAGGAACGGAATGCCGGTGGCGAGGACGGCCCGGTCCGCGAGGAGCCGGCCGCGGGACGTCCGGAGGATGAGGCCTTCCTCCTCCTGCTCGATGTCGTGGACGCGGGTGCCCTCCAGGAGCACACCGTCGTGGGCGAGGAAGTCCCGGGTCATGGCCTCCAGGACGTCCATCGGGTCGAACTGCGCCTGGTCGTCGAGGCGGAGTGCGGCCGTGATCGGGAACGGCAGCTCCGTGGCCGCGACCTCAGCCACGGCCAGCCCGGCGTCCCGCGCGGCCTGGAACTCGGCGCCCAGCTGCCGCGCGCCGTCGTCGGTCACGGAGAAGACGTAGGCGTCACGCCGCTGGAAGGGGACGCCCTGTTCCTCCAGGAATCGGAGGAGCCAGGCCTGACCCTCCCGGTTGCCCTCGACGTAGGCCTCCACCAGACTCAGCGGATGGCGGTCACGCAGCGCGGACAGCCGGGTGCCCTGCAGGAGGCTCAGTTTCGCGGTGGTGTTGCCGGTGGTGCCGGAGCCGACGGCGCGGGCCTCCACGATCGCGACGCGCTGGCCGCCACGGGCCAGCAGCAGCCCGGTGGCCAGTCCGCTCAGTCCCGCGCCGACGACCACGGTGTCGTAGCGGGCCTCCGGAATGAATTCGCCGGCTCCCTCAATCGGTGGCCGGTCCAGCCAGAGTGACGTCATGGTGTTCCCCTTCCTCGATCGGATGGAACCACCGTCACCGGGTGATGCGCCGTGCTCCCGACGGCGGCGGCGGGGCGTCGCCCCTCCCTTCCACGCTAGGCCGGGGCCGGGGAATCCAACACCCCCTCTGTGGGCGGGCTCTGCCAGGGGCGCTGACGGAAGCGCCCCCGGAAACGTGGTTCACCCCGGGAAATTTCAGGGGGTGAACCACGTTTCCGTGGGTGAAGGCGCGGGAACCGGCCGGCCCGGCGCTGCGCCCGTCAGTCGAGCGTGACGACCACCTTGCCGCGGACGTGGCCCTCCTCCAGCAGCCGGTAGGCGTCCGCCACCTGTTCCACGGGGAAGGTCGCTTCGAGGGGCAGGACCAGGGAACCGTCGGCGAGGCCCGCCGCGATGCGCTCCAGCGCGCCCGGACCGGCATCCCCGCCACCGGTCGCGATGAACCCGCCGTCCTGATGGCCGTGCGCGGCGATCGCGGTGATGCGCTCCGCGGGGACACCGAAGCCCTGCGCCACGGTGATCACTTCGGTGCCGTTGAGGTCAGCAGCGGCAGTGGGCGTGCCGATCTCCGCGACGCGGTCCGCCAGGCCCGCGCCATACGTGACGGGCACGGCGCCGAGTCCGCGCAGGAATTCGTGATTGCGTTCGGACGCTGTCCCGATCACCGTGGCTCCGGTCGCGACGGCGAGCTGCGTGGCCAGAACGCCCACGCCTCCCGCGGCCCCGCCGATCAACACGGTGTCCTCCGGCGTCAGCTTCAACTGGTCGATCGCGGCGGCAGCGGTCCGTCCGGCGATGTCCAGGGTCGCGGCCAGCTCATCGGAGAGTCCGTCCGGGGTGCGGTGCAGTCCGCTCGCGGGGACCAGGACCGAAGTCGGCCACCGCTTCGTGCCGCTTGCCGCCGAACACCCGGTCGCCCACGGCGAAGCCCGTGACGCCCTCGCCGAGTTCGTCGATTTCGCCGGCGAAGTCGTTGCCGACGCCGGAGCCGGGAGCTCCGCCGAACGCCTCCGCCGCGGGGCCGCCGTGGAAGATCTTGAAGTCGACCGGGTTCAGACCGGCGGCCGCGACGCGGACACGGACCTCGCCCGGGCCCGGCTGAGGCACCTCGCCGGCGACCAGCTGCAGGACCTCGGGTCCGCCGAACTCTTCATACCGCACTGCACGTGTCATGGTGATTCCTCGCTTTGCGCTGTCGGCGTCGTCCCGGTCACCTCTCGCGTGAGGGGCCGGTCCGGCGCACTGTTCTCACTGATGCTGTTCCCACTGATGCCCCGTGCAACGGGACTCGCGACGACGGCATTCCGGATGCGACGTCAGATGACGGGGAAAGGGCTCGGGCGCGGGTCCGACAGGGCGCGTGCGGGGTCAGAGGGCGCGTAACTCTACTGCGGCAGCGGGGTGGAGAAGGCGCCCAGCTCGGAGAGGAGGTCGGTCAGGCGGGCCAGGCCGCCGTCGTCGTCCGAGCCGCCGACCTCTTCGCGGGCGGCGGGCGAGGTGAACATGGCGATGGCCTCGAGGCGGCAGCCGCCGCCGGGCAGTTCGAGGAAGTCGAGGACTTCGAGGACGGGGCCGTGCGAGTCGGCCTCCGCCTCCACCGTCTGCACGATGCGCCACGGCTCGGAGACCTCGTGGAAGGAGCCGTAGAAGGTCCAGTCGTCCCCGCCGGCGCCCACGGAGTAGCTCCAGGATCCGCCGGTGCGGGCATCCCAGCGGCGGAACCGCAGTTCGACGCCGTCCGGCACCAGCCAGCGGGCCAGCCAGAGCGGGTCGGTGTGCGCGCGGAACACGGTCTCAACGGGCGCGTCGAACTCCCAGACCCTGTTGATGCCGCGCAGGCCCTGCCATTCCTCGAGCTGCCGGATGCTCTCCACCTGTTCGTCCTCCTTGTTCTCCTGGAAGTCTGCGGCGGCCGTCATCCAAGGTCAACGACAGCCCTCATCGGGCGGCACAATTCGTCACCGGCGTTCATCCCGGGTCATGCGGCGCAATCCCGGGACTGGTTGACTGGAGTGATGATCCGCGCCATGACCACTGCAGACTTCCGTGCCGTCCAGGACCTGGAACGTGCCGCCGGCGAACTCTTCCGGCAGGCCGGGATGGCCTCGATCGCCGACGACGAGCCCTTCAGTGACGCCGTACTGGCCACTTTCGCGGCGTCCGGCTGGGCGTGGGTGCTGACCGTGCCGGCCGGCGGGGTTGCGCCGGTCCCCGGCGTGGAGGACGCCACCGTCGAAGTGGCTGGCTACGCCGTCGGCGAGGTGGTGGACGGCGAGGCCCACCTGGAACAGCTCAGCGTCGACCCGCGACACGGCCGGCAGGGGCTGGGCGCGCGGCTTCTGGAGCACTTCCGTACCGTCGCCCGGGATCGCGGGATGCGCCGAGCAACCCTGACGACCTTCAGCGAGATCCCCTGGAACGCGGCCTATTACGCCCGGCTCGGATTCGCCGTCCTGCCGGAATCGGAGTGGGGGCCGGAGCTCCGCGCCAAGGTCGCCGAGGAGGCCGCCCACGGCCTGGACCGCTGGCCGCGCGTGGTCATGGCCGCGGAGCTGTAGGTCGGGGTTCCGGCCGCGCGACCCCGCTTATTCGATGCCGGCGAACAGCCGGTTCAGTTCCTCGGTGAGTTCCGCCGCAACGGCCGGGTCGGAGCCGATCGTCCTGCCGTCGAGGTGCTTCACCGGTGCGATCAGGCGGATCGAGGAGATCAGCCACACGGCGTCGGCGTCGAACAGGTCCTCCGGCTCGAGCGGCCCGTAGCCGAGTTCCCAGCCTGCCTCCTTCGCCGCGGCGAAGAGGGCGCCCTGCGAGGTGCCCGGGAGGATCCCGGCATCAAGCTGCGGCGTGACGAGACGCTTGGTGACCGAGCCGTCGTCGTTCACGTCACGGTGCGCGAGCAGCACGGTGGAGGTCGGCCCTTCCAGCACCCGGCCGTCCGCGGACGTGAAGATCACGTCATCCGCGCCGAGCGAATGCGCGTGCCGCAGCGCCGCCATGTTAACGGCGTAGCTGAGGGTCTTCGCGCCGAGCAGGAGCCACGGGGCGCGCTCGGCGAGATCGCTGTCGTAGCCGCGGTCCAGCAGCACGACGTCGATCCCCTCCACGCGCTGCTTCTTCCCCAGAGCGGGGGCCGGGCTGGCCTGCACCCACTCGGTGGGCGCCCCCGCCCCCTCCACGCCACGCGTGACCAGCAGCTTCACCACGAACTCGTCCACGCCGGGGTGCGATTCGAGGTACTCGTCCACGGCCGTGCCGATCGCCGCGCGCCACACGTCCGCATCGCTGATCGCGAGGTCCAGGGCGGCGGCGGACCCGGCCAGGCGGGCCAGGTGCGCGGGGAGCTTGCGGAGCTTGCCGTCGAGCACCAGGAGCGATTCGAAGACACCGTCACCGCGGGTCGCGCCCAGGTCCGTCGCCATCAGCTGAGGCACGGAGGCATCCGCCACGCGGCCCTGCGGGAAGGCGGGATCGAGGAACACGAGCACGGTGCTGGGGGACGTCGAAGTCATGGGTCCAGCTTAGAGCCGCAGCCCCTGAGGTGCGCGCGGCCCGGTGGTGTCTGCCCAGCATTGCGTGCTCAGTTGTTGCGGGTGTCCGGCCGGAATACCCACAACAACTGAGCACACAACACGAGGGGAGGAGAGGTTCGCGCAGGGCCGCGCTGGGAAGCCCGCCCCGGAAACGCCCGGGGACGGATATTCTCAGGGGAGACCGCGGCCACCCGGGACCATCCGGAGAGGGGAACGCGACCACGACAAGGGGGAGATGCGTGCTGCCATACAGCTGGCCTCAGGAGTGGTCGGTGGGGTTCACCATCTGGGTCATGGCCGACATCGTGATCCGTCTCGTCCTGCTCGGTGTGGTGCCCGGCAATCGCCGTCCCACCACGGCGATGGCGTGGCTGCTGGCCATCTTCCTGGTGCCCGACGCCGGCCTGGTCCTGTTCCTGCTGTTCGGCAACTTCCGGCTCAAGGGCCGCCGCGTCCGCGAACTGGAGGACGTCAACCGACGGGTGCGGGAGGCCAGCTCCCTCTTGGAAGGCGAGTCCGAGCAGCTGCACCTGCCGGTCTGGCTGCGTTCCGCGATCGAACTCAACCACCGGCTCGGAGCCCAGCCGCTCACCACCCGGAACCGTGTCGAACTCATCCCCGGCTACTTGGAATCGATCGATGCGATGACGGCGGCGGCGCGCGGGGCCAAGCGCTACGTCAATGTCGAGTTCTACATCATGGCGTACGACTCGGTGACGGAACCGCTGTTCACGGCCCTGGAGGAGGCGGCCGAACGAGGGGTGGAAGTCCGCCTGCTGTTCGATCACATCGGCACGCTGCGGGTACGGGGCTACCGGCGGCTGCTGCGGCGTCTGAAGAATTCCCAGATCCGCTGGCGGCGCATGCTTCCGGTCATGCCGTTCTCCGGGCAGTGGCGCCGCCCGGACCTCCGGAACCACCGCAAGATCATGGTGGTCGACGGGGAGGTGGCCTTCACCGGGTCGCAGAACCTCACGGAGCCCTCCTACAACAATCCCAAGCACCGCAAGGCCGGCCGCCACTGGGTGGAGCTCATGGCCCGGGTCGAGGGGCCGGTGGTCGCGAGCCTGAACGTCGTCTTCGCCACCGACTGGCTGAGCGAGACGGATGAATCCCTGGAGGAGCAGATCGTCCTGCCCGAGGCGGTCGACGGCCACATCCCGGCCCAGGTGGTGCCGAGTGGGCCCGGGTTCTCCCAGGAGAACAACCTGCGCCTGTTCAACACGCTGATCTACTCCGCGCAGGAGCGGGTCTCCATCTGCAGCCCGTACTTCGTCCCGGACGATTCCCTGCTGTATGCCATCACCACCGCCGTTCAGCGTGGCGTTCACGTGGAGCTCTTCGTCTCTGAGCAGGGCGACCAGTTCCTGGTGCATCACGCCCAGCGGTCCTATTACCAGGCCCTCCTCGAGGCCGGGGTGCGGATCTTCCTCTACAAAGCGCCCGCCGTGCTGCACGCGAAGCACTTCACGGTGGACGAGGAGGTGGCGGTCCTCGGCTCGAGCAACATGGACATGCGGTCCTTCTCCCTGAACTTCGAGGTGTCCCTCATGATGGTGGGCCCCGAGATCGTGTCAGCGCTGCGGAAGGTGCAGGAGGCCTACCGGGCCACTTCGCGGGAACTGACGCTGGAGGAGTGGCAGGAACGGTCCGTGCTCTCGAAGTACGTGGACAACGTCTGCCGGCTCTCGGCCACTCTGCAGTAGCTGCATCGGATCTGGCCGGACCCACGGCTTTGTGGTTCGCCCACGGAAATGTCCGTGGGTGAACCACGAAAGCGTGGGCGACGCCGACGGGGGGCTGACCCGGACGACGCCGGGCCGGGCGGGGTCAGCGGGAGGCGGCGCCGCCGTCGTCCGTCGCAGGGTCCTGTGCCGGCGTGTAGACGATCAGCTTCAGCGCCGGGGCGTCCGCGAGCGTGAGCTGGTGGTGCTCGTAGGTGACCGTGCTGCCGTCGAGGTGGTTGAAGCTGCGGGTCCGGGGCGTGAACCCACGGATGCCGTGCGCCTCCCACTGGGCGCGGAACTCCGGGCTCGACTGCAGGAGTCCCGCCACCAGACTGGCCTTCCGGGCGTCCTCGATCCGTGAGCCCGTCTCGGCCCGGAACTCGGCGAGGAACTGCGCGCTCGTCTGGTCCCAGTCGGGCAGCAGGGCACGCACGGCCGGATCCGTGAAGACCAGTCGCAGCAGGTTCCGGTCCGGCCCGGAGACCTCCAGGACGCGCGGGAAGAGCGAACTGTAGGCGTCGTTCCAGGCCACGATGTCCCAATTGCCCTCCAGCGCCAGGGCAGGGTTCGGGTCGATCGCGTCCAGGAGCCGCTGCACGTGCGCGGTGGTCTCCGCGGTGCCGAGGCTCGGCGCGGGGGCGGCGTACCCGAACGGGGTGAACAGGTACCGTTCCTCGGCGGGATCCAGCCGGAGCACCGTCGCCAGCGAGGTGAGCACCTCCCGCGACGGGTTGACCTTCCGGCCTTGTTCCAGCCACGTGTACCAGGTGACCGAGATGGCCGAGAGGAACGCGACCTCCTCGCGCCGCAGCCCGACGTCCTTGCCGCGGCCGGCCTGCGGGAGGCCGTAATCGCTGCGCACCGCACGACGACGCCGCGCGGCCAGGAATCCGCCGACTTCCTTCCGCCAGGCTTCGGCTTCGGTCATGGTGGTCGCCTTTCGGTGGGTCACCCGGGCGGGGTACGGGGCCTGAGTTCGTGGATTCCGGGTGAGTTCGTGGACAAGGCCCGCGAACTCACGCGAAACCCACGAACTCGGCGGGATTCGGCGGGGCTCGCCGCCGTCATCGAGTACTGATTCTAGTACTCCCACTACCAGAAGCAGCGCCGTCTTGGTGCTGGTCGTTCCAGACGGAAGACTGGGACCATGCCTGCATATCGTTCCCGCACTGTCACCCACGGCCGCAACATGGCCGGCGCCCGCGCACTGCTGCGTGCCTCCGGCGTTGCCAACGAGGACATCGGCAAGCCGATCATCGCCGTCGCCAACTCCTTCACCGAATTCGTCCCCGGCCACACGCACCTGGCCCCGGTGGGCCGGATCGTTTCCGAGGCCATCCACGCCGCTGGCGCCGTTGCCCGCGAATTCAACACCATCGCCGTGGATGACGGCATCGCCATGGGCCACGGCGGCATGCTCTACTCGCTGCCGTCGCGGGACCTGATCGCGGACTCCGTGGAGTACATGGTCAACGCCCACTGCGCGGACGCCCTGGTCTGCATCTCCAACTGCGACAAGATCACCCCCGGCATGCTGATGGCCGCCCTGCGCCTGAACATCCCCGTGGTCTTCGTCTCCGGCGGCCCCATGGAAGCCGGCCGCGTGACCCTGACCGACGGCTCCGTGCGCTCCCTGGACCTGGTGAACGCCATCGCGGACGCCGTGGACGAATCGATCTCGGACGAGGACATCAACCTCATCGAAGAGAACGCCTGCCCCACCTGCGGTTCCTGCTCCGGCATGTTCACGGCCAACTCCATGAACTGCCTCACCGAGGCCATCGGCCTCTCGCTGCCCGGCAACGGTTCCGTGCTGGCCACCCACACCGCGCGCAAGGCGCTCTATGAGCGCGCCGGCGCCACCGCCGTCGAGCTCGCCAAGCGGTATTACGACGGCGGCGACGAGTCCGTCCTCCCCCGCTCCATCGCCACCGCGAAGGCCTTCGACAACGCCATGGCCCTGGACATCTCCATGGGCGGCTCTACCAACACCATCCTGCACCTGCTGGCCGCCGCCCAGGAGGCCGGCGTGGAGTACGGGCTGGCCGAGATGGATGCCAAGTCCCGCCAGGTGCCCTGCCTGGCCAAGGTGGCGCCGAATGTGGCCAAGGACAAGACCTACTACATGGAGGACGTGCACCGCGCCGGCGGCATCCCCGCACTGCTCGGTGAGCTGAACCGTGGCGGGCTGCTGCACCAGGACGTCCACTCCGTGCACTCCACGGACCTCAACGGCTGGCTGGACGACTGGGACGTCCGCGGCGGCAAGGCCACCCAGGAAGCGCAGGACCTGTGGCACGCGGCCCCGGGCGGCGTCCGCTCCTCCACCGCGTTCTCGCAGTCGAACGTCTGGACCTCCCTGGACACCGACGCGGAGGGCGGCTGCATCCGCTCCGTGGAGCACGCCTACTCCAAGGACGGCGGCCTGGCCGTGCTGCGCGGCAACATCGCCGTGGACGGCGCCGTGGTGAAGACCGCCGGCGTGGACGAGTCGATCTGGACGTTCGAGGGACCCGCCGTGGTCTGCGAATCCCAGGACGAGGCCGTGGAGAAGATCCTCAACAAGACCGTCAAGGAGGGCGACGTGGTGGTCATCCGCTACGAAGGCCCCAAGGGCGGCCCGGGCATGCAGGAAATGCTGTACCCGACGTCCTTCCTCAAGGGCCGCGGTCTGGGCAAGAAGTGCGCCCTGATCACGGACGGCCGCTTCTCCGGCGGCACCTCGGGGCTCTCGATCGGCCACATCTCGCCGGAGGCGGCGTCGGGCGGCATGATCGCCCTGGTCGAGGACGGTGACCGTATCCGCATCGACATCCCCACCCGTTCCCTGGAGCTGCTGGTGGACCCGGCCGAGCTGGAAGCCCGTCGCGACCGCCTCGAGGCCACCACCGGCTACCACCCGGTGGGCCGCGAACGTCAGGTCTCCGCCGCGTTGCGGGCCTACGCGGCCATGGCGACCTCCGCGGACAAGGGCGCCGTGCGCGACGTCGACGCCCTGTACCGCATGACCTCCCCGCAGCCGGTGGCGCAGTAGCCGCACACTCAGGGGCTGGTCACCCAGCTCCCGGGGCGCCGAGTCCGCTCTCCAGTCCGTGAGTCCGCTGCATCGTGTAGCGGACTCACGGCGTTTCCAGCGGACTCAGCCGGGAGGTGGCCCGCCTATTCCGGGTACTCGGCGCCGAGCGTGCTGAGCACCCCGTACGCCTTCGTCCGGATCTCCTGGTACTCGTCCTCGGGCACGGAATCCGCCGTGACCGCTCCGCCGACGCCGAGGCTCAGTCGCGTGTCCTCGCCGGCGCCGGAGGCCACCAGCGTGCGGATCACGACCGAGAGGTCCACGGACCCGTCGAGCGAGAAGTACCCGAGCGCGCCCGAGTAGATCCCCCGGGGACCGCCCTCGAGACCGTCCAGGATCGCCATGGTGCTGATCTTCGGAGCGCCCGTCATGGACCCGGCCGGGAACGCCGCGGCGACGGCCTCCACGCGGGACGCCCCGGGCCTGAGCTGCGCCCGGATGCTGCTCACCATCTGGTGCACCGTGGCGTAGCTTTCGATGGCGCAGAGCCGGCTCACCGTCACGGACCCCGGTTCGGCGAAGTGACTGAGGTCGTTGCGGAGCAGGTCCACGATCATGATGTTCTCCGCCCGGTCCTTCAGGCTCGTGGAGAGGTCCTCGCGGAGCGCCGCGTCCTCCGCGGCGTCGGCGGAACGGCGCCGCGTGCCCTTGATGGGTTCGGCCAGCAGCCCGCCGCCCGCGTCGATCGAGAGGAACCGTTCCGGCGACGTGCTCGCGATGCTCACGTCCCCGAAGCGCAGCAAGGCCGCGAAGGGCGCCGGGTTGCGCCGCCGCAGGGCCCGGTACGCGGCGGTGACGTCGAAACCGGAGGCGTCCGCGGTGAGGGTGGTCGTCAGGCAGACCTCGTAGCTGTTGCCCTCACGGATCTCGTCCTGGCTGGCCAGCACCTTCGCGAGGTAGTCCTGATGGGTGTCGCGGGCGGTGAAGCGTGGGGCGGGCGACGCCGGCGCGGCCGTGACGGTGCCGGGTGCGGCGTCCGTGGGCGTCCTGGCGGTCTCCAGCGCGCGGGCGACGGCGGCCGCCCAGCCCTCACGACGGACCGGACCCGCGCCGGGGGAGGCCGGGGCGGGAGCGGGGGCGTCGTCGTCGGGCTCGGTGCCGGCCAGCTCCAGCGCCCAGGCGAGGCCCTCCTGATGGTCCAGGACCACGGCGTGATCCGCGAAGAGCAGGCCCGCGTCCGGCACGGCCGAGCCGGAGGTGTCCTGATCCGAGCCGCCGGTCTCGCGCTTGAGTTCGTACCCGAGCCAGCCGAGCCAGCCGAGGCGGAACGGGCAGTCGTACCCGGTGGGGCCGGCCGGCAGGGGCTGGGGTGTCCAGGCGGTGGCGAGCCAGCGGAAGAACGGCAGCGGCAGGCTCGCGGACGAGGTGCCGCGGCGGAGTTCCGTGACGCCGCGGCGATGGCTCATGGACAGCCCGGCGCCCGGGTTGCCGGCCATGATGCTGAAACGGTTCCGGGTGGCGCCGGGAAGCCCCGCGTCCGAGGAGTCGAGCCAGACGGCGTGGGCGTCGTTCCTGAAGAGCTCCGCGAAGAGGGCTCCGGCGTCCAGCGCCGTGCCGTTCTCGGAGGCCAGAGGTCCGGCCGCGGTGATACGCACGGGCCGGGAGGCCAGCGCGCTGCGTTCCGGGGCGAGTTCCGCGTGGAGCGCGGGGTGGTGGCTCAGGAGTTCGAGGACCTCATCGACGGCGTGGCCGGAGCCGGGCCCGCCCTCGCCCGGGCCGCCTTCGCCCGCCGCGTCCCGGACGGTGACATCCACGGACGCCGGCACGGGATCCGTGGCGAGCCAGCGTTCCTCCTGCTCCGCCCAGGTGTCCCAGAAGGGCACGTAGCTCTCGCCGTCGCGGGCCAGGGCGCGGGACTTCCGCTCGTCGTCCGCGCCGGAGACCCAGATCGTGGCGTCGAGCAGTTCCCGGGCGCCAGCGGCACAGGCGCCCACACCTTCGATCACGACGACGTCCGCGGCCGGCGTCGTGCGGAGCGGACCGTCCGTGCCGGCAGCCCAGTCCCAGGTGGTCCACTCGGCGTCGTGGCCTGTGGAGAGCGGCGCGAGGACGGAGTCCAGATAGCGCTGGATCCCCTGGTCGAGACCCTGCCACCCCGGGTAGATGTCCTCGAGGTGGAACAGGGAGACGGTGCGGTGCTGCCGCAGCCGGGCGCACAGTTCGACGGCGAGGGTGGTCTTCCCGGCGCCGGACCGGCCGTCGATGCCGATCAGCAGGGGCGCCGTGCGAGGTGCGGACATCACTCGGGCTGGGCCCCGTGCGCCGCCGCGGCCCGGATGTACTCCACGAGCGGTTCCAGCGAGCCGGAGATCATGTCCGCGCACTCCACGAAGTCGCGCTGGTCGCCGTACCAGGGGTCGTAGATGCCGAGTTCCGCGGTGCTCCTGCCGGCCAGCGACGGATCGAAGGACCGGAACATGCGGATCCGGGCGCGGGACTGCTCGTCCGGCACCCAGCGCTGCAGAGCCCGGTAGTGGTTCTCATCCATGGCCAGGATGAGGTCGCGTTCGCGGAACCAGGCGTTGTCCCATTCACGGGCCACATGCCCGGCGGGGTCGATCCCCAGGGCGCGCAGCTGAGTGGCGGCGCGGCGGTCCATCGAGCGGCCCACCTCTTCGTCGCTGATCCCGGCCGAATCAACGACGACGGCGGCCAGGAACCCGTCCTCGGGGTGCTGCTGCGCGGCCTCCGCCAGAGCGCGGCGCAGCTGGTATTCAGCCATGGGTGAGCGGCAGATGTTGCCCGTGCACACCGTGATCACCCGGAAAGGTTTTTCAGCCATGCTCCAACGGTAGCCGCTCCGCCCACGACGGCGGGGGGCCGGGTGCCGGAGGAGGCCTCCGGGCCGGCCTTCAGGCCCTTGCATGACGGCCCCGGAACCCCTGGCCCCGTGAGCCGCACCGGCCTACGCTGGAAGGACAGACCCCACGCGAAGGGTCGTGGGGCACGTTCGAGGGGAGGTCCGGCGATGTCCGGAATCCAGCCCGGTGACGATGACCGCACCCACAGCGAGGCACCCGCGGAAGGCGAAGACGAGGAGCAATCCGAGGAGACGGAACGCGTCCATGCGGAGGACCCGGCCGAAGGCGCCGACGAGGAGTGACGAAGAACCGGGCCGGCGCAGGCAGGGGTGCGGCCCGTCCGGCCCGTCCGGTCGGTGCCCCCGTTCGGCGCCCCCGGCCAGTGAACGGCCAGTGAATCAGTGCAGGAGCGCCAGCCCGACGCCGAGCAGGACGAAGAGCACCCCGAAGCTCCGGTTGAGCACCAGCTGCCCGCGTGCCGAACGGGTGAAGCTGCGCACCGACTTCGCGGCCAGGGCGAAGAAGAACCACATGACCAGGATGTCGATCACGACCACCGTCACGGCCACCACCGCGTACTGCGTGAGCAGCGGCTGATCGGCCTTGATGAACTGCGGCAGGAAGGCCAGGAAGAAGACGATCGCCTTGGGGTTCAGCAGGTTGACCCAGAGGCCCCGGCGGAACATGCTCCACGCGGGTTCGCCCGCGAGTTCCGCCTGCGCCTCCGCGGTGTGCACCGGCTTGGCCAGGAACTGCCGGATGCCCAGATACACCAGATAGGCGGCGCCCGCGTAGCGGATCACGTTGAACAGGACGGGCGACTGCGAGACCAGCACGCCCAGTCCCAGGGCGACCACCACCACGTGGATCACCAAGGCCGCCTGCTGCCCCAGAATCCCCCAGATCGAGCGGGTGAATCCGACGTTGAGGGCGTTGCTCATGGTGTTGACGGCACCCGCGCCGGGGGTGAGGCTGATGAGCAGCGCTGCGGTGGCCAGAGCCAGCCAAAGGGAGAGTTCCACCCGACAAGAGTAGGGGAGCGCCGGCGACTGGGCAGAATAGAGACATGTCACTGCCGCCCCTGAGAACCAGCAACCCCGCCTCCACGCCTCGGCACACGGCCGAGGAGCGTGCTCTGCAGGCCGGTGGTGGCGCCCTGATCCTCGGGTTCCTCGCCGGTTTCGTGCTGTTCTTCGGCGCGCATCCGCCGCTATCCGGCAGCGGCTCGATCGGTGTCGCCGCCGCCGTGCTCAGCGCCGTCGTCGCGCTCGCGGCCTTCGGGTTCGTGGTGGGAGGCCGGGTCGTCCGGCGCGTGCGCACCGCGGGACGTCCGCCATGGCTCTATCTGCTCGACGTCGTCGCGCTGGCCCTCTCCCATGCCGCCCTCGCGTACATGGGGGCCGTGGCACTGTTCGCACTGTTCCAGCAGGCCTTCATCGGGCTGACCCTGGACGCCTTCGCCGCTGCGCTGCTCCTGGCCATGACGGCCGGCGCTTCGGCTTATCTGACCGCGGTGAACGCCCAGAACCTGACGACCGAGCGCGTCGCGACCCTGCTCGGCGCCTTCCTGGTCATGGGGGTGCTGAACGCCATGGTGAACACGGAGCAGGCGGATTGGTGGCAGTCCAACATCAGCGCCCTCGGCACCGCCCACTCCGGGACCGCCTACACCTTCAACATCACGCTCCTCGTGGCGGGCGCGCTGATCGTCACGATGGCGCACTTCATCCTGGCGGATCTGCAGCACTTCTCGGAGTCCGACGCCGGGGCGGTCGCCTTCACGCAGATCCAGGCCCTGCGGCAGCAGGCGGGACAGCGGTGGCTGCGCTTCTTCGGCGCGCGCGGCTGGGCGAAGAACGTGGGACGCGAACGCTATCTGCACCCGAAACTGCGGCCGGTCTACGGCTGCCTGGTGCTCATGGGGGTCGGCCTCGCGCTCGCGGGTCTGGTGCCCGTGGACGAGTCCGAGCTCCTGCACAACACCGGCGCCACCGGCATGGTCGTGGCCTGGGGTGTGCTGGTCATCGCGCTGCCGTGGTGGATCCCCGGGCTCGGCTTCACCTTCCACGTGGCCAGTGGCGTGTTCGTGACCGGTGTGGTCGTCTCCGTGGTCCTGTACCTGCCGCTCGGCTATTACAACCTCACGGGCATGGAGCTGATCGCGTTCGCCCTGATCTTCACGTGGCTCATCCTCTTCATCCGTCAGGTGGCCAGTGTCCCCGCCCGGAGCACCGTGCCGGAGCCGACAGCGGTCTGACCCGGGACCCAGGGCCCGCGGTCTGACAGAATGCCGGGAGAACGAGACGGAGGCGACGGATGAACCGGCGCCGCCACGAAACTAGGAGCTGCGCAGTGTCCCAGGTGCCGCCGAACTATCCGCCGGATTACCCGCCCACCGGGCCCGGGCCCTACGGTTCGCAGCCGGCCCCGGTCTACCTGACCTTCCCCGCGCCGCAGCCCAAGGGGAACTCCATCGCCTCCCTGGTCCTCGGCCTGAGCAGCATGTTCTTCGGCTGGACCTTCCTGGTGCCGATCGTCGGGCTCGTGCTGGGCATCGTCGGCTCGCGGAAGGAGCCCGCGGGCAAGGGGATCGCGGTCGCGGGCATCATCATCAACAGCATCATGCTGGTGGGCTGGGCGATCGTGCTGTTCTTCATGATCGGGATCTTCACCCTGATGTTCACCGCCGGCGCCTCCGGCGTGCAGAGCCAGTAGCGCCGCGCGGCCTGGCCTCCCGCGCCGCCCGCCGCCCGCCGCGCCGAGGCGCCCGCCGCGCAGCCCGTCAGGCCCTCAGCAGCACCTCGCCGTTCGGCATGACGAGCCAGCCGTCGCTCGTCTCGCCCCAGCGGTGCCAGCCCGCGGCGATCCTCTCCAGGCCGGTCTGCGTGGCATAACCGTAGGAGAGGGCCTGCTCTCCGAGGGACGAGTGAACCACCCGCTCCGCCCAGACACGGGCCAGCCAGCGGCGCTGCTGGGCGGTGGCGTAGGTCCAGTTGCTGCTGCTCGGGGCGACGTCCGTGAAACCGGCCTCCTGAGCCCAGGCCACCAGGTGCCGTCCGCCGTCCGGTTCGGCCTGATTGTGCCGGGCCACCTTCTGATACATCTCCATCCACTCGTCCAGCTCCGGGATCTCGGGGTACCAGAAGATGCCGTGGAAATCGGCGTCCCGCACGGCCACGAGGCCGCCGGGCTTGGCCACACGGCGCATCTCCCGCAGGGCGGCCACGGGATCCGTGAGGTGCTGGAGCACCTGGTGGGCGTGCACCACGTCGAAGGTGTCGTCCGGGAAGTCCAGCGCGTAGATGTTGCCGGAGACGAAGGCGACGTTCTCCACGCCACGGGTGCGGGCGAGCTCCGCGGCCTGTTCCACCACCTCCGGCGCCCGGTCCAGTCCGGTGACCACGGCGGGGGCGACCAGCTCCGCGAAGTCGCACGTGATGCTGCCGGGGCCGCAGCCGACGTCGAGCATCGTCACGCCCGGTGCGAGGTGCTCCAGGAGGTAGCCCGCGCACTCGCGCGCGGTCCTGCTGGCATGGGCCCGGACAACGGAGGCGTGGTGGCCGTGAGTGTAGATGTCGTCCTGTTCCTGCGCGCTCATGCAGACACCGTACTCCCGGGCATGACGTGGGGGAATGGGTGTCCGGTGGAAGGAATTCCGGAAGCGATTGGCTATGTGGTCATGGGTGCCCTATGATGCATTGCCGTGACGTCCCACCAGGCGTCCGCTAGGCGAGGAGAGGCAGGCCACACATGGCAACCGACTACGATGCAGTGCGCTCTGATGTTGCGGAGATCCAGAACGAGTCCCTTGAGGCGCTGAAGACCGTCAACTCGGGTGATGCCCGCAGCGTGGTGCGTGAGCTCGACGAGGCGGACACCTCTGATGGTGTGGATGTCCCTGATGTGGACCTCAGCAATGAGGAACTCACCGTGGTGGTCATCCCGGAGCGTGCGGATGAATTCACCTGCGCCTCCTGTTTCCTGGTCCGGCACCGCTCGCAGATCGCACGAGAGAAGAATGGCCTCGTGTACTGCGTCGAGTGCGAAGGCTGATCGGCTTTCAAGCGCCCGTGCCGGTTTCCGGCGCGGGCGCTTTTGTTTGGTCAGGAGCCGCGGATGACCTCCGGACGCACGATGACGGGACGCACCGATGACTGACACCCCGGCCGCGCTGCTGCGCGCCTCCGCCGTGGGAGCCCAGGTGGGCGAGCGCTGGCTCGTGCGCCCCACCACCTTCACCGTACGGCCCGGGGAGATCGTGGCCCTCACGGGGCCCAACGGTTCCGGCAAGACCACGTTGCTGAGGCTGGCGCTGGGCCGTCTCGCCCCCACGACGGGGGCCCTCGACCGGCGAGTGGCCCTGGGGGACGGAGCCCGGGGCATCGCCGCCATGACCGGCCCACCGCCGTTCTACGCCCGTCTGACGATCGCGGAACACCTGGATCTCGTGGAGACCTCCTGGGCCGGTTCGGGCGGCATGGCCCTCCCCCTGGACGAGGTGCTCGAAGCCCTGGACCTGGCCCGGCTGGCCGACCAGTACCCGGATGAGTTGTCCTCGGGGGAGCGCCAGGGGATCGGGCTGGTGATGGCGTTCGCCCGCCCCGCCGCGCTGCTCGTCCTGGACGAACCGGAACAGCGTCTGGATGCCCGGCGCCGTCAGGTCATCGCCGAGCTGATGCTGCGCCGCCGCGACCTCGGGACCGGCGTCCTGCTGGCCACGCACGATCCCCGTCTCGTGGACCTGCTGGGCGCCCGCGAAGTGGTGCTCGCCCGCGGGCAGGAGGGGAGCGCGTGGGCGGACGGCGACGAGCCCGGCGACGACTCCATCGACGGCGGCTCCCGCGACCCCGGCGACGGAGCGCTGTGAGCGCATCACCCGGACCCGCCACACCACGCGACCCTGCCACAGCACCCGCCCCGGCGGGGCGTCGGCAGCTTCAGGCCGTCAGGGTGCTGCTCCGCGGCGCGTCCGAGGACGGCCGCTGGTACCCCTGGTATCTGGCGGCTCTCCTCCTGGGACTGGTGATCGGCCCGGGCGTCTGGTCCGTGGTGCTCGTGCTCGCCGGGCCGGTCGCACCGTTGTCTTCGGCCGGACTGCTGGGCCTCGTCGCAGGCCTGGAAGCGCTTCTGGTCCTGGCCGCCGCGGCGACCCCCGCCTACCTCGGACCGGTGTGGAGTTCCGCCGAGGAGATCCACTACCTGGCCGCGGGACCCTTCGGTCTCCGGGCCACCCTCGGCACTCGCACGCGGCTCATCCAGGGGTGCGCGGTGCTCTTCGCCCTGGTCCTCGCCGCGCTGCCGGTCCTGGCCTGGTGGCAGGGGAACGGCGAAGCCCCGGGACTTCCCGGCCTCCTCGGGACGGCGCTCGGAGTGGGACTGATCGGCGGGCTCGTCTCGGCCGTGCTGGCCTCCCGCAAGCAGCGGGGCCCGGCCGGCCTGACGATCCCGCGGCTCGAGGATCTGACCGCCGCGCGCGATGTCGCGCTCGCCGGACTCATGACCGGCGACAGCCGGTCCCTCGCCGCCGGCATCCCGCGCCGCGGGCCACGCCGGACCGGGCGTGCCTTCCCGGCGGGTCTGCTCGCGCGTTCGGTCGCCATCGATCTCCGGTATCTCCGGCAGGACCCGTGGGGTGTGGGGCTCACGCTCGTGTTTCTGGTGGCGGGTGCGACGGCTCTGGCTTTGGCGGGAGCGGCTCCGGCGATGCTCGCGGTGCTGCTGCTGCTCGCGCAGGCCGCCATGACCCGGCTGAGCGGCGCCCTCGGCGACGTCGCGGACACCGTGGGGTACGACGTCGTCGTGCCGCAGCCGCTGCCGGCCCGGCTGCTGGCCCATGCGGCGCTGCCGCTGATGGTCCTGCTGGCAGCCGTCGCGGCGCCGGTCCTGGTCGTCGATCCCGCCCGTCTGGCGCCCGCCCTCCTGGTGACGGCCTGCGCCGCGCTGATCCGGTTCGCGAGTCTGGGAGCGGCGGGCCTTCCCGCCCAGTACCTGACGCCCGTCAGCACCCCGGTGGGTGACACGACCGCCGTGTTCATGGTCCTGTGGCTGCTCAGGCCCGTGATTCCGGCGGTCTGGCTGCTCTGGGCCGGGACGCGGTTCCCGTCGGCCACGGTGCTCGGGGTCCTGGCGGTGGGTCTCGGGATTCTGGCGCTCCTCCGGTTCGCGGGGCTCGTCTCCCGACGCTGACGGGCTCCCCGGCCAGGTGCGCCGGTCAGGAATGATAGTCAGGAACGCCGGTCGTCGGGCGGGATCGCGTAGCGCGGGCTGCTGTAGATCCTGAGCGCGAGACCCATGACGGCTCCCGCCACGAGCAGCGTGGGAATGATCAGGAAAAGCGGTGACACCTGACCGTCGCGATCCGCCGCGATGACGGAAGCCACCATGATCCAGCTCAGCAGCAGAAGCACGATCAGATTCACCACGCCCAGGTCGCGGGTGAGATTGCGGGCCAGACGGGCGCGGTTCTCCGGCCGGAACCAGTATTCGGCGTTGGGCACGTTGACTAGGCCGGCCGGGAGCCGGAAGATCCAGGACGGCGCGGTGGTCAGGAGCAGGGTGATGCCCACCGCCACCGCGGACAGCGTGAGGACGAAACGTCCCTTGGTGTCCCAGCGGTTGACCGTGCCGTCCACCCCGAAATGGCCCGGCACGGTGCCCGGTGCCACGGTCAGGAACCACACGACCGTGGCGGCGAACACCAGCAGGCCCGCACCGGTCAGCAGCCGGCCGGTGCGGAGCTGGTGGTCGGTGTGCGTGTTGTTCCCCGCGTCATTCCCCATGGTGGGAGCCTAGCCCCGGTCGGGATCCTGCCCGTCGTTCACCGCGGCGGTGACGCGTGCGACGAACAGCGCGAACGCGTCCAGCCAGCCGCGCAGGAACTCGGCGGTGCCCTCGTTGGTGACGGTGCCGTCGTCGTCGATCAAGCCGGGCGTGAAGTGGATGTACGCCTCCGGGCTGGCGAGCTCGGGGGAGTTCACGAAGGAGAGGATGCTCCGCAAGTGCTGCTGCGCCACGGCCGTGGAGATGTTGCCCGGCGAGGCGCCCGTGACCGCCGAGGGCTTCTTCGCGAAGGAGTTGCTGCCGTAGGGGCGGGAGGCCCAGTCGATGGCGTTCTTGAGGGATCCGGGGATGGAACGGTTGTACTCGGGGGTGACGAAGATGAGCGCGTCGGAGGCCTCGATCCGCGCCTTGAATTCGCGGGCGACGGGCGGGAAGGTCTTGTCGTAATCCTGGCTGTAGAGCGGGAGGTCCTTCAGGGGGATCTCCTCAAGCTGCAACTGCTCGGGCGCCAGTTTCTCCAGCGCCTTGGCGAGTTTCCGGTTGATCGAGGTGGATGACAGCGAACCCACCAGAACGCCGACCTTGAACGTCATGTCATGTCCTTTCAGAACGATTCACGGCTGAATCCCCCTCTGCCACGCTAGGCCGGGATGGCGTCCGGGGCCAGAGGTTCCGCGGACCCGAATTGAACCCTCGTGCCGGGCACCGTCCGGACGTAGGCTTGGAAGACGTGGGCTCTGCCCGGGCCCACTCCGGACCCTCGAGAGGATGTCCCATGTCCAGCATCACCAATTGCCTCTGGTTCGACGGCCAGGCGGAGGAAGCCGCCGAGTTCTACGTCTCCGTGTTCCCCGGCTCCTCCGTGACCGCCGTGTCCCGCTACGGTGAGGGCGCCCCGTTCCCCGCCGGGACCGCGCTGACGGTCGAGTTCCAGCTCAACGGGACCCCGTATCAGGGCCTGAACGGCGGCCCCCAGTTCAACTTCAACGAAGCCATCTCCTTCTCCATCAGCTGCGCCGACCAGGCCGAAGTCGACTACTACTGGGACAAGCTCACCGCCGACGGCGGCTCCGAGGGCCAGTGCGGCTGGCTCAAGGACAAGTTCGGCGTCTCCTGGCAGGTGGTGCCGCAGGCGCTCGGCTCGATCATGTCCGGCGACGACGCCGCAGGCGTGGGCCGGGCCATGCAGGCCTTCATGGGGATGAAGAAGTTCGACATCGCGGCGCTTGAAGCCGCCTACCGGGGGGAGTGACCGTCATGCCCGCCCTGAAGAACTGCATCTGGCTGGACGGCACCGCCGAGGAGGCCGCGGACTTCTACGTCTCGGTGTTCCCGAACTCCGCCCGTGGCATCACCACGCGCGTGCTGGAGGGCTCGCCCTTCCCGGCGCCGTTCCCGCCCGGGACCGCGCTCACCGTGGACTTCACCCTGGACGGCGCGGCCTTCCAGGCCCTCAACGGCGGCCCCATGTTCAGCCCGAGCGAAGGCGTCTCCTTCGTCATCATCACGAAGGACCAGGAGGAGACGGACCACTATTGGGACGCCCTCACCGCCGACGGCGGCCTGGAACAGCCGTGCGGCTGGCTCAAGGACAAGTTCGGGGTCTCCTGGCAGGTGGTCCCCGCCGAGGTGGACGCCATGACCGCGTCCACGGACACGGCGGCGTCCCTGCGTGCCATGAACGCCCTGATCACGATGACCAGGATCGACCTCGCGGCGATGCAGGCGGCATACCGCGGGGACTGACCCTGCCGCCGTCGTCGTGCACGGCTGCGCCTCCCGGCACGGGCCGGGAGGCGCAGCCCTGCGTCAGGCGCCGAAGATGGTTCCGACGATCCCCAGGATCCCCAGCACGGTCATCACGGCGACGGTGAGCCAGCCGAGGGTGTTGCTGAGCCGTCCGTTGACCTGATCTCCCATGAGTTTCCTGTCGCGGGCGATGAGCATCGTGATGATCAGGAAGGGCGCTGCGGCGATCGCGTTGATGGTGGCCGAGAGGACCAGGAGCTGGATCGGGTTGCTGAAGATGAGGCTCAGCACGGTGCCCAGCGCCGCGCCGACGAGGACCAGCGTGTAGAACACCGGGGCCTTGCGGGGCGAGGAGTCGAGGTCCCAGTTCTTGTTCAGCAGGCCGGACAGGCCGGCCGCGCCGGAGGACGCGAGCACGGGGATGGCGAGGATGCCGGAGCCGATGAATCCGAGGGCGAAGAGCAGTTTGGCGAAGGGGCCGGCGATGGGTTCCAGGGCCTTTGCGGCGTCATCCGCCGATCCGATCTCGGTTCCGGTCTGTCCGAGGGTCGCCGCCGTGGCCACGATGATCGCGAACATGATCAGGACCGAGAACGCCATGCCGGTGAAGACGTCGACGCGGGCGAGGCGCTTCTTGTTCTTCGTGTCCTGTGGTCCGCGCTCGTTGAGCCCGGCGGCGTCACCGTCCGAGGACTCGGCCTTGAGATCCTCCACGCGGTTGGCGCTCTGCCAGAAGAACAGGTAGGGGGAGATGGTGGTGCCGAAGATCGCCGCGATCAGCGCCCAATAGCTGAGGTCCCAGTGCAGGCGGGTGGCGAGGAGCCCCTGGAGGATCTCACCCCAGTCCGCATGGACCGTGAAGAGGACGGCGACGTAGGCGAACAGGGCGAGGCACAGCCACTTGAAGATGCGCTCGATGGTGGCGAACGACCCTTTGGCGAGAGTGAACGCGATGCCCGCACCGGCGATCAGGTTCCAGAGGAACGCGGGACCGGCGCCCAGCATCTCCATGCCTTTGCCGACGGCGAGGGTGTCCGCGGCGAGGTTCACGACGTTCGCGATGATGAGCGCGACCAGCAGGATGGCGATGAGCAGACGGAGACTGCTGGAGAACTTCTCCCGGGCCAGGGCGCCGAGGGACTTCCCCGTGGCAAGGGCCGTGCGGTCGCAGATCTCCTGCACCGCCATCATGAGCGGCAGGGTGGCAGGCACGGTCCACAGGGCCGAGGCCTGGTAAGTGGCGCCTGCTTGTGCGTAGGTCGCGATGCCCGAGGGGTCGTCGTCGGAGGCTCCGGAGATCAGACCCGGGCCGAGTGCTTTAAGGTACTTCTTCGCGCCGTGCGGTTCGTTCGCTTCGTCCGCGCGGCCAGGTTCATGTCCGGGAGTGTCCGCGGCCACGGTGTCCTCCTGTGGATTCAGGGTGCGCCCCGGCGGTCGGGCCGGATGAGGGCGCTGGAGTAGGGCGAGGGGGCTGACGGCGTCGACCGGGTCGACGCCGTCAGCCGGCGAAGTCGAACGGCTAGGCGGCGTGCTGCAGTGAGGGAGTGACGCGGGCGCTGTCGACGCGGCGCACCGGGCGCTCCTGCGGCGCGGCATGGCACCACTTTCTGAAGGGGGCGAGATCTTCGGCCATGGAACGGGACGTGATCTGAACGTTCATACGGCGGCGCTTCGCGTCCCGGGCCGCCGCCAGATAGAACGCGCGTCGTTCCCACGGGGAGCGGAGGCCGGTGGTGCGGCAGAGGAAGAACCGGAGAGTGGTTCCCTCGATGCGGTACTTCACGACGCCCTGGACGTTTCCGTCCCGGTAGATCTCGTACTGGTTCTGGACCTGGTTGTCCACGATGTTCTGGGTCTTGCTGACGATTCGCATGCTCTCTCCTTGAAGGGGTTGAGACGAGTGAACTGTTCGGGTGAGACCGGTGGCGCTTCTCTTCGTTGGGGCGGTAAACGACCCCTTAGCTGAAATCTAGTTTATCAAACTATCTACACGCAAGAGGGTTCGAATTCGACGTTCGGGAAGGCGGAATCAGCTAAGGGGGGTTCAATGCGATGTGAAGCGGTTCTAAAATGGAGGTGAACCTTAAAGCTAGTTCGTTAAGCGAGGCGCTCACCCTACGGAAGGTTCACCGCTCATGGCATTGGAACTGATCAATCGCAGTTGGCTCGAGGGAGGGCGGGAAGATCACGTCCTCAACTCACTCCACCTCTTGCGCGAGTTCCGGTTGGTCGAGGCGGGCGCACGGGAAACGCTCCGAGCGGATCTGAACATCAACAACACCGACCTGGACGCTCTGCGCTTCGTCGTGGATGAATCCGCGACCCGGAAGGTCACGTCACGACTACTGGGGAACTACCTCAAACTCACCTCGGCTTCCGTCTCCGCACTCGTAGAGCGACTGATCTCGGCCGACTATCTCACCCGCGAAGTCGATAGGCGGGACCGCCGAGCGCGGATCCTGCATGCCACGGAGGCGGCTCAGGCCATGCTCGAATCGGGACTGCAGCGTCAGGTCAGCGCCCTGCTGTCCGCCGCCAGCACGTTCAGCGCGGCCGAACTCGCCACCGTGGAGAAGTATCTGGAGGCCCTCATCGGAGCCTTGGCCGAGTTCGACCCGCGGCCCAAGCGTGGCATGGCGGATTGACGTCTGCCGGTGCGCTGACGGGTTCCGACCGAAGTTTCCTAGCTAGACAAGCAACCTTTCTGGTAGACTGTGATGCAGATCTCCTTCTGGCGGCAGTCCTCGACCGGGGAGGAGTGACTCCTGATGGAGAGCGGAACATCACGAATAACCATCTGAGGCCGGTGACACCGGTTCTGGTCGCCCGCGTGGGATCCTCCCCAGGCTTCCCTTGCACTCCCGTCCGGGTCAATGGCGATTCGGGCGGGTCCGTCGACATTCCGACAGCTCTCTCAGGTGGATCCCGTAGAGTCGAGAAACGAGGGAATGGTGCCCCGATATCGAGGGTCGCACCGAACCTCCCAGCCATTGGCGGCACTGAATGAACACTGACCTTCTCTCGCGCCCTGCGCGGAGCAACCCCCTGGTGGAGCGATTCGTCGCTCTTCAAACCCAGATGAAATCCGATGGGCTTCTGGTTCGCCGCCGGGGCTTCTACCTCACACTTTTTTCGATCCTGATCGTGGCCTACGGCGCCGCATGGGCCGGCTTCGGCCTGCTGGGTGATTCCGGTTTCCAGATCCTGATCGCGGTGGGCCTGGGCGTGCTGATGACCCAATTCGGCTTTCTCGCCCATGAGGCGGCGCACCGCCAGATCTTCTCCACCTGGAAAGCCAACGACTGGTTCGCGCGTCTGGTCGCCACGGGGCTGTCCGGCATCAGTTACGCCATGTGGCAGCAGAAACACACCAGGCACCATTCGACGCCGAACATGATCGGCAAGGATCCCGATATCCGCCCCGGGTTCGTTGCCTTCTACGATCAGGCGGCTGCGGCAAGGCCGAGGGCACTGCACTTCATCGCCAAGGGGCAGGGCTACTTCCTCTTTCTGCTGTTGCCGTTCCTCGGTATCAGCCTGCAGGTGGACTCCTACCGGCACCTGCTCAGCAGAGGGCGGGTGGACCGGCGCGCCCTTGAACTGGTGATTCTCACGGCCAGGACCTGCGCAGTCCCTGTGCTGGCGTTCGTCTTCCTTCCGCTGCCCCTGGCCATCACCTTCGTGCTGGTCCAGCAGGGTGTCTTCGGTTTCTACATGGGAGCCACCTTCGCCCCGAACCACAAGGGCATGAAGGTGTACGCAGCGGGGGACCGGGTCGACTTCCTGACCAGGCAAGTCCGGTCCTCGCGGAACATCACCGGCAACTGGGCCATGGATCTGCTCATGGGCGGCTTGAACTACCAGATCGAGCACCACCTCTTCCCCACCATGCCTCGACCCGCCCTCCGACGCGCCGCGGCGATCGTCCGGCGTACCTGCGCCGAGGAGAGCATCCCGTACACCACATCGACACTGCTGGCCTCCTACGGGACCGTCATCAAATATCTCAACGAGGTCGGCTACGGGCGCGGATCGGTCTTCGAATGCCCTGTCGCGCAGACACTGCGACGGCCGGCGCTCACGAGCTGAACGGGTGTCCGCCAGCAGACCAAGGATCAACACCATGAACACGCACGGCAGCATGACGAGCCATCCGGAACTCCTTCGGGTGGAAGGGGTGGTGTTCTCCTGTCTGGTCGCTGGAATCGAAGAATTCCCGCAGGCGGAGAGGTACACCGTTCCAACGATCCTGAACCGGCGCCCCAGCCGGTCCGAACATGAACGGCTCCTTCACCTTGCCGCTTCCGACCGGCTCACGGAGGCCGGCTACCCGGACGTCGGGCTCATTCTCAATGAACGCCGACTGGATATCACCAACACCACCCTGGACGAACTCAGCGAGGGGCTCGCGCTCCTGCTAGGCGCACTGATCCAGGAACTTTCCGACGTCGTCGACGACGCCGACCGCCCGGCGCACCCGGCGCCTCACCTCTCGGAAAGCAGGCGGGAACAGCTGAGGAAAGCCGCAGCCGAAGTCCGCTTCCACTGACCAGGCATGGCGTTCCTGGCCCGCCGGCCGACGCGACATCACCCCGGCGACTCGCTCCACTCCGTGATGGATGGCGGTCTCATGACAACCCGCGTGCCGGCGGTGAAGTGGGCGGAGAGGGATGACCGAGCCCCCTGAACCCACCTTCTCTCCGCACTGGTCGCGGTGGGATGATTCAAGGGGGAACACGGCATGGCGCCCGGACGGATCGGACCTCTCGGGCCAGGTGAGCGGAGGCGCGGATGCGCACGTTCGGAGTCGAAGAGGAACTGCTGATCGTCTCGGCGGACAGCGGGTGGCCGCTGCCACTCGCCGGAGCGGTTCTCGACGCTGTGGCGCGCTCCGGTACTGATTCCCCACCCGGACCCGATTTCACGACGGAGTTCAAGCAGGAGCAGATCGAGGTCAATACCCGGCCCTGTGAGACGGCGGATGACCTTCGCGCCGAGATCGTGGCCGGACGTTCACTGGCCGATGCTGCGGCCCGGACTGTCGGAGCGCGGATCGCCGCCTCGGGCACCCCTCCGCTGATGCATACGACGCCGACGGAAGGCGACCAGCGGTACTCCGCCATGTCCGAGCGCTTCGGCATGGTCGCGCGGGAACAAATCACCTGCGGATTCCATGTCCACGTCTCCGTGGATTCGCGGGACGAGGGTGTGGCCGTCCTGGACCGCATCAGACCCTGGCTCCCGGTGCTCCTCGCCCTCAGCGCGAACTCGCCCTTCTGGAAGGGCGAGGACACGGGGTTCGCCAGCTACCGCACGCAGATCTGGAGCCGCTGGCCTTCGGCGGGGCCAGCCGAGATCTTCGGCACCGCGGACGGATACGACGCGACCATCGCGCGGCTGATCCGCACCGGGGTGCTGCTGGACGAGGGCATGGTGTATTTCGACGCGCGGCTCTGCCGGCACCAGTCCACCGTGGAGGTGCGGATCGCCGACATCTGCCTCCTGGCCGAGGACGCCGTGGTGCTCGCCGCCGCCGTGCGGGCACTGGTCGAAACCGCGGCCATGGAGTGGCGGGCGGGCATTCCCGCTCCAGCCGTCCGGACGGACACGCTGCGGCTGGCTGACTGGCAGGCGAGCCGCTTCGGACTGCGGGGCGAACTGCTCGATCCGGCCACCGGCGTCCCCCGCCCCGCGGCCGCCGTCGTCGAGGACTTCGCGCATCACCTTGAAGCGGCGCTCGACGGCGCCGGCGACCTCCCGCTCGTCCGCGCCGGGATCGCGCGGATCCTCGAGCACGGCTCAGGGGAGCGCCTGCAGCGCGAAGCCTTCAGCGGCGGACTCGCCTCCGACGTCGTCGCGGCACTCGTGGAGGCCACTCACGCACACGGCCGGCGACCCGAACGCGAGCCGCTCGACTGAGTTCGTTTCACGCGGGAGTCAGTTCTCCGCGTCAGCTTGGCCGGCTCGACGTCGGCGATCGCCCATCATCGATCCGTGGGCGCGGGAGGTCGATAGAAGATCGCGAGCTGGCCTACCGCGCCGACGACCCCGAGGAGGACTGCGATGAGCAGTCCCGCCCAGCCGCAGAGGAGGCCGGCGATCCCGGTGCCGGTGAACACGTGGTCCACGCTGAGCCTTCCGGCACCGAGCATCGCCACGGTCACCGCCGTCGCGCCGAGGACCAGGTTGTACTCCCATCCGCCCTTGGTCGCGAAGAAGCCGTGCCGGTGGACTGTCCAGAACGCGACAGCCATCAGGGCGACATACGCGGCCGCGGCAAGCGGGGTGACGAGTCCGAGGGCGAGCGCGATCCCGGCGGCCGTCTCAGTCGAAGCGGCCATGAGCGCGTTGAACCTGCCCGGTTTCATGCCGATGCTGTCGAACCAGGCGGCGACCTGCCCGATCCCGCCCTTGCCGAGGAACTTCTGGAAACCGTGGGCGGCCATCGTGACCCCTACGACGAGGCGCAGGAAGAGGATTCCCACATCGAGTGCGGTGCTGTCGGCGATCATGGACACAAAGTACCGCAGGCGGCGCACCCAGCGGCAAGAGGGCGCGGATCCGTGCGGTCACGCACGCGTCAGGGGCTGGGGCCGTGCGGTCGCGGCGAACACGGAGGAGAATGGCCGCAGGAGGCGGACGGCCCGACTGTCCCGCCCATTCCGTTCTGAAGGGTTGAGCAACGAATCCTGGCGCTCTTGTCGCAGTGGCTGCGGCCATCTTCATCGTGCTCGTGCTGCGCCGACGGCGCTGACACGCTGAGCTGAGCTGAGCTGAGCCGAGCTGACCTGAGGCGGGGCCGGGCCGAGGCCATCGGCGGCGGCCCCGCCTCACGCCGTCGCGCGCTCCCGCCACCAGGCCACGGTCGCCCGGACCGCCTCGTCCAGCGGGGTCGGCCCGAAACCGAGCAGTGCCTCGCTCGCGGTCGAGTCCATCACGAACGGCGCCGTGAACTGGTACTCCAACTCGTTCAGCTCCCGGATCGACGGCATCACCAGGCCCAGCCCCTTCATTAGCGAGCGCGGCAGCACGGCGACCTTGGCGGGAGGAGCGCCGGCCGCCGTCGCGAAGGCCTCCGCCAGCGCGCGCTGCGTGAGGGCCGGCCCAGTGGGGGCGTGCAGCACGCGGTCCCAGAGGGACACGTCGCGGGCGGCGGCGATCATGGCGGCCGCGTAGTCGGGCACGTACGTGAAGGAGTGCGGCTGGTCCGCCGACCCCACGACGCGCACCGTCTTGCCCGCCAGGACGAGCGGGACCATGCGCTCGCCGGCGTGGGCGTTGAGCGCCTGCGGGCCGAAGTAATCGCTCGCCACGATGCTCACGGTGTGTGCGGGATGGGCCGCCCGGGCCGCGAGCAATTCGGTGCGCACCCCGCGCTTTCCGCCGCGGGCCCGGCGTGGGCCGTCCTCGCGCATGACGCGGTCGGGCTCGCTGTACGAGTACAGGCTTTCGGGGAACACGACGACGGCCCCCGCCGCGGCTGCGGCATCCAGCACCGCGCGCTCGGCCTGCGGCAGCTCGGCGCGCCAGGCCTGCTCCGTGTAGGCGCTGCCGTGCATGCAGTGGAAGACGGCCCGCACGCCGTCGAGCTCCCGGGCGAGCGATGCCGGGTCCCCGGCGTCGCCCCGCACGCGGTCGATCAGCGGGTGATCCGGGCCGGAGCCTGAGCGGGTGAGCAGGCGGACCCGTTCGCCCTGCTCGGCGAGCTGGGAGGCCACGGTCCAGCCGATGGGGCCGGCGCCGATGACGAGGTAGGTGCTGGGGTTCTGGGACATGGTGTTCTCCTGAGTTCGAAGCGGAAGCGAGAGCACCGCTCTCTGAATCCAGAATGAGGCTCCTTTTGGGGGATGTCAAGAGCACTGCTCTCAAAAGTTGACGCTGCTCTCGGAATCGGACAGCATGGGTCCATGCCGGACACCTCAGCTCCTCCCGCCGATCGCACCCCCGGACCCCGTGAGCGCGCCCGGGCCCGCACCATCGCGGACATCGTGAGCCTCGGGCGGAAGCACCTCGCCGAGCAGGGGGCGGCGGCCCTGTCCCTGCGGGCGGTGGCGCGTGACCTCGGCGTCGTCTCCTCGGCCGTGTACCGCTATGTGGAGAGCCGGGACGAACTGCTGACGCTCCTGCTGATCGACGCCTACAACGAACTGGGCGACGCCGTCGACGCGGCCGTGAACCAGGTGCCGGACGACGACTTCAGGGAGCGGTTCCTGACCCTCGCGCAGGCCGTCCGCCGCTGGGCCGTGGCAGAACCCGCCTGCTACGCGCTGCTGTTCGGCAGCCCCGTGCCGGGGTACCAGGCGCCGGGGGAGCGGACCGTGGAGCCCGGGACCCGGGTGGTGCTCCGGCTGGTCGGGATCCTCGATGCCGCATACCGAGCCGGTGCGCTGCGGGACGCGGGGGAGGCCGGCGTCGTGTCCGACGACCTGGCCGGCAACCTCGCTGCGGTGCGCGACGAACTCGGGCTGGAACTGCCGGACGAGTTGCTCGCCCGGGGCGTCCTGGTCTGGACGTCAGTGTTCGGGGCGGTCAGCTTCGAGGTGTTCGGGCAGTACGGGCCGGACACCTTCCCCGCCCGGGAGGAACTCTTCGCGCATCAGATGCGGACGCTGGCCGACGTCGTCGGGCTGTAGAGTCAGCGCGCCCTGCTCCCGATTCCGGTGCCCTGATGTCCTTCCGGTGCGGCAATATCCGCACCCGGGAGAAATCAGGGCACCGGAATCGGGGCGGCGTGAGTCGCGCACGATGGTCATGACTTGACCCGCTCGGCGCGGGCTGGTTCCGTGGCGGAATGATCACGGTGCAGGATGTCACTCCAGGGCCCTTCAACGGCGGGGCCGGATGACCCGGCTCGCCGTGGTGTCCGGGACGGGCCGGGGCCTCGGGCGGGCCATCGCGGAGGAACTGCTCGGCGCCGGCTGGTCGGTGATCGGCCTGGAGCGTCAGCCGGGAGTGCGGCGCGAACCGCGGGCCGGTCTGACGGTCCTCCGGCACGACGTGCGGGCTGACACGCCCGAGCATCTGATGGCGGCGGTCGGGGATCGCCCGGTCGATCTGCTCGTCAACAACGCGGCGCAGGGCGCGCCCGGCGGCGGTGTCCAGCGCGCCGATCCGGACCTCGTGCTCGCGAGCCTAGACGTCGCCGTCGCCGGTCCGATGCGGCTCGTCGCGGCGCTGCTGCCGTCACTGCGCAAGGCGCCGGCTCCCGTGATCGTCAACGTGAGCTCGCGGCTGGGTTCGGTGACGGCCCAGGCCAGGGCGGTTTCGACGGTTTCGGCACCAGCTACGCCTACCGGATTTCGAAGGCGGCGCAGAACATGCTGACCGTCTCGCTGGCGCAGGAGCTGTCTCCCGGAATCAGGGTCCTGGCTGTGCATCCCGGCCGGCTGACGACGGGAATGGGCCGGGTCGGTGCGGACAAGGACCCGGCGGTGGCGGCCCGGGAACTCCTGGCCTTGGTCGATGAGGCGGACCGGCGGAGTCCCCGGTTCTGCTCCCTCGGCGAGTCCGATCTGGAGTGGTGATCCCGGTGCGCCAGTTTCCTTCCGGTGTGGCAATATCCGCACCCGAAAGAAATCGGGGCACCGGAATCGGGGCGGCGTGAATCAGGGGGCGGGCGCGTCAGGAGAGCAGGCCGCCCCATCCCCTTACGGTTGTCATCCCCAAACGATCGTCATGCTAGTTTTGACCTTTTGGCCGCCGTACTCGGCGGCCTCCTGAATTTCAGAGCGGGGCCCTGTGCCGGTGGGTCCTGGCGGGTCTCCGGCCGGCCCCTCGGAAGGGCATGAGCACATGATGGATCAGCAGGGGCGTTCGCCCGAATCCCCGTCCTCCGGCGGAACGCCGCGGCGCGCGGTCGTGCGGGGCGCGGCCTGGAGCATTCCCGTGATCGCCGCGGCCGTGGCCGCCCCGCAGTCGGCCGCGAGCGGAGCGGGCATCGACGCCGCGGCGTGGGCGGAGGCCGACTTCATCGATGGCGGCCTCCGCACCCGACTCGGCGGCGGAGTGGTGGCCGGCCCGTCCTCCGGCGGGGACATCCCGGCGGGCGTCCTCTTGACGCTCACCCTGGATGTCACCCTGGTGCGGGAGAACACCATCCCGGTGGCCGGCGTCGTGGTCGATCCCCGCCTGAAGCTCACCTCCACGGTGCCGCAGACGATCACCAGCACCGAGGTGTTCACGCTCACCGCCACGACGGTCGCGCCCCTCATCGTGGGCGCCCCGCCGGCGGCCGTGTCCCTCACGGCGGGCCCATCCACCGCGCTGAACGCGGCCCATGCCGTGGCGCTGATCAGCAACGTCCCGGGCGACACAGACCCCTCCAATGACACCGCTGAAGAGAGCGTCGGCCTCGCCTGAGGACGCCGGGCATCTCGACTTTTGTTCGCTCACAGCGAACTTGAGTGGAGGCGACTCAACTTTGCTTGACACCTGAATGCTTAAGAGTAGAGTTGAGTGCAGAGCGCTCAAGGAAAAGCCTTGAACGCAGCGAACACCTACTTTTTCCAAGGAAGGAAGCAACACATGTCACGTGCTGTAGGCATTGACCTCGGAACCACCAACTCGGTCGTCTCCGTTCTGGAAGGTGGCGAGCCCACCGTCATCGCCAACGCTGAAGGCGGTCGCACTACGCCGTCAGTGGTTGCGTTCTCCAAGAACGGTGAGGTCCTGGTCGGCGAGATCGCCAAGCGCCAGGCCGTCAACAACATCGACCGCACCATCGCCTCCGTCAAGCGCCACATGGGCACCGACTGGAGCGTCGACGTCGACGGCAAGAAGTACACGGCGCAGGAGATCTCCGCCCGTACGCTCATGAAGCTGAAGAACGACGCCGAGGCGTACCTGGGCGAGAAGGTCACCGACGCGGTCATCACCGTTCCGGCATACTTCAACGACGCCGAGCGCCAGGCCACCAAGGAGGCCGGTGAGATCGCGGGCCTCAACGTCCTGCGCATCGTCAACGAGCCCACCGCGGCCGCTCTGGCCTACGGTCTGGACAAGGGCAAGGAAGACGAACTCATCCTGGTCTTCGACCTCGGTGGCGGCACCTTCGACGTGTCCCTGCTCGAAGTCGGCAAGGACGAGGACGGCTTCTCCACCATCCAGGTCCGCGCGACCGCCGGTGACAACCGTCTCGGTGGCGACGACTGGGATGACCGGATCGTCCAGTACCTCCTGGGCCAGCTGAAGGCCAAGGGCATCGACCTCTCCAAGGACAAGATCGCCCTCCAGCGTCTGCGCGAGGCTGCGGAGCAGGCCAAGAAGGAACTCTCCTCCTCGACCAGCACCAACATCTCCCTGCAGTACCTCTCGGTCACCGCAGACGGCCCGGTCCACCTGGACGAGCACCTCACCCGTGCCAAGTTCCAGGACCTGACCAAGGACCTGCTGGAGCGCACCAAGAAGCCGTTCCACGACGTCATCAAGGAAGCCGGCATCAAGGTCTCCGACATCGATCACATCGTGCTCGTCGGTGGTTCCACCCGTATGCCCGCCGTGACCGAGCTGGTCAAGGAGCTCGCCGGTGGCAAGGAGCCCAACAAGGGCGTCAACCCGGACGAGGTCGTGGCCGTGGGCGCAGCCCTGCAGGCCGGCGTGCTGAAGGGCGAGCGCAAGGACGTGCTCCTGATCGACGTGACCCCCCTGTCCCTCGGCATCGAGACCAAGGGCGGCGTCATGACCAAGCTGATCGAGCGCAACACCGCGATCCCCACCAAGCGCAGCGAGACCTTCACCACGGCGGATGACAACCAGCCGTCCGTGTCGATCCAGGTCTTCCAGGGCGAGCGTGAGTTCACCCGGGACAACAAGCCGCTGGGCACCTTCGAGCTGACCGGCATCGCCCCCGCACCGCGTGGCGTGCCGCAGATCGAGGTCACCTTCGACATCGACGCCAACGGCATCGTGCACGTGTCCGCCAAGGACAAGGGCACCGGTGTGGAGCAGTCCATGACGATCTCCGGTGGCAGCGCCCTCTCCAAGGAGGACATCGAGCGCATGGTCGCCGACGCCGAGGCGCACGCCGCCGAGGACAAGAAGCGCCGTGAGGCTGCGGACACCCGCAACGCCGCCGAGCAGCTGGCCTACGCCACCGACAAGCTCATCGCCGACAACGACGACAAGCTGCCGGAAGAGGTCAAGACCGAGGTCAAGGCCGATGTCGACGCCCTCAAGGCCGCCCTCGAAGGCACGGATGACGACGCTGTGAAGGCTGCGTTCGAGAAGCTCCAGGCTTCCCAGACGAAGCTCGGCGAGGCCATCTACGCCCAGTCCCAGGCTCCCGCCGGTGGTGAGGAAGCCGCAGGCGCCTCCGCCGGTGCTCCTGAAGAGGACATCGTGGACGCCGAGATCATCGACGAAGACGAGAAGAAGTAACCATGCCGCACCACGGTAACGAAGCAGAACACGGCTCCGGGACCGGGGACGAGCGCCAGGAGCCGGTCATCCGGGACAACCGCAAGGTCGACCCGGAGACCGGCCAGGCACGGACCCCCCAGGGCTCCGAAGCTCCAGCCGGTGGCGGCGCCACCGACGCTAACGGTGACGCACTCAGCCAGGCCGAGGAGATCCTCAACGCCGCGGGCGCCGATGCGGGGAACACTCCCTCGTCGTCCGAGGCGGAGGAGCTGCGCAACGATCTGCTGCGCCTCCAGGCCGAGTACGTCAACTACCGCAAGCGGGTGGAACGTGACCGGGCGGTGGCGGGCGAGATGGCCGTCATCGGCGTGCTGAACGCCATCCTCCCGGTCATGGACGACATCGACGCGGCACGTGCCCACGGGGACCTCTCCGACGGCCCGTTCGCCTCGATCGCCGGCAAGCTGGAGAACACGCTCAAGACCTACGGACTGGAGCGCATCGAGGAGACGGGTGTCGAGTTCGACCCCACCATCCACGAGGCACTCATCCAGCAGCCCGGCGAGGTCGAGGTGGACACGGTCAGCCAGGTCCTCCGGGCCGGCTACCGGACCTCCTCCCGCGTCCTGCGGGCTGCGCAGGTCATCGTCGCGGTCCCGCAGTAAGCGGGCACCATCAGCGGTGCGGGCGCCACGGCGCCCGCACCGCCCCCTTTGGATTTTCAGACAGGAAAGGAAACGCCCTTGGCAAGCCAGGACTGGGTTGAGAAGGACTTTTACAAGATCCTTGGTGTCGCCAAGGACGCGTCCGACGCCGACATCAAGAAGGCGTACCGCAAGCTCGCCCGCAAGTATCACCCCGACACCAACGCCGGGGACGCCGAAGCGGAGAAGAAGTTCAAGGACATCACCGAGGCCAACTCGGTGCTCTCCAACCCGGAGGACCGTCAGCAGTACGACGCCATCCGTGCCATGGGGAGCGGCGCACGCTTCGCCCCGGGCAGTGGCGGACAGGGCGCCGGGCCCGGCGGTTTCGAGGACCTCTTCGGCGGCATCTTCAACCAGGGCGGACGCACCCGCGGCGGCGCCTCGGGCGGGATCCCGCCGGAATTCGCCGACCTGTTCGGCGGCGGAGGCGGCTTCGGAGGCTTTTCCCAGCAGCCCACCAAGGGCACGGACCGCACGGCCAGCACTACGATCTCCTTCAAGGGCTCCATCCAGGGCACCACGGTCAGCCTGCGCGAGCCGGACGGCAACGTCATCGACGTCAAGATCCCGGCCGGCATCAAGGACGGCCAGAAGGTCCGCCAGCGGGGCAAGGGCAACCCCGGATCCGGTGGCAACGGCGACCTGATCATCACCGTCCACGTGAAGGAGCACCCCTTCTTCAAACGGGACGGGAACAACATCCGCATCCACGTGCCGATCAGCTTCAACGAGGCCGCCCTCGGCGGGAACATCGAGGTGCCGACCATGGAGGGCGAGAAGGTCAAGCTCCACCTGGCCGCCGGCACTCCGAGCGGACGCACCCTGCGGGTCAAGGGCCGCGGCGTGAAGACGGCGAAGGCCACCGGCGATCTGCTGGTGACGGTCGACGTCGTCGTGCCCCAGAAGCTGAACGACGCCGCCAAGGCGGCAGTCGAGGCCTTCGCCGACGCCACCGCCGGTGAGGACCCCCGGGCGGTCATCGCCGCCCACGCCGTGCTGTAGGAGGTGAGCCATGGCGATCGACCTGAATCAACCGCTTTTCGTGATCTCGGTTGCCGCCGAGCTGGCCGAGATGCATCCCCAGACCCTGCGTCAGTATGACCGGCTGGGCATCGTGTCGCCGAGCCGGGCGCCGGGTAAGGCGCGCCGCTACTCGCAGCACGACGTCGACCGGCTGCGTGAGGTCCAGCGCCTCTCCCAGGAGGGCGTCTCCCTCGAGGGCATCAAGCGCATCCTCGAATTGGAGAACCAGGTCGCGGCTCTGCAGTCCCGCGTCCGGGAACTGACCGAGGAACTGGAGCGCCGCCCGGCGGCGCAGGAACCCCGCGTCTTCGCGGCCGGGGTGTCGGCCGGCGACGTGGTCCCGCTCGCGCGGGGCCAGCGCCCGACGCCGCGGAGCCAGGCCGTCGTCATCTGGCGGCCGTAGCCTTCCGGGCTGCGCCCGTTCGCATCCGGTGCGGATTCTGAGCAATCCCGTGCCGTCCCAGGCCTGAACCACCAGGACTGCATCACCAGGGGCGGGACACCAGGCAGGTGTCCCGCCTTTCGTGTGTCCTCAGGCGGGTCCTCCGCAGCCCATCGGGCGCGGGGACCCCGCGGGGAGATCCCGCGCTCAGCCGTTCTTCCGTTCGTTCGTCCGCGCCGTCCGGTTGTTCGGCAGCTCCGAATGACCGGTCGGTTTCGCCCGATGGACGCCGAACAATAGCGCTCCTAGGCTGAAAGCACAACGATGACAAGCCACCGCCCACCAAGGCGGTACGAACGTGGGGCACCAGCGAAGGTCCCACGACGCTGCGGAGGTCTTCTTCCGCAGTTCTTGAGGTGAGAGGGACCGCGAGGGAGCGGGTCCAGCGCGGTTCCTCTCACTTCTCCTGACCACGACCAGATGGGATGCCATGCTTCTGACACAACTCCAGTACTTCGTCGCCCTGGCGCGGGAGGAGCACTTCGGCCGGGCAGCTGCGGCATGCTTCGTCTCGCCGTCGACGCTCTCGGAGGCGGTGCGCAAGCTGGAAGTCGAACTCGGGGTGCCGCTGGTCCGCCGCGGACATGCTTTCGAAGGGCTCACCCCGGAAGGCGAGATGGCGCTCACCTGGGCACGCCGGGTGGTCTCCGACCAGGAGGCGCTCTCCGCGGAGATCGCGGCGGCACGGGGCCAGCTCACCGGCGTCGCTCGGATCGGCACCATCCCGGCGGGGATCGCCCTCGCGACGGCGGTGGTGTCGGCCCTGGCGGATGCGCATCCGCTCGTGCGGTCCACCGTCCAATCCGGGCTGAACAGCGAGGACGTGGTGGCGCGGCTGAGGGCCTTCGAACTCGACGCCGGCATCATCCACCCGTCCGCGGCGGACGGCCCGGACCTCGTGTCGGTGCCCCTGGGCGAGGTCACCAATGTGGTCGTGGCCGCTCCGGGCATGTTCCCCGAAGACCAGGCTTCGATCACGGGACGCATGCTCTCCGAGGTGCCTCTCGGACTGCTGGCGTCCGATATGCGGGCCCGGCAGCTCGCCGATGAAGCGTGGCGGGCCGCCGGCCTTCAGATCAAGCCCCGCCTGGAAGCGGACTCCAACGAGGCGCTCCTGAGCCTGGTCACCTCCGGGCTGTGGGCCGCCGTCGTCCCGGAGACCGCCGTCGCGGCCCGCCGTGACGATCCGTCCATCCATGTGCTGCCGCTGATCGAGCCGGAGGTCTCCACCCCGCTGGCGGTGGTGCGGCTGCCCGGCAAGCCGGCGCCCGTCCTGGTCCGGGCGCTCGGCGCCGCGGCACAGACAGTGCTCAAAGACCCGCGCCGCGCCGCCCAGGCGCGACGCTCCCGGAACGGCTCAGCCGTCCACGCCTGACCGGCCCCTGAAGCGCAGGGGCCGTGCCCCTGACACGCTGAAAGGACCGTCGTCATGTCTCTTCCCCCGTTCCCGGGCCACGCCGCGCCCGCGCCTCCGCCTCACGGGGGAGTGAGGGAGGCGGGCCCATGCGGGTGATCATCAACTGCGTGGTGCGTCCGCGCCACCGTGACCCCGGGCCGAAGGGGTGCGCGGTGTGTGTTGAAGCGCTGCTGGAGGCCGTGGCCGCGCATCCCACTCCTCGTGCCGCAGCGGAGCGGTTCGCCGAGGCCGTTCAGCTCGCCGTCGAGGAGACGTTGCGCCGTCAGCGCTGGTGGACCGCCCAGGACCCCACGGAGACCGCCCGGCAGCTCATCTTCCTCCAGGCCGCGCGGGAACTCGCGATCGCCAAGACCTTCCTGCAGGGCCGCCGCCCGGAGCAGTACTTCCCGTCCCATTCGGCGTATCTGGACTTCAGGGCCGGGGAGTTCGGTCTTCCCGGGTACGTCTTCGCCTCCGACTACTACGAGATGATCGCGCTGCTCTCCGGCTTCCCGCTCTCCCTGCTGGTGGAACCGCCGCTCGGATTCGATGGCGCGGATGAGCTTCCGCCGGGGATTCCCTGAGCGGTTCCCGAAGGCCCTCCCGTTAGGGGTCTCGCTGTGCCAGAGTGGGAATTGCGGGTGAATCCTGAGATCGGGGAATGACCTCGCGCCCCGGCCAGTTCAACCCTTTGGACCTGACATCCCCCTTGTGAAGGAGTCCTCATGACCACCGTTGCCGCTCTCGCCGCGCCGTCCGCCACGGAACCGCTCATCCGCACCACCGTAGAACGCCGCGAACTCGGCCCGCATGACGTGCTGATCGACATCAAGTACGCGGGCATCTGCCATTCGGACATCCACACCGTCCGCGGTGACTGGGGCCCGGTCCCGTACCCCCTGACCCCCGGCCACGAGATCGCCGGGATCGTGGCCGCCGTCGGCTCCGAGGTCACCACCCGTAAGGTCGGCGACCGCGTGGGCGTGGGCTGTCTGGTCAACTCCTGCCGCGAGTGTGAGCAGTGCCTGGCCGGTCAGGAGCAGGACTGCCTCAACGGGAGCGTGGGCACCTACGCCTCCAAGGACCGCGACGGCTCCATCACCCAGGGCGGCTACTCCAGCCAGGTGGTGGTGAACGACGCGTTCACGCTGCTGATCCCGGATTCTCTTGAGCTCGACGTCGCAGCCCCGCTCCTCTGCGCCGGCATCACCACGTACTCGCCGCTGCGCCGCTGGGGCGCCGGCCCGGGCAAGAAGGTCGCCGTGATCGGCCTCGGCGGCCTGGGCCACATGGCCGTCCAGCTGGCCCACGCACTGGGCGCCGAGGTGACCGTGCTGTCCCAGTCCCTCAAGAAGCAGGAGGACGGGCTCAAGCTCGGCGCGGACCACTACTACGCCACGAGCGACGAGACCACCTTCCAGGACCTCAAGGGCAGCTTCGACCTCATCATCAACACGGTCAGCGCCAAGATCCCCCTGGACGACTACCTGCGCCTCGTGAAGCCGCACGGCGCCATGGTCTGCGTGGGCGCCCCGGGCGAGCCGCTGGAACTGAACATCTTCAGTCTGATCGGCGGGGCCAAGGCGCTGGCCGGCTCGAACATCGGCGGCATCCCGGAGACCCAGGAGATGCTCGACTTCTGCGCCGAGCACGGCATCGGCGCGCAGATCGAGGTGATCGACGCGGACCAGGTCAACGAGGCGTATGAGCGCGTGCTGGCGTCCGACGTCCGGTACCGCTTCGTCATCGACGTGTCCACCATCGCCTGACCACTCCGGAAGGAGATACCATGAAGGTTTTCCAGATCGGTGCGGCCGGAGGCATCGGCAGCATCCTCTCCGGGCTCCTCGTGGAGCGCGGGGACCAGGTCACCGGGATGCACCGCAGCCCCGAACAGACGGACACCATCACGCGCACCGGGGCGGAGTCCGTGCTCGGTGACCTGATCAATGACTCCACGGAGACGCTGGCCGGCCACCTGGCCGGGCACGACGCCGTCGTGTTCTCCGCCGGGGCGCACGGCACGGGGCAGGAGATGACCACCGCGATCGACGGCGAGGGCCTGGTGAAGGCCGCCGACGCCGCGGCCCTGGCCGGGGTGAAGCGGTTCGTGCTGGTGTCCGTGTTCCCCGACGCCGGGCGCGGCGGGGACTCCCCGAACGCCGGCTTCGAGCACTACATGCGGGTCAAGAAGACCGCGGACGTCCACCTGGCCGGGACGGACCTCGACTGGGTCATCGTCCGGCCCGGAACGCTCAAGGACGAGCCCGGCGACGGTCTGGTCACCGCCGGGCCCGCCATCGAGTACGGGAACGTCCGCCGCGGCAATGTCGCGGCATTCCTGGCTGAGGTGCTCCACGAGCCGGCCGTGAGCCGGGAGATCGTGGAGCTCACCGACGGCTCGACGCCGGTGGCGGACGCCGTCGCAGGGCTCGTGGCTCTGCGGGGCTGAGTCCGCCTCGCCCAGCCTGCCTCGCCGAGCTCGGCGCCCTGATTCACCTTCCGCGGGTCGATGTCCCCGCGGAAGGTGAGCCAGGGCGCTTTTTCGTGGGCCAGCCGGTGCGGAAGGGTGGGGCCGGCGAGGCGTCAGACCCGGAAACCGGTGCACGCCTCGTTGCTGCACCCGGCGTCGCGCGCCGTCCAGCGCGGCGGGTCCCCGGCATCCTCGACCGGCACCCAGCGCACGTGGCGGTGCTGACCGCACATCTCGCAGGCGGGGGCGACGAAGCTGGCCCGTTCCTCGGCGGTGTAACTGCGGAAGTCCGTCATGGTTCCTCCTCGGCAGACGTGGACACTGCCCTTTCAGGCTACGCCCGGCCGTCAGGCCGCCGGTAGGGGGCGCCTCGTCCTGCCGTTGCGGGGTCACATAGTGTCCGATGTGACCGTCGGAGGGGACATCATGTGACCCCGCAACGGGGGGAGGGGGAGAGGCCTACTCCCGGAACAGCCCGGCGAGGTCGTCCGCGGTGAGGTGGGTGGATGCGAGAGCCTCGTCCCCGGCCACCGAATCGAAGAGCTTGGACTTCTTGGCCTTGAGCGCCATGACCTTCTCCTCGATGGTGTCCTTCGCGACCAGCCGGTACACCATGACCTGCTTGTCCTGGCCGATCCGGTGCGCCCGGTCCACGGCCTGAGCCTCGCTGGCCGGGTTCCACCAGGGATCGAGGAGGAACACGTAATCGGCTTCGGTGAGGTTGATGCCGAAGCCGCCGGCCTTCAGGCTGATGAGGAACAGCGGCGCGTCGCCCTCCTTGAAAGACGCGATCACATCGGCGCGCTGCCGCGTGGACCCGTCCAGGTACGCGTACTGCACGCCCGCCGCATCGAGCCGTTCCCGGACCTTCCCGAGGAATCCGGTGAACTGGCTGAAGATGAGGGCGCGGTGCCCTTCGGCCAGCACATCTTCCAGCTGCTCGAACAGGACGTCCAGTTTGCTCGACCGCACACCGCTCAGCTCGGGGTCCACGAGGGACGGGTCGAGAGCCATCTGCCGGAGCAGCGTCAGCGACTGGAAAATGGTGAAGCGGTGCTTGTTCGCGTCCTCCAGGAGCCCCAGGATCTTCTGCCGCTCGCGCTGCAGATGCGTCTGGTAGGCCTTCGCATGGCGCTGATTCAGCTCCACCGTGAGGACCTGCTCCAGCTTCGGCGGCAGCTCCTTGACCACCTGCTCCTTGGTGCGGCGCAACATGAGCGGACGGATCCGCTGCCGCAGCTTGGCCAGCAGCTTCGGGTGGCCGTGGACCTCGATGGGCCTGCGGTAATACTCCGCGAACTTCCCGGGGCTCGGGAACAGGCCGGGAGCCACGATCGACAGCAGCGCCCAGAGCTCCATGAGGTTGTTCTCCAGGGGCGTGCCGGTGATCGCGAGTTTGAAGGGGGCATCGAGCTTCCGCGCCGCCTGGTACGCCTTGGACTGGTGGTTCTTCACGAACTGCGCCTCGTCCAGGACCAGCGCACCCCAGGAGAGCTTCTGGTACTTCTCGAGTTCCAGGCGGAACAGAGCGTAGGACGTCACCACCAGGTCCGCCCCGGCGAACTCCTCCGCCGGGTTCAGGCCGCTGCGCTTGAACGTCTCGGCCACGGCCACGGTCTTCAGTCCGGGCGCGAAGCGGGCCGCCTCCATCGCCCAGTTGGACACGACGCTGCTCGGCGCCACCACCAGGAACGGCGCGCGGGTCGCTGCGGGATCTCCGGGTGCCGCGGTTTCTCCGGCCGCCGACGACGCCGGGCCGCCCTCCGCGCTCTCGCCGGCCACGGCTGCGGCGGGCTCAGCCGTGGTGACCGTCGCGGACGGGCCGGCCGGGGCGCCGTCGTCGTCCGTGGTGCCCGTGGGATCCTCGCGCAGCGAGCACAGCAGCGCCAGGGTCTGGAGGGTCTTGCCGAGGCCCATGTCATCGGCCAGGACCCCGCCCAGCCGGTGGTCGTACAGGAAACGGAGCCAGCGGAAACCCTCCAGCTGGTACGGGCGCAGTTCGGCGTGCAGACCGGCAGGTGCCGCGAGATCCCGCGTGGAGTCGTCCACGTTGAGCAGCCCGGTGACGCTGCGGCGCCACTCCTTCGCCTGCTCCTCCACCACGCCGATCGCCGCGAACTGCTCCCAGAGTCCCACCTGGAAGCGGCTGATCTGGAGCTCCTCGCCGGGGCGGTCGGAGAGGGCGCGGGCCTCGTCGATCAGTTCGCGCAACTGCTGGAGCTCGGGACTGTCGAGGGGGAAGTGCTTGCCGCTCGGCAGGACCATGCGCGTCTGACCCGAGGCCAGGGCGGAGAAGATCTGGCCGAACGCCACCTGCTCGCCCTCGAGGGTGACCACGATCTCGAGGCCGAACCAGTCACGGTCGTCCTTGTCCAGCGTGGAGACGTGCACGACCGGGGCTTCGACGGCCTCCTGGAAGTCGGGGACCACGCCGTTCACGTCCACCTCGACATCCGGGACGGTGCGCAGCTGCGGCAGCACCTCTTCGGTGAAGGCGACCGTGTCCATGCCGTGAAGGGTCGCGGTGGGGGCCAGCGACGGGAGGGTCCAGAGCCCGTCCGATCCGATCGTGGGTTCGGTGGCCAGGGCGGCCACCACCTCCCACGGCTTGCCGAGCGCGTTCAGGATCTTCTTCTCCTGAGCCTCGTCCCGGTAGCCGGCATCAGCGCGGTCGAAGGCGAGCGGCTGCGAGACCTGTTTGCCGTTGCTCGTGTAGTGCCACTCCCAGTGCAGATCGAGGCGGTGGTCCTTGCGGTAGTCGGCCAGGAGGGACAGCACGGGTTTGCCGATGGTCGGCAGGCGCACGCTCTCCGACGCCGCGACCACGGGGGCTCCCTGCCGCAGCCGCGGGTAGAACTCGCTGAGGAAGCGTTCCTCGTCCGCTGCGGGGATGTGCACAGGCTCCGCGGCGCGCGCGAAAGCCACCATCTCGGGGGAGGCGGGAGCCAGAGGCGTCAGCACAAGCGTCCCGTCCACGAGGCCGCCCGGCACCGAGGCGCCGCCGTGGAACGCCAGCGCCGCGGGCTCACCCGTGAAGTGGAGTTTCTTCAGATCGAGATCACGGCCCTGGGCTTCGAGCCGCGGCGCGACATCCAGGCCGCCGTCCGTACGGCGGTCCACCGAGAGCTCCAGGACGGCGGGTTCGCGCTCGAGCCGCACGCCGGGCGACCGCGGATCCGTGTCCTGGATGAGGAGGATCCCCTTGCCGGCCAGGTCCGCGAGGGCCGTGGCCAGGTGCCTGCCGTTGTACTGGGAGAGCTCCAGCCACTGACCCGCGGGGCCCTGGTACTGGCCCGGCATGCGGGACAGCTCGAGGAATTCCGCGAGGGCGTCCGTCTGTTCCCGGCTGAACTTCCGGTAATAGCTGAGGTAGTTGATGTTGGTCCAGGCCACCTCGCTCTTGATCCACTTGCCGCGCGCGCCCATGGACATGGGGCGGACCCGCAGTCCGGAAGGCTCGGCCTGGCTGTAGACGCGGCCGCCGCGGGACACGGCCGGCTTGGGGTCCGTCACTTCGAAGAGCAGGGCCAGCTGCGGTGTGGTGGAGGCGGCGGTCGTGGCCGACTCGGGCAGGAGGGGCGCGAGGGCTTTCTCCCAGGCGGAGGACGCGGCCGGTGAGGTGGGCGCGGAGCCGTTGGCGGACGACGCCGACCCGGGCAGCGGCGCGGGGCCCCGGCGACGGCGGGCGACGGCGTCGTCCGAGTCCAGGAGGCCGCGTTCCTTGGCGGCGAAGAGGAGGGCGGCCACATGCTTGCAGTCCTGCCGGACCGGGCAGTCGCACAGCGCGGTGAGGCAGATCCAGGAGTCGTCCTTGGGCTGCAGCTTGGCGACGGCGCGGTACGAGCGGGTGCCTTCCACGCGGCCGGTGAGCAGCCCGGTGGTGCGGCCGAAGACGACGTTGAACACGCGCTCCTGGCGGGCATACTCGTAGCCGCGTTCCACGCTGCCTTCGTCAAAGCGCGCGGCGAGGGTGCCCAAGCGTTCCTGGGCCTGCGAGGTGGCCATCCACAACAGTCTAGTGCGAGCAGCCCGGGAGCGGTCTGCGAGATGGAGCACAGGGGGTTATGTGGACACAGGCGGGCCGTGCCCGGTGTGCGGATCCTGGGTCAGCGGGTGGTGTGGGCGCCTCCATTCACATGGATGGTCTGCCCGGTGATGTGACGGGAGTCGGGTCCGGCCAGGAAGAACGCCAGCCCGGCGACGTCCTCCGGCCGCCCGGGACGCTTGGTGTGCGTCGCGTCGATCAGGCGCTGACGGCGCTGTTCCGTCATGGTGTCGCCGAAGAACGCGGTGTCCTCGATATAGCCCGGAGCGATGGTGTTCACCGTGATGCCGTCGGGGCCGACCTGAGCGGACAGCCCGGCGGTCCAGGCGGCGACCGCGGCCTTGGAGGCGCCGTAGGGTCCGGAGGCGTATTCGGCGCCGATGCTGCTGACCATGATGATGGCTCCTCCCGCCCGGAGCTTCGGCAGGAGGGCTGTCACCGTGAGGGCGGTTCCAATCGTGTTGGTGCGCAGGTTCGCGGTCCAGGCGGCGTCCGCGAGTGCGACCGCGCTGAGAGGCTCCTGACCTTCGTCCCGGTCCGGTTCGGCATTGCCGCCCGCCATGGCGATCACGACGTCGAGGGGAGCGTCGAGGGTCGCTGCGAACGCCTCGACGGATGCGGCTGAGGTGATGTCGCAGACTTCTCCGCGCGCGCCGAGTTCTGCGGCGACGCTCCGGACCCGCTCGGGGTCCCTTCCGGTGAGGGTGACGACGTCGCCGTCGGCGACGAACCGGCGCGCGATCGCGGCGCCGATACCGCTGGTTCCCCCGGTGATGACGATCTGCCGAGCCATTCCGTCCTCCTGTACGTTTAGACCTAAACGATATGGGAGGCTAGCACGTGACTGAACGAGGCCGCCAGGATACCGAAGGCTGGGAAGGACGCATCCCCGCCGCGGACATCGCGCGAGCGTGGGAGCGCGAGGTGCCCGGGATTCCCGTTCGGTCCATCCCCGTCATCACCACGCTGTGGCGGACGGGGAAAGTGTTTTCGGACGACCGCCAACGGACGCTGCGGCGCCTGGGGCTCGACGCCGCCACTCTCGATCTGCTCTCGACACTGCGCCGCGCGGGATCCCCGTACCGGTTGACCACTCGCGAGCTGGCCGCTCGGACCTTGGTCAGCGCGGGGGCCATCTCCCAGCGGGTGGCACGGGCCGAGAAGGACGGGTTTGTTCTCCGGAAGCCGTCCGCCGAGGGGCGTCGTGCGGTCACGGTGGAGCTGACGGAGGCAGGGCACGAAGTGCTCATCCCCGCCGTCCGGCAACTGCTCGACCACGAGGAGTCGCTGGTGGCGCCGCTGAGCGATGCCGAACAGGCTCAGCTGGTGTTCCTCCTGGAAAAGCTGCATGGCGGGCTCCTCGCTTCGGGCGGGGACGGCCCGTCAGCCGACAGCCGATGAACGACCGCCAGCCGCCCGGGCTCCGGGACCTGGGCTCCGGGACCCGGGCGCGGGCCCGGGGACACACGCGGGCCGTGCCCGGTGGGCGGATCCGCGCGAGGCGGAATCCGCGGGCACTGTCGGACCCGGCCGATAGGCTGAGCGGCATGGCACAGACGAGGAAGAACCGCCCCGCCGCACCCCGGGCCGCGGCCCCGGACCTGCCCGCTCATCTCGGCGAGGTGGACGGGCTGCGGCGCTACGACGAGGTCTCGGAGAGCGCCGTGCTCGGACTGTCCGGGGACGTCGACGCGTCCCACGCTCACCTCAGTGAATGCGTGATCCGGGACGCCCAGCTGGACCGTCTGGACCTCACCGGCGCCACCCTGACGGACCTCGACGTCGAGGATCTGCAGGTCACCGAACTCGTGCTCCGGAACGCGCGGCTGCGCCGCGTGCGGATGAGCGGCGGCAGGATCGGCACGCTGGACCTCTCGGGCGCGGAGGTGGACAGCCTGGAACTGCGGGACGTCAGGATCGACTACCTGGGCCTGAACGGCGCCGAGGGCAACGACGTCGTCGTGGCGGGCTGCCGGCTCCGCACCCTCGACGTGCCGCTGGCGAAGCTCAAGCGCGTCGCGTTCCGGGACAGCGGCGCCGAGGACGTGGACAGCCGCGACCTGGACGCCACCGACGTCGACCTCCGCGGCCTGGACGCCCGCGTCTTCACCTCGGTGACCGGGCTCCGCGGCGCCACCCTGACGGAGACCCAGGTGCGGGAGCTCGCCGTGCAGATGGCGCTCCAGGCCGGGATCGACGTGAAGGAGGGCTGAGCGCCCGGCTCAGTTCACCCAAGGTTCACCCGCCTGTGACCCGGGACCACCGGTCACTCCCAGGGACGGCGCGTACGGTCGAAGTGTCCCGTGGACTTCTCGAGTGAGGATCAGCATGACCAGCAAGCAGCTCCCCGTTGTCCTTTTCAAGGAAAGCCTTGAAGCCGGCCCCGATGAAGTGGTGGACGGCAACGTCACCGTGGTCAATGCCATGTACCAGGAGCTCCTGGGCCAGGAGGAGATCGCCGAGGACGCCCTCCGCAGCTACTACGTGGACTTCTACCTGACCCAGGCCCTGGGCGGCGGCTTCGCCCAGTACGTCTTCACGGCCACGGATCGCGAAGAGATCGACGCCTACGTCCGCGGCGGCCTCGAAGCCATGGGCGCGAAGGCCCACCTGGACCTCTTCGACCGCACCGCCGCGGCCTTCGAAGCCCTCAGCGAGGACGAGGTCGACGCCTACCTGGACGGCGACGCCGAGGATGAGGACAGCGAAGTCAGCGACGCCGTCCTGGCCCAGGAGGAGCTCGACAACGAATTCGAGGCGCTCCTGGAGACCGAGGACCTGATGGAGCTCAACGGCGCTTGGCTGCGGGGCCTCGAAGGCCTGCTGGTGGTGGACGAGGACGGCCTGGACGCCGTGATCGACGAGCGCCTGGCCACCGTCGAGGACCTCGAGGAGCGCCGTGCTCAGGCCGAGGCCGCCTCCCTGGAGGACATGCCCGATTTCGAGATCATCATCCGCGAACTCTGCGACGTCGCCGAGGTGGAGCTGGAGAAGATCACCCTCGGCGACCCCAACTTCGTCTACGAGGCCGAGACCGTGGTGGCCTGGCACTTCCTGGCCGACGGCGAGGAGTACATCATGGTGGAGCTGGAGGACGAGGCCCTCATGCTCCGGCCGGAGTCGCTCGAGGTCGTGGCCGCGGTCGAGATCGAGGAGATCGACGACGACGAGCTGGAACCCGCCGGCGCCGAGGCCTGAGCGGAAGGTCGGGGCACTGAGGGACATGCTCTGTCGGCTATCCCCGCGGCCCTCGTGCCCGGCATCCGCCGTGGTCGTGGCCGCGGGGCCCCTTGACGCCGACTCCCGCACGTCCCTCAGTGCCCCGACGCCTTGACGCGCGACGGCGGCGGGTTCCCCTCGTCGTCGTCGCGCGTTAAGGGGTTGCGGGTCAGCCGGCCGCCGTGCGGATCAGGGCCGCGAGGGTGGCTTCCGTTTCCGCGTCGAGGGACGTGATGTTCCAGACGATCGGGTGCATTGAGGCGCCCTCCTGGAAGGCCGGGTTCACGGATTCGCCGAAGCCGAAGGCGAGGTAGTTCTTGCCGGTCTTGATGTAGCAGATGTCCTCGCCGTTCCGGACGTAGAACGGCAGACCCCAGCGGACCACCGGTTCCAGGGAGGGGGCGTTCTCGCGGATGATGGCGTGCAGCCGCTCGCCGAGTTCCGCGTACGGCGCGGGGGCTTCCCGGAGTTTGGCGAGAGCGGCGTCGTCGCCCTTCTTGCTGAACAACATGGTGGAGCCTCCAAAAGGTGCATCGGATCTGAAGTGGGGCCGGGTTGCCGGCCGGATTCCAGCCTACGGTGGCGGGCGCGGGGTGTGAACCTCGCGACATAGTGACCCACGCTATGGGCGGCCGGGAACCGCGGTGAAAAGATGGGGGTGGAACAACCCTCAGGAGCGCCATGTTCACAGGAATCTACGTCACCGCCACCTCCACGGGATCGGGCAAATCCGTGGTGGCTCTCGGCCTGGCCGAGGCCCTCTACCGCCGGGCGGGACGGATCGGGTACTTCCGGCCCGTGGTCCCCGGCGACACCCCGGACCACGACCCCATGGTCGAGCTGATCCGCACGCGCTACCACCTGGATCCCGCCGTCTGCCGGGCCGGTCTCACGCTCAAGGAGGCCCGACGCCTGGTGGCCGAGGGTCGCCGCGAGGAGATCAGCACCCGGTGCGTGCAGGTGTTCAGCGAAGTCTCCGCCCTGTGCGATGTGGTGATCGTGGAGGGTTCAGACCTCTCCGGCGCCGACTCCGCCGTCGAATTCGACCTCAACGCCCAGCTGGCCAAGGATCTCGGCTGTCCCGTCGTGGCCGTGGTGAGCGGCAAGGACCTCAACCCGGAGGAGATCGCGGATGCGGTGGACGTGGTCCGCGCAGAGCTCTCCGCCGTGCACGCCGACCTCCTGATGGTGATGGTCAACCGCGCGGACCCGGACCAGGTGGACGAGGTGCGGGCCGCGATCCGTCCCGGTGACCTGAAGCGGCCCGTCTACGTCCTGGAGGAACGGCCCGAGATGGCCCGTCCCACCACCGGCGAGATCTCCGCGGCCCTGGGCCTCCAGTTGCTCGCGGGCACCGCGGACATGGAACGCGAAGTCGCCGGGGTCAAGGTGGCCGCCATGAGCCTCGGCAACTTCATCGGCGCCCTGGAGCCCGGCGATCTGGTGATCGCCCCCGGCGACCGGGCCGACATCCTGGCTGGCGTGCTCGCCTCCACGCAGTCGCCCGACTTCCCGGTGCCGTCCGGCGTGGTCCTCAGCGGCGGCCTCATGCCGGACCCGCACATCCTGCCGCTGCTGGCCGGCGCCCCGTTCCCGTTCTTCGCCCACCCTGAGGACACCTATCACACGGCCACGGCTGTCTCCGGGGTGCGCAGCGAGATCTCGACGGGCAACAGCCGCAAGGTGGCCTCGGCCCTCGGCGAGTGGTCCCGCCAGGTGGACGAGGATGAGATCTTCGAGCGTTTCAACCTGAGCCGCCCGGCGTCGATGACCCCGCTGCGCTTCCTCCACCAACTGATCGGCCGCGCCCAGGCGGACCGCCGCCACGTGGTGCTGCCGGAGGGCACGGACCTGCGGATCCTGCGGGCCGCTGAGATCCTGCGCCGCCGCGATGTCTGCGAGCTGACCATCCTCGGCAACGAGGCCGCGGTCCGTGAGCTGGCCGCGGCGCACGGCGTCTCCCTGGACGGCATCACGCTGGTGGACCCGGCCACGAGTGAGCTGCGTCAGCGGTTCGCCGAGGAGTACGCCCGGCTCCGCGCTCACAAGGGCGTGGACCTCGCCAAGGCCCTCGAGACCATGCTGGACGTCAGCTACTTCGGCACCATGATGGTGCAGCTGGGCATCGTGGACGGCATGGTCTCCGGCGCCGCGCACACCACCGCGCACACCATCCGGCCGGCGCTCGAGTTCGTGAAGACCCGGCCGGGCGTGGCGATCGTGTCCTCGGTGTTCCTCATGCTCATGCAGGACCGCGTCCTCGCCTACGGCGACTGCGCCGTGAACCCGGAGCCCACGGCCGAACAGCTCGCGGACATCGCGCTGGCCTCGGCCGAGACGGCCCGGCAGTTCGGGGTGGACCCGCGCGTGGCGATGCTCAGCTACTCCACCGGCGGCTCCGGCACCGGCGCGACCGTGGACAAGGTGCGGGCCGCGACGGAACTGGTGCGGGAGCGCAAGCCTGACCTCGCCGTCGAGGGTCCCATCCAGTACGACGCCGCCGTGGACGCCGCGATCGCCGCGGCCAAGCTGCCGGGATCGGATGTGGCCGGTCAGGCGACGGTGTTCATCTTCCCGGACCTCAACACCGGCAACAACACGTACAAGGCCGTGCAGCAGTCCTCCGGCGCGGTCGCCGTCGGGCCGGTGCTGCAGGGCCTGAACAAGCCCGTCAACGACCTCTCGCGCGGCTGCACGGTGGAGGACATCGTCAACACCGTCGCCATCACCGCCGTCCAGGCCCAGAGCGTCGCCGCGCCGTCGCCCGCCGCATCCCAGGAGAACTGAATGCTCATCCTCGTCATCAACTCCGGCTCCTCCTCCCTGAAGTACCAGGTGCGCGACGTCGACGCGGGGGAGGTGCTGCTGGAGGGCCTCGTGGAGCGGATCGGCCAGCCCGACGGCGACACGCCGGCCGCGGTCCCGGACCACGGCGCGGCCCTCGAGATCGTGGCGGCACGCCTGCACGAGGTCCTGGGAGACCGGCAGGTGGACGCCGTCGGGCACCGCGTGGTGCACGGCGGCGAGCGGTTCGCCGAGCCGGTCCTGATCAACAACGAGGTCACGCGGTCCATCGAGCGGCTCAATCCACTGGCCCCGTTGCACAACCCCGCCGCCGTGCTCGGCATCCGCGCCATCACGGAGAAATGGCCGCAACTGCCGCAGGTGGCCGTGTTCGACACCGCCTACCACCGCACCCTGCCGGAGAAGGCCTGGCGCTACGCCGTCCCGGACTGGCTCTACACACGCCATGGCATCCGCCGCTACGGCTTCCACGGCACCAGTCACCAGTACGTCGCGGCCCGCGCGGCCGCGCTGCTGGGTGAGGCGCCGGACGAGTTCAACGGCGTCATCCTGCACCTCGGCAACGGCGCCTCCGCCACGGCGGTCAAGGGCGGGGCCTCGGTGGACACGTCCATGGGCTTCACCCCGCTGGAAGGCCTCGTGATGGGCACCCGTTCCGGCGACATCGACCCGTCCATCCTCGTGTTCCTCGGACGCCAGGGCCTGGACGCGGACGCGCTGGACGATCTGCTCAACCGCGAATCGGGGCTTCTGGGCCTGGGCGGCTCCAATGACATGCGGACGCTCGTGGACGCCGCCGAAGCCGTGGGCGACGACGACGCCACCTCCTCCGGCGTCGATCCCCTGCGCGCTCGGCGGGCGCTCGAGGTGGCCGCCTACCGCCTGGCGAAGTACGTGGGCGCGTACCACGTGGCCGTCGGCGGGGCGCAGGCGATCGTGTTCACGGCCGGGATCGGGGAGAACTCCTCGCCGTTCCGCGCGCTGGTCTGCGAGCAGCTCGGGGCGCTGGGGATCGAGCTCGACCCGGAACTCAACGCCGTGCGCTCCAAGGAGCCGCGGGTCATCTCCACTGCGGCGTCGCGGATCCCGGTGCTCGTGATCCCCACCAACGAGGAGCAGGCGATCGCCGAGGCCACGGCGGAGGTCGTCGCGGGCTGAATCAGCAATGCGGAGTCACATGACGTCGGATCCGGGACCGGAATCCGACATCGAGTGACCCCGCGTTCCGGGCCAGGGCTCGTGGCTCAGTTCCGGCCAGCGTTCGGAGTATTCGCGCACTTTCCGTTCGTACACGGACCGGGGCGCCATGAGGGGATTCGGGACCATCCGCAGGCCCACCGTGTCGGCGAGGCCGTACGGGGCGAAGACCTCGTAACGGCCGTTCCGCACCGTGACGCCCACGCTGCAGGTGACCGATGCGAAGCCCCTGATCCCGTCCCCCGCGGAGCGGAACGGGAGGATGCTCTTGCCGAACTTCTGTTCGTACCAGAGGTGGACACGGGCCTGATTGCGGGTCTCGACCGTCTCCCCGAGGCCGGCGAGGAGTCGGTCCGCAGTGCGGATGACCCGGTCTTCGGCCTCCCAGGACAGGTCCGTGTCGTCGAAGTAGAAGACGTCATAGTCCTTGATGCCGTGCCCCGGATTCCGTCCGGTGCGGGCATTCCAGACATTCTGGAAGACGGCTCCCGCGGTGAGGTACCAGTCGTCCAGGCCCAGTCCGGGCAGTCGCTCCAGGAGCCCGCGGCACACCGGGTCGTCCAGGACGGCCGACAGGACGAAGTCTTCGAGTGAATCGCTCACGCCTCGACTGTAGGCCTCGCCCGTGCCTTTTCTGCCCGAACTCGACGGAAGGTCAGCGGCTCAGCGTCAGGCGAACGCGGCTTCGCTGAGCTTCCCGTCGCGCATGTGGGCCTCGCGGTCGCAGAGCTCGACGAACTCCAGATCGTGCGTGACCATGACCGTCGCGGTGCCGAACTCGTGCGTGATCCGGGCCAGCAGCTCGACCACGGCGCGGCTGCGCTCCTCGTCCAGCGCCGCCGTCGGCTCGTCCACCAGAAGCACGCTCGGCTCGCCCATGAGCGCCCGGGCGATGTTCACCCGCTGCCGCTGCCCGCCGGACAGCTGATGCGGACGTTTGTCCTCCTGCCCTTCCAGCCCGACGGCGGCGAGCAGCCGACGTGCCCGGGCCTCCGCCGACGCGCGGGCCGTCTTTCCGCCGAAGCCGCGGACATGCTGCGTCACGAGCAGCTGTTCGACGGCGGTCAGCGACGGCAGCAGATTCGGCTGCTGGAAGATGATGCCCACCTTCTCGCGCCGCAGAGCCGCTTGCTCCTTCCGGCCCAGCGCCTGGACTTCGCGGCCGTCCACCAGGATCCGACCGGCCGTCGGCTTCACAAGCGTGGCGGCGACGGCCAGGAGGGTGGACTTCCCGGAGCCGGACGGGCCGGTCAGGGCGAGGAATTCCCCCTGGTGCACGGTGAGCGACGCCCGGTCCAGGGCGGTGATGGTCCCGGCGCCGTCCGGGTAGTCGACGGTGACGGATTCGAGCTGCAGTGCGGGCGTGTTCATGAGATTCTCCTGGTGATGACGACGGGGGTGGGGGCCGGCTCAGCTGCCGCCGAGCGCGAGCAGCGGGTCCACGCGGGTGACCTTGCGGACCGCCAGCGCGGAACCTGCGAGGCCCAGCAGCACGATGCCCACCACGGGACCGGCGATGGTCAGCGGCCCCAGGACGAACGGCGCGGCCTGTCCGGCGAACCAGCCGCCCAGCCCGCCGATCACGGCGCCCAGGACGGTGCCGCTCAGCAGCACGATCAGGGCCTGCGCCAGGGCGTCCTTGAAGACGTAGCCCTGCGTCGCGCCCAGGGCCTTGAGGACGGCGATGTCCCGGGTGCGCTGCACAGTCCAGATGCTCAGGAACGCGCCGACCACCAGGGCCGAGATGCCGTAGAGGAACCCCTGGATGAGGAGCAGCGAGCCGTTCTCGCTCTTGAAGGACTCGAGCGCCTGGAAGCTCGCGGTGCGCTCCGCGCTGACGGTGCCGTTCCGGCTGTCCGCACGGTCCGCGGCGCCGGCGTCCGCGCCGGGCGCCACCAGGACGGTCGCCTCGCGGCCCCGGTTCATCTGCTGCCAGTCGCCCAGGCCCACCCAGGCCACGGCGAGGTGCGAGTACCACTGGTCCGGGACGACGGCCTTCACCGTGAGGTCTGTGCCGTTGCTGTTCAGGACGCCGCCGTCGCGACAGGTTCAGCGCCGAGGCGAGGGACTCGCTGAGCACGATCTCGCCCTTGCCGGGCGTCACGGGCGCCAGTGCCGTGCCGTCCACACCGTCTGATCCGAAGAACGCCGCGTTGGTGGTGCGACCGCCGTCGGGGGTGGACGCCGCCGTGCCGGTGCGCAGCTTGCCCTGCGAGATGCCGAGTGGGACGGCCGTGACACCGGCGTCACGCGACCAGGCCGCGGCCTGCTCCGGGGTGACCTCGGAATCCGCGTAGCTCGCCTTCGCCGCGGTGCCCTGTGGCGCCCCGAAGACCACGCGGCCGGCGGGCAGGGCTCCGATCGCGGACGTGGACTGGTGCGCCAGGCCGGCGGTGAGGCCGGAGAGCATGACGAGCAGGACGGTGATGAGTGCGACCACTCCGCCCATGAGGGCGAAACGGCCCTTGCTGAAGCGGAGGTCGCGGAGCGCGAGGAACATGGTGGGGTCTCCTGGAATGCCGGGGTTTCTGGCGTATCTCCAGCCTCCCGCGGAGCGTGCGCGCGCACATCGGCGGGGTGGTTGAACCGGGCGCTCGCTGTGGTTGAGCGCCGAATCAACCGAATGGTTGATGGGGCGGGGCGGCGTCCGGAGGGATTCCTGTCGGCGCCCGCCGTTAGGGTGGTGGCATGGGAATCGGGCCCGGACCTCACGGCCACTCCGTCGCCGGTGGCGGCGTGGGTGAGAGTGCCCTGGACGCTGCCCGGAACCCGGCCCAGGGGACCCAGGTCATCCTGCGGATTCTGCGGGTGAGCCTGCATCTCGGATTCGCCGCGCTCCTGCTGCTGGGCGTGGTCCGCTACTCCCTGACGCTGGGGTCTTTGGAGCTCGGGTCGGGCGGTCCGGCTCCTGCCTGGAGTCCCGCGGTGGTCTACCCGGTGGCGGCGTTGCTCGCGGCGGTCTATCTGGGGGGCACCGCCGCCGAAAAACGCCACGCCCTCGGCGCCAGCCGCCTCGATCCCGCGCCGTACGCCCGGGGGTGGCTCGCCGTCGTCGTGGTGCTGTGGCTGGTCCTGCTGGTGTTCTCGGCCGATTTCGCGTGGCTCGCGTTCCCGCTCTTCTTCCTGGAACTGCACGTGCTGCCGCGCGGGGTGGGTCTGCTGGCGGTCGTGTGCACGACGGCGGCGCTGGTGGTGGCGCTGTTCCTGCACGCCGCGCCGGGCTCGCCGAACGGCGCGCTCGTGATCGGTCCGGGCTTCGGCGCCGCGTTCGCCGTGGTGACGGCGCTCAGTTATCAGGCCCTGTACCGGGAGGCGGAGGAGCAGCGGCGCGTCGCGGCAGCCCTGCGTGCGGCCCGCTCGGAGCTGGCCGCGAGTCAGCGTGAGGCCGGAGTGCTGTCCGAACGGGCGCGCCTGGCCCGCGAAATCCACGACACCCTGGCGCAGGGCCTCTCCTCGATCGTGCTCATGAGCCGTGCGGCCGGACGATCCCTGGAAGCCGAGGATCTCGGCACGGCCCGGGAACGACTGGCCGTGGTGGAGGAGACGGCGTCGTCGGCCTTGGAGCAGGCGCGCGAGTTCGTGCGCTCGCCCGGCGCCTCCGCGGGCGCCGCGCTGCCCGAGCTGCTCGCCTCGCTCTGCGCCGACACCGAACGGCAGGCCCGTGCCGCCGGGAGCGGTTTGTCCGTGACGTTCCGGCTCAGCGGAGAGCCGCGGGACGTCCCCGTGGAGCTGTCACAGGCGTTGCTCCGCGCCTCGCAGGCGTCGCTCGCGAACGTCCTCCGCCATGCCCGGGCGGATCACGCGGTGCTCACGCTCGGCTTCCTGGAGCAGGAACTGACGCTGGATGTGTTCGACGACGGCGTCGGCTTCCGCCCCGAGGCCCCTGCGGTGGGGGAGGGAGTGGGGCTCGGTCTGCTGAGGTCCCGCGTCGAGGCGCTGGGCGGGAGCCTGGTGCTGGAGTCGACCCCCGGCGAGGGGACCGTGGTGGCGATCAGGGTCCCCGAGGGGGCCGCGCCCGGCGGTTCCCCCAGTGGCCTGGATGAGCAGGTTGACCACGCCCCGACTGACACGGAGGAACGGCCATGATCAGGGTTCTGCTGGTGGATGACCACCCGGTGGTGAGAGCCGGTCTGAAGGCGATGCTGGAGGACCCCGCAGTGCCGTCCGAGGGTCCTGCATCCGATGACACCCAGGGCATCCGCGTGGTGGCCGAAGCGTCGGACGGCGCCGCGGCGTTGGCGGAGCTCCGGCGCCGCCAGATTCTCGGGGAGGACATCGACCTGGTCCTCATGGATCTCCAGATGGGCGATGGCATGGACGGGGCCACGGCCACCCGGAAAATCCGCCAGGGAGAGGGAGGGGTCCGCCCGGTTCCGGTGCTGGTCCTGACCACATACGACAGCGACTCGGACATCCTCAGCGCCCTCGAGGCCGGGGCCAGTGGCTACATGCTCAAGGACGCCGAGTCCGAGCGGATCCGGTCCGCTGTGCGCGCCGCCGCCGCGGGGGAGACGGCCCTCGCCCCGGAGGTCGCCGCCCGGCTGGTGGGCCGCTTGAGGAATCCGGTCCCGCAGCTCTCGGCCCGGGAGGTCGAGATCCTCGAACTGCTGGCCACCGGGCTGTCCAACCGGGCGCTGGCCAGGGCGCTCTTCATTTCGGAGGCGACCGTCAAGACGCACCTGGTGCACATCTACGCCAAACTCGGCGTGGACAACAGGACCGCCGCCATCACGACGGCGGTCCAGCAGAAGATCATCCGGGTCCCGGACGCCTGAGTCAGCCCGCGGCGACCACCGAGGATTCCTCCTCCTCGCGGGAGACGGGCAGGGTGTCGTCCGCGAGCTGCCGCTTCTTGACGGTCGCCAGGTGGCTGAGCAGCACCAGGGTGACGCCACCGAGTGCCCACAGGGCCAGCTTGAGTCCGTCCATGCCGAAGTCGGCGCCCGGGAAGTAGGTCAGATCGCGGACTGCGTTGAGCCAGGCCGCGCCGTTCCAGAAGGTGTTGAGGCCGGCGAAGAAGGCCGGCGACAGCGACGCCGGGTACACCCCGCCGCTGCTGGTGAAGTTGAGCATCACGAACAGCAGCGTCAGGGCCGGGGTGGTCCACTTGCCGAGGATCGGGTGCAGCCCCAGACCGATCGTGATGATGCCGAACGAGTACAGCGAGCCGAGCAGCCAGATGTTCCATTCGTAGCCGTTGAGCACCTGGTACACCGGGCCGGCCACGAGGGTCGCGATGCCGGCCACCACCAGGGCGGTGCCCGCGCCGATCAGCAGGCGGATGCCCACCCGGAGCTTCGCGGTCGCGGCGGCGATCGCCACCACGCTGGCGTAGGAGCCCACGCTCAGGGCCACGAGCATGAAGAACACGGACTGGCCGGCGGTGTCATTGGGGCCGCCCGGGCGGACGTCCTCGACGGCGACCGGCAGGTGCTGCTTGTACGCCAGCGGCAGGAAGACCTTCTGGGCCGCGCCGGCGGCCGCTTCGGAAGCGGCGCCGGAGACCAGGATGGTCGCGTGATCCCTGCTCGGGACGTAGGCTGCGGAGATCTTCTGGTCGGTGATCTGCTGGCGCGCCTGATCGGCGGTGGCCACGGTCGTGACCTGGAGCTTGCCGTCCGAACCGTCGTTCAGCGACTGGGCGAACACCTTCGTCTCGGGGCCCTGGCCTACCACGGCCACCGGGAAGTGGTGCGGATCCGGGGAGTGGAAGGCACCGAGGTAGGCGAAGGCCATGCCGGCGCCCATGACGAGGGGGATGAGCAGATGCAGGGCGATGTGGCCCCAGGTCTTGCCGTCGGGCCAGAGGCGCGGGCGTGCCGAGGGCAGCGTTTTCACAAGGGGGAGGCGATGCGTGGACATGGGTTCCTGTCGGAGAAAAGTCAGCAAGGGGGAGGTGTTCCGCGAAGGGAAGATTAGGCTCGCTAACTACTTTAGGCCCAATTGTTGCATTACGCAACTATTGGAGCGGTGGGCGGCCCGCGACAGGAGACGGGCGACAGGCGGCCATGCTCCCGGCGGGCCGTGGACGCGTCCGTCAGTCGACAGCCGGAGCGGCGCGGCCCGCCGGGCCGCGCCGCTCCGGAGCGTCTGACGTCAGTGCCGCGTGGTCAGTACTTCGTGTACTGGACGCGGTCGTAGGTCGCCGTGCGCTGTCCGGAGTACTGGAAGGAGCCGAGCCACGAGTCGACACCTGTCCCCGGCCAGAAGTTCGTGATGATGCGCTGAGGATGAGTCGGCAATGGGCCGCGTGAACCGGTCTCCTGGTGGACGAGGCGCCCGTCGACGAACCAGTTGATGGAACCGCCCGGCCACCATTCGAAGGCGTAGTCGTGATAGCCGGCCGACGCGTCGAATCCCAGGTTGATCAGGGTCTCGTGTCCGCCGACCCCGTTGGTGAAGTAATTGGTCTGCATCTGCCACGTGTTCTTGCCGAGGATCTCGACGTCGATCTCGTCCCACGGCTGGCCGTCACTCGCCCCCGTGTAGGTGAAGAACGAGGTGACGGTGCCTGCGCCGGCGCTCGCCTTCAGGCGGGCACTGTAGCGGCCGTAGGAGAAGAGATCGTTGGTCCGGTACTCGCCCGACGCGTACGGCTTGCCCGAGCAGCCGGAGGGGCAGGTGGCGGTGTCCAGGTTCAGCCCCATCACGCCGCCGTTGAACCAGACGTGGTCGGCGCGCCATCCTGCGTTGAACATGCCGCCGTTCGACCAGCCGTCCGCCTTGCTCCATCGGGAGGTGTCGTAAGAGGTGAAATCGTCGGAGAAGCTTCCGCCGGTCGCCGCCGACGCGGGTCCCGCGCCCAGTGGCGATGCGGCGAGCAGGAGAAGTGCCACCGCGGCCATGCGGAGGAGCCGGTGAACGACGCGCGGCGAAAACTTCCGCTTGAGACGGGCGGTTGAGTGGCGTGCGGTGGAGTGCCGCGGAGTTGAGTGCCTGAGGGTTGAGCGCATGGGAGCTGAGCCTCCATCGAGATCGAGTTTTCAACGGCGAAATGAGAGCGCTCCCATCATCAACCTTCACGCACCGGGCGCGCCCTGTCAAGGGGTCGGGGAGCGGCCGCGCGCTGGGCTCCGACCCTTGACGGAGGAGTTGCCGGTCGGGCAGGGTTGATCCAATTTGGGAGCGCTCCCAAACGCTCGCCGCGGCGAGTTTTCCCTCACGAAGGAGTGACATGAGCTTCAGAAAAATGCGAGCGTCGGCGGTTCTGGCGTCCGCGCTCTTGCTCGGAACGGGGTCCGCTCTGCCGGCCCAGGCCACGGCCCCGGCCGCGGTCGACGATCCGGGTGGCGGCTCCGGGATCGGCGGTTCGGCGCTGTTCGCAGACCCGCTGAGCACGACCCTCGCCGCCGCGCAGGGACTCCGCGGTCAGGCGCGCTCCGACGCGCAACTGCTGGCCAGTATTCCGTCAGCGACCTGGCTGGCGGGCGGCACTCCCCAGGAGGCGCGGGCCAAGGCCGATCGCGTGGTCACGGCCGCCGCGAAGTCCGGCACGGTCCCGGTGCTCGTCGCCTACAACCTGCCCTTCCGGGACTGCGCGCTGTACTCGGCCGGTGGCGCCGTGGACACCAAGGCCTACAACGCATGGATCGACGGCGTCGCCGCAGGAATCGGCAACCGCCGGGCGATCGTTCTCATCGAGCCGGACGGGCTCGGGGTGATCCCGTTCCACACGACGCTCGACGGCGTGCTCGATTCCTGCCGGCCCGAGGGCGCCGATCCCGCGCGTGCCTCGGACGCGCGGTTCGAGCAGCTGAACCACGCCGTCGACGTCCTGAGCGCGCTGCCTTCCGCGGCCACGTATCTCGATGGCACCAACGCCGCGTGGCTGAACGTCGGGGAGATCTCCTCGCGTCTCGTCCGGGCCGGCGTGGGCCGCACCACGGGGTTCTTCCTCAACGTGTCGAACTATCTGCACACGAAGAACTCGAACGCCTATGGCACGTGGGTCTCGTCCTGCATCGCCTATGCCACCCAGGTCGCGCAGGGCAAGTTCAAGGACTGCGGGGACCAATTCTGGAATGGCGGCCCTGCCAACGAGTGGCACGGCGTCGCGATGTCGCAGTACGGCGAGTGGAGTGCGGGAGCCGCGGACCCGGCCCTCAACACGGCGGGGGTCGACTCGCGGTACGCCGCCCAGCTGGGCGGCGTCAAGCCGACCGCACGCTTCATCGTCGACACCAGCCGCAACGGCATCGGCCCCTGGCAGTACCCGGCCGGCGTGTATCCGCAGCACGAGGACTGGTGCAATCCTCCCGGGCGTGGCGCGGGTCAGAGGCCGACCACCAGCACGGGCGTCGATCTCGCGGACGCATACCTCTGGGTCAAGGTTCCGGGCGAGTCCGACGGCCAGTGCTATCGCGGCACGGCAGGGCCTCTCGATCCGGCGCGGGGAATTCAGGATCCGCCGGCAGGGCAGTGGTTCCCCGAGCAGGCGCGTGAACTCGTGGCGAACGCGGTGCCCGCCCTGGCGCCGCTCACCTGTGAGGTGACGGTGACGTCGAGCGGGCATGGCGCTTCGTTCTCGCAGGCCCTGCGCATCCGAAATCTCGGGTCGGAGCCTGCCGCGCCCTGGGTGCTGAGCTGGACCTTCGGCGGCGACCAGAAGGTCAAGGCCGTTCCTGGCGCGACGTTCGCGCAGTGGGGCGCCGAGGTGTCGGTCAGTGCGCGCGGCCGGGCCACGTCCCTGGCGCCCGGGGCTGAAACTTCCCTCGTCGTGCGGGGCGTCGGAGCGGCCGAGGCGCCGTGGCAGTTCCGCCTCAACGGCGCAGCCTGCGCGACCCGTTAGCCGGCTCGGGTCCGCGGAGGGGGATTTCCCGCCCGGATCTGAGAGTCGATGAAATCCATTGACACGCGTGGGAGCGCTCTCATACACTCAAATTCCTTTTGAGAGCGCTCCCATGCTCCACCTCGCACCACATGAACCCTGCATCATCACCACGCACACAAAGGAGTGCCCGTGAAACTCACAGCACGCAGATTCGTCATCCCCGCCGCGGCGGCCGTCGCCGCCGCATCCCTGGTTCTGACCGGCTGTTCCAGCGGCAACACCCAGGCCGACCCGAATGCCCCCGTCACGCTCACGGTCGCGACCTTCAACGATTTCGGGTACACCGATGCGCTGCTGAAGGAGTACACGGCTTCCCACCCCAACGTGAAGATCGTGCACAACCGGGCCGCCACCAGTAATGAGGCTCGCGAGAACTACTTCCAGAAGATCGGCAAGGCCGGCCTGGCCGACGTCGAAGCCATCGAGGTCGATTGGCTCCCCGAAGTCATGAAGTACTCCGATCTGCTCGCACCGGTCGACGCGAAGCTCAAGGACCGCTGGCTCGACTGGAAGTCCGCAGCCGCCACGGACAAAGACGGAAACCTCATCGGCTACGGCACCGACATCGGGCCGGAAGGTGTCTGCTACCGCAGCGATCTGTTCGCCGCAGCCGGCCTCCCGACCGACCGCGAAGCCGTGGCGAAGCTTCTCCAGGGCGACTGGGACCACTACTTCGAGGTGGGTGCGAAGTACACCGCCGCGACGGGCAAGCCGTTCTTCGACTCGGCCGGCGGGACCTACCAGGGCATCGTGAACCAGATTGAAGCCGCGTACGAGGACCCCAAGAGTGGTGAGGTCATCGCGACGACGAACGCCCAGGTCAAGACGGCCTATGACAAGGTCCTGAAGGCCAGCAAGACGCAGTCCGCACACCTCAGCCAGTGGTCGCCGGACTGGATGAAGGGCCTGTCGAACGGCTCCTTCGCCACGATGCTCTGCCCCGGATGGATGCTGGGCGTCATCTCGGGCAACGCCAAGGGCGTCAAGGGTTGGGACATCGCCAATGTGTTCCCCAACGGGGGCGGCAACTGGGGCGGCTCCTACCTGACGGTGCCGAAGAACGGGAAGAACGTCAAAGCCGCCCAGGAGCTTGCGGACTGGCTGACGGACCCTGCCCAGCAGATCAAGGCGTTCTCCAACGCCGGAACCTTCCCGAGCCAGCAGAAGGGGCTCGCTGACAAGACGCTGCTCGGGGCGACCGACAAGTACTTCAACAATGCGCCTGTCGGCAAGATCCTGTCGGAGCGCGCGAAGGCCGTGACGGTGGCGCCGTTCAAGGGACAGCGCTACTTCCCGATCAACGACGCGATGCAGAAGGCCCTGACCCGCGTCGAGGAACGAACCCAGGACGCGGAGACCTCCTGGAAGCAGTGGACCGACGAAGTCACGGCACTGAAGTAACGCCGCTGCGGGGCCGCCTTCCGTACACCAGGGCGGCCCCGCCCGTTTCCCGCCTTCCTGCCCGGACAACCCTCTAGGACCTGTCATGACCACTGCCACGCCGCGGCGTTTCGGCTTCGGGGCGCGCCTTTCGCGCTGGGACCTGAAGTTCTCGCCCTACCTCTATATTTCGCCGTTCTTCCTGCTGTTCCTCGTCGTGGGTCTCTTCCCCATCGCCTATACGGCGGTCATCTCGTTCATGGACTGGGACCAGGTCCGCGGCACGGGCACCTGGATCGGCTTCGACCAGTACGCCTACGTGCTGGGGCAGCCGAAGTTCTGGATCGCCCTCCGCAACACGTTCAGCATCTTCCTGCTCTCCAGCGTTCCTCAGATGGTGTTCGCGGTGTTCCTCGCCGCGCTCCTGGACCAGAACCTGCGGGCGAAGACCTTCTGGCGCATGGGAGTGCTGTTGCCGTACGTCGTCGCGCCCGTCGCCGTCGCACTCATCTTCTCGAATCTGTTCGGTGACCGGTACGGCCTCGTCAACACCGCGCTTCAGGGAATCGGCCTGGAGCCGATCCCGTGGCACACCAACGCTTTCGCCAGTCACATCGCGATCGCCACGATGGTGAACTTCCGCTGGACGGGCTACAACACGCTGATCCTGCTGGCCGCGATGCAGGCGATCCCCCGCGACTACTACGAGGCCGCGACGGTGGACGGCGCGGGCCGGTTCCGCCAGTTCTTCGCCATCACGCTGCCGAGCCTGCGCCCGACGCTCATCTTCGTCGTCATCACCTCCACCATCGGCGGCCTGCAGATCTTCGACGAGCCGCGGATGTATGACCAGTACGGGACCGGAGGGTCCAACAGCCAGTGGCTGACCATCTCCCTGTACCTCTACAACATCGGCTGGGGCGAATGGAACTTCGGACGTGCGGCCGCCCTGGCCTGGCTCCTGTTCCTCATCGTGCTCGTCATCGGGGCGATCAACATGCTCATCACCCGCGCCCTGGTGCGCACGGACGGAGACCAGCGATGACCACCGCAACACGCGCCGCCGCCCGCGACCGCAGCACGACGACGGCGCTCACCTCGCCCGCCTCACAGCGCCCCAAACGCGTCCGCGGCACCCGCCCCGGATGGTTCGTGTACGGGTGTCTCGGTCTCGTGCTGGCCGGGAGCGTCTTCCCGTTCTACTGGTCGTTCCTGATCGGTTCGGGGGACGCCTACACGCTCCGCGACCCTCACATGTCCTGGATCCCCGGCGGCAATTTCATCTCCAACGCCCTGACCGTGGTCAATGACCCCGCCCTGAATTTCTGGAAGGCCCTGTGGAATTCGGTCTTCACCTCGGCGCTGATCGCGCTCTCCGTGGTGTTCTTCTCCACGCTCGCCGGCTGGGCGTTCGCCAAGCTCCGCTTCCGTGGGCGTGGGTGGCTGCTCGCGTTCGTCGTCGGGACCATGGCGGTGCCGACTCAGTTGGGTGTCGTCCCGCTGTATGTGCTCTTCAACGATCTCGGCTGGACGGGGAAGACGGGCGCCATCATCGTCCCCGCGCTGGTGAGCGCCTTCGGGGTGTTCTGGATGACCCAGTACTTGCAGCAGGCGGTGCCCGATGAACTGATCGAAGCGGCCCGGATGGACGGGGCCAGCTCCTTCCGCACCTTCTGGACCATCGGCCTGCCGGCCGCCCGGCCCGCTGCCTCGATGCTCGGGCTCTTCACCTTCGTCTCGGCCTGGAACAACTTCTTCTGGCCGTTCATCGTGCTCGACCGGCAGGACCCGACCCTTCCGGTGGCCCTGTCGCTGCTCCAGTCCAACCATTTCGTCGACTACTCGATCGTGCTCGCAGGTGTGCTGCTGTCGACCATCCCCTTGCTGATCCTGTTCGCCGGAGCAGGAAAGCAATTGGTCAGCGGCATCATGCAGGGTGCGGTGAAAGGATGACCCGTATGTCCCGACCCTTCCCGGAGAAGTTCCTCTTCGGCGCCGCGACCGCCGCGTATCAGATCGAGGGCGCCGCGTTCGACGACGGCCGCACCGCCTCGATCTGGGACGCCTTCAGCCGGGTTCCCGGGGCCGTGGTGAATGGCGACACCGGGGATGTGGCCTGCGACCACTACAACCGGTACCCCGAGGACGTCGCGCTGATGCGCGAGCTGGGCCTGCAGAGTTACCGGTTCTCGGCGTCGTGGTCGCGGGTGCGGCCGGACGGCGGCGCGGTCAACCCGGCCGGGGTCGCGTTCTACGACCGCCTGGTGGACGAGCTCCTGGAGGCGGGCATCCTGCCCTGGCTGACGCTCTACCACTGGGACATGCCGCAGGCGCTGGAGGAGAAGGGCGGCTGGACCGTCCGCGAGACCTCGGACCGGTTCGTCGAGTACGGGCTCACCCTGCACGACGCGCTCGGCGACCGGGTGAAGCACTGGACGACGCTGAACGAGCCGTGGTGTTCGTCCTTCCTCTCCTACACCGCGGGTGCGCATGCCCCGGGCCGGTACGACGCCGGCGACGGACTGCTGGCCGCCCACCACCTGCTGCTCGCCCACGGACGCACGATCGAGGCCCTGCGCGAGCGTGATGACACCCTGGAATGCGGCATCACGCTCAACCTGACGGTCGCGGATCCCGCCGATCCGCAGGACCCCGCCGATCTCGACGCCGCCCGGCGGATCGACGGACAGTTCAACCGGTGGTTCCTCGACCCGGTGCTCCGGGGCTCGTACCCGGAGGACATCGTGGAGGACATCCGGTCGGCCCACCCGGAAGCGGTGACACGGTGGGAGGCGGCCGTCCGGGACGGCGACCTCGCCGCGGTGTCCACGCCACTCGACTGGCTGGGCGTCAATTACTACCACGGTGAGCTGGTGTCGGGGCATGCTCCGGGGAGCGCGAACGAGCAGGCGCCGGGAGGCGACGCCCACGTCTCCCGTCGCACGGAGTCGCCCTTCCCGGCCGCCGACGGGGTGCACTGGGTCGAACGCGGGCTCCCGCGCACCGGCATGGACTGGGAGGTGCAGCCCGACGGCCTGAGGCGGGTGCTCCAGCGCGTCGCCGAGTCCGCCCCCGGCCTGCCCCTGTACGTGACCGAGAACGGCGCGGCCTACGACGACGAACTCGTCGACGGCCGGGTCCCCGACTCGGAGCGCACCGCGTTCCTGAGGGACCACCTCGGCGCCGTCCTCGAGGCGATCGACGCGGGAGTCGATGTCCGCGGCTTCTTCTACTGGTCTCTGCTCGACAACTACGAGTGGGCCTGGGGATACGAGAAGCGGTTCGGGATCGTCCGGGTCGACTACGAGACGCAGGAGCGTCTGGTGAAGGACTCGGGTCTGGAATACCGACGGATCATCGCCGCACGCGCCGTGTGAGGCGGTGCCCGAAAGGAGGGGCGCTGCCCGAAGGCGGGCAGTGTAAGATCACGGCTGTCATCCGCGACGAAGCCGAAGCGTATGCAGGAGAACGGAGCAGGGGTGGATCAGAAGGAAAGCGCGACCCGGCCGACACTGGAAGAAGTCGCGGCCGCCGCCGGGGTGTCCCGATCCACGGTGTCACGGGTGGTGAACGGTTCCACTGCGGTGAGCCCTGAAGCCCTGGAAGCCGTGGAAGCAGCCATCGAACGGCTCGGTTATGTGCCGAATCGTGCCGCACGCTCCCTGGCCACCCGCCAGACCCATGCGATCGCCCTGGTCGTTCCGGAGGACACCACCCGCTTCTTCGGAGACCCGTTCTTCGCGGCCGTGGTGGCCGGGATCAGCGACCGGATCGCCCGTTCCGACTATGTCCTGAACCTGCTGGTGGCCAGCGACGATCCGGGTGGGCGGGTCACCGGTTTCGTCCGCAACGGCGGCGTGGACGGCGCGATCGTCCTCTCGTATCACACGAGCGATGCCTTCATCGACAGCATCGTCGAGGCCGTTCCCGTGGTCTTCGGCGGCCGGCCGTGGGCCGAACGGGAGAGCGATTACGTCGTCGACGTCGACAATGTCACCGGCGCGCGGTACGCGGCCGACCACCTGATCAGCACGGGACGCACCAGGATCGCGACCATCACCGGTTCCCTTTCGATGGGTGCCGCGGAGGACCGGCTCCAGGGATTCCGCAAGGCACTCCTCGACGCCGGGCTGGAACCCTTCGCGGAGGTCCCCGGCGACTACTTCGAGGCCGACGGCGTCAAGGCCGCACGCCAGCTGCTCGCCCGGGCCGCTGAGCCGGGCGGGCGGCTGCCCGATGCGATCTTCGCGGCGAACGACCTCATGGCCCGTGGCGCGCTGGAGACCCTCAGCGCGGAGGGAGTCAGGGTCCCGGAGGACGTCGCGATCGTCGGCTATGACGACTCCCCGGTCGCGATCTCCACGAACCCGCCCCTGACCACGATCCGCCAGCCGCTCCATGCGCTGGGGGAGGCGACGGCCGGTGTCCTCATCGACCTTCTCACCGGCGCCGAGCCGCCCCGCCGGACCGTTCTGGAGACCGAGCTCGTGGTGCGCGGGTCCGCCTGAGACGGTGCCCACCGCTCCGACGTGACTCCGGCGTGACAGCCGCGGCACTAGGCTGGAGGGATGGTGACACCGGAGAAGGAGCATGCCGAGCACAACGCCGCCGTCGCCCGTATTCAGACGGGCCTGACCACGGTCAGCAGACGGGGGAGCGCCCGGCTGAGGCGCTCCAACCAGACGCTCTCGCCCGTGGACCATTCGATGCTGGAGTACATCCGCTCCCACCCCGGGTGCCGTGCCGTGGACATGGCCACGCACTTCGAACTCAACCGCTCCACGGTGTCCCGGCAGCTCGCGGCGCTCACCCGTATGGGGCTCATGGCCGCGGTGGACCCGGAGTCCACCGCGCGCAGTCAGGCCCTGCGGCTCACCCCGGAGGGTGAGGAGGCGCTGGTGACCTCGGCCCGCTTGCTCAACGAGATCATGACCGAGCGTCTCGCCGATTGGTCCAACGAGGACCTGGAGGCGTTCGCCGAGATGCTGGACCGCTTCAACGCCGCCATGGGGGAGAGCTAGGAAAACCCAGCCCCGGTACTCACCGCGTCAGCCGGGTCTCCTCCTCCACGGCGCCGAGTTTCTGCGGGTTCCGCATCGCGAAGATCCGGGTGATCCGGCCGCCCTCGACCGCCACGCTGATGAGCGTCGGGCCCGCCACTTCGTCGTCGATGCGCAGGCCGGGCAGGCCGTTGAGCCAGAGCACCGCGCTGCGCGGATTCACCGCCGCCTGCGGGAACGACTTGAGCAGGTTGATGACCTTCTTGAGGCCAGACACCGGCACCCTGACCGCCTGAGCCAGGCCGCCGCCGTCGGCGATCAGCACGACGTCGGGCGCCAGGACGTCCATGAGGCCCTGCACATCGCCGGTGCTCACCGCCGCCAAGAACTGCTCGACGACTGCGCGCTGCTCGCTGCGGTCGACGTGGAGGCGAGGACGCCGCGCGGCCACGTGGGACCGGGCGCGGCTGACGATCTGCCGCACCGCGGCCGGCGACTTGTCCACCGCCTGGGCGATCTCTTCGTATGGGGTGTCGAACACCTCGCGCAGCACGAACACCGCGCGCTCCACCGGCGCCAGCGACTCCAGCACCGTCAGCATGGCGATCGAGACGCTCTCGGCCAGCTCGACGTCGTCGGCCACATCCGGCACGGTGAGCACCGGCTCGGGAAGCCATTCCCCGATGTAGTCCTCCCGCCGCCGCGCCAGGGTCCGGAGCTGGTTGAGCGCCAGGCGCGTGACCGTCCGGACCAGATAGGCGCGCGGGTCGCGCACCTCCGCGCGGGAGGCCGGATCCAGCCCGGCCCACCGCAGCCAGGCCTCCTGCACCAGATCCTCGGCGTCCGCGGCGGAGCCGAGCATCTCGTAGGCCACGGTGAAGAGCAGGCTGCGGTGGGTGACGAACGGGTCCGCGCTGTCGATGGCGCCGGGGCTGCTCATGGCGCTCAGGCTACCCCGTGGCCGCTGCGCGCCGCGAGGGGCTTCAGTTCGCAGGCCTCGGCGAAGCCTTCGGACTCGATGCCCATCGCCACGTTGCCGCGGGTCGTGAGGTTCGCGAAGCCGATGACGCTGGTCAGCTCCACGAGCGCCGGCGCCCCGAGGGCCTTCAGAAGCCGGGCCGAGAGCTCGTCGGTCACGGCGACCGGAGTGCTGGTCATGGCCTCGGCGTACTCGAGGACGTCACGCTCCAGGGGCGTGAAGACGTCGGAGTCCCGCCAGCAGGGGATCTGGCGCGCCTTCTCCAGGTCAAGGCCCTGGTTGTAGGCCATGAAGTAGTTGTAGTCGAGGCACCAGCTGCAGCCGATGTACGAGGCCACGGCCATGTGGGCGTAGGACTTCAGCGACTCGTCGCAGTGGTTCCACTTCTGCAGCTTCTGCCCGAAGCCCATGGAGGCTTTCAGGACGCCCGGGCTGTGCCACATGACGCCCAGGGATTCCGGGACGCGGCCGAACATCTTGGCGCTGAACTTCTTGACCAGGGCCCCGTAGAGGCCTGTGATCTCGGTGGCGGGGATGCGGGTGGTCATGACTCCTCCTGAGGGGTGTTCTGTTCCTGACATCATGAAGACACCGGCCGGGGCCGATCTGTGACAGATAAGGTGAAACCATGAGCATCTCGCAGGACCAGGCCTATTACCGGGACACCTACCTTTTCGAATCCCCCGCCCAGGTGGTGGCCGCAGGCCAGGACGACGACGGCGCCTGGGTCGCCGTGAGCCCCAACATCTTCCACCCGAAGGGCGGCGGTCAGCCGTCCGACGAGGGCACCGTGAACGGTGTTCCCGTGGTCCCGTCCCGCACCGAGGAGGGTCTCGTGGTGCTGAGCGGCGACGGGCTCGCGCTGGAGGAGGGCGCCGAGGTGGTCAGCGCGATCGACGAGACCCTGCGCAAGCGGCACGCCGCGCTCCACACCGCGGGTCACGTTCTAGGACACCTGGGTGAGGCGCGGGGCTGGCAGAGCGCCGGTCACAGCCACTATCCGGGTCAGGCGCGCCTCGACTTCAGCCCCGAGGGCCTGGAATCAGAGCTCGCGACGCCGGAGCTGCGGGACGCGGTGCGCGCCGAGTTGCAGGAGGCGTTCGACACTGTGCTCGCCCGTGGCGGCGCCGTCACCGCCACGACCGACGAGTCCGGGCACCGCACCGTGACGATCGAGGGCGTGAACGCGGAGCCGTGCGGCGGCACGCACGTCTCGGACCTGTCCCAGCTGAAGGACGTCCGCGTGCTCGAACTGAAGGTCAAGCGCGGCGCCCTCAAGGTCCGCTACGAGGCCGAACACGCCTGATCGCGGGCCTTAACCGGCGATGGAGGCGTCGCCCAGGGTTCCGTCGGATGCCACCTCGATGAGGATCACGTGGCCCCAGAACAGCTCGTCATCGTCGTAATAGGCGGTCATCGAACCATCCGCGTCGATAGAGAGCTCGCGGAGGCGGATGCGCCGGGCGAACGTGCCGGCCGTGATCGGAGCTTCGGGCGCCGCCTCATCCTGCTCGTCTTCCTGCCAATCGTTGGCCAGGTCGGTGAGCTTCTCCGCGGCGAACGCCCGCCACCGTGCGTCGATGCCCGGCAGATCGGCGACCAGCGCTTGCAGGCAGGCGAACGATGCCCGGCAGGTCTCGGCGCCCAGAACGGCGGGTTCATCGACGGCGAGCGTCACCGAGATGTCGCCGTCGTCCCGCGTGATCAGGCCCGAGAACCATCCGAAGGCGCGATCGAGCTCGAAATCGCCGATGTCGGTGGACATGATGACGGGCTGGACCCACTGGTCCCTCCACTCGAGGAGGAAGCGGTTCTGCACGTCCCGCTCCACCACCTCGTCGAGGGCGAAGTGGTGCGAGAGATCGGGGACAGGCAGCTTGTACTTGGCGTACTCGGCAGGATCCGGGGTCGCGCGGCGCGCCCTGACCACGTACTGGGTCAGCGGCTTGAGGTCGTGAATCCACGTATCGCGCTGCTCGTCGGTCGCGAGCCACGACAGGCGGCCTGATTCCGTCACCTCCGAGCCGTCTTCGTCACGGTAGGCCAGCACATCGGCCGAGGCCGTCCAGAGAACCGCGCCACCGGCTTTTCCCGCCCCACCGGTGTGCTGACCGGTGAGGACGGTGATCTCCACCGCGTCCGACGCGTAGCGCTTCTCAAAATCCAGGCGTTCCTGATCCCCCGACATAGGGGTCACCCTACCTGGCGCGTGTGAGAGCCGCGATCCCTCTAGAAAGCTAGAGACGCTCAGGCGTTGCGGCCTCGCGCCGCGATGTCCCAGCGGTCCACGACGGCGCCGTCGGACACCACGGTGACCTCGTCCACCAGGTTCACCGCCACACAGACGTGATTGGGGATGAGGCGCAGCCTGCTGCCCAGCGCGGGAAGCGGTGAATCCTCGGGCCACAGGACCGTCGCGTGATGCTCAGAGAGGGCGCTGACCCGCGCATCGGGCTCCTCCTGGACCCGGGCGAAGCCGCTCGCCCAGGCGGGGCGGTCGCCGCCGAGCATCTTGGTGCCGGCGTCGAGCACGATCCGGCGCGGAATCCCATCAGCGCCTTCGTGGCGGCTGACCACGGTCGCCGCCACGCTGAGGGACACGTCCTCGGGGGTGCACCGCCCGAGTTCGAGCTGCTGCGCGTCCCCGAACACGTAGACACCCGGCCGCAGCTCCGTGGCGACCGAATCCCCGGTGAGCAGCGCGGTCGGCGTCGAACCTCCGCTGAGGACCGCGACGTCGTGCCCGGCTTCCCGGAGCGCGACGGCGGCCTGGTCCAGGGCCGCTCCCTCCTGGTCCACCGCGGTGCCGGGCATGCCCGGGGCGTAGCTGTGCCCCGGGAACGTGAAGACGCCGGCGACGCGGAAGCCGGCATCGCGGGCGGCGTCGGCGATCGCTGCCGCGTCCTCGGGCCGCACGCCGCTGCGGTGATGCCCGCTGTCGATCTCGACCAGCACGCCGAAGTCCGCGGCCGCCAGGCCCAGCAGACGACCGGCCTCCTGGATCGCCTCGACGGAATCCGTGCCGAACGCGATCCGTGCCCGCTGCGAGAGAGCCCTGAGACGCTCCGCCTTCGCCGCGCTGAGCCACAGGGGGTAGGCGATGAACAGGTCGGTGGCGCCGTGGCCGGCGAAGACCTCCGCCTCGCCGATCGTCGCGACCGTCAGGCCCACCGCTCCCGCCTCAATCTGGAGCGCCGCGATCTGGGGGATCTTGTGCGTCTTCACATGGGGCCGGAGCGCCAGGCCCCGTTCCCGCACCCGCGAGGCCATGCGGTCGATGTTGCGGTGCAGAATGTCCCGCTCGATCAGGATGGCAGGGGTCTCGATCTCGTCCGGGATGCTGTGCATGGCTTCATTCTGCCGCACTCGATGGAGGGGCCATCAACACCCGCTCCCGCACCCGGCGAGGCGTTCCTCCTCGTCAGAGCTCGATGAGTGCCGGGGCGATGTCGAGGCGCAGTCTCGTCAGCATGGACTGGAACTCCTCGAGGGGATGCTCCTCGGAGGCCGTGGCGATGCAGACGAGCCGGCCGGATCCGGGCGTGGCCAGGGGAGCGAACTCTTCCACGACCTCGTCCGCAGGGTCGAAGAGCGTCAGGTCCGGCGCCACCGGAGCGATCGCGGGCGCGAGCCATGGCAAGTGCGTGCTCGACAGGGATAGGCCGCGCAGTCGCGGGTGCCGCTCGCGGAGGGCTGTGATGAACGCGGCGATGGGCCGTTCGACCTTCGCGAGATCGAGGAACGCCCCGGATTCGACCAAGCCGATGAGACCGTCGGCGGCCACGGCGTGCACGCGGTGCGCTTCCAAGCCCGCGGCGTCCGCGATGAGCCGTCCCAGCGCAGGGCTCCGGACCAGGACGCTCGCCCCGGCCACGACGAGGGTGCTGTCGTCGGGAAGCGAGGCCAGGGCCGAGCGCACGGGCGGAACCACGCCGAGAATCGGCGCTCGCACCTCAGCGCGCAGTGGTTCGAGGACGGTGACGCTCGGCGCGTTCGAGGCGAGGATGATCGAGCCCGCGCCCAGGGATTCGAGCGCCTCGGCCGCCCGGCCGACGCTGGCCAGCAGGGCCTCCTCGCTTTTGGCCCCGTAGGGGAAACTCGCGCGATCGGCGAAGTACAGCACGTCCTGCCGGGGGTACGCCGCGCGGATGCGGCGCACGAGGTCGTAGCTGCCGATCCCGGCGTCGAAGATGCCGACAGGGCGGTGCAGCTCCTCGGCGCCGGTGAACGTCTCCACCGTCATCACGAGTCCCGCACCGCGTGCCGGAGGGTCTCGCCGTGCACGTCCTCCAGGGTCACATCCACCACGAGGTGCTCGGCCATCACGACGGCGCGTACACCCTCGGACACCTTGCTCACCACGGCGGACTCGACCTCCGTGAGATCGCTGTCCGGGGCCACGCTCACGGCGCATTCCGCGCGCCAGCGCACGTGCGGGGAGTCGCTGTCCTCGGGCCGGACGTCCACGTAGTTCACCTGGATGCGGGCGATTCCGCCGAAGACGTTCCGCACGGCGTCGGCGAGATCCAGCGACGTCACCTTGACCGGTTCGCCACCGTCGGCGGCGATGGCGCTGGTGCTGCGCAGAGGACGAAGGTTCTCGCGGACCGCGCGCATCACGGCGGCGATCGCACCGTCGTCGTTGCCTTGATCCTCGTCTTCGCTGCGCAGGAGCGTGGCCAGGCCGGTGTCCAGGTCCTTCAGGCGGGCGCGCTCGGCGTGGCACCAGGGGCACTGGATTTCGTGGGCGTCGGGTGGCCCGTCGAGATTCTGCAGGACGTCATCGCGTGTCCTGCCGCAGGGCAGGGTGCTCATGGCGTCGCCTCCTCTCCAGGATCGGTGGTCAGAGCCGCGCGGGCCCGTGCCAGGCGTCCGCGCAGGGTGGTCTCGGTGGTCCCCATGGCGAGTGCGGCGTCCCGGTAGCTCAGCCCGTGCACGGCCACCAGGAGGAACGCCTCGCGCTGCGCGAGCGGCAGCGCGGCCACCCGGCTCCACGCCCGCTCCAGTTCCAGTCTGCGCTCGGTCTGCTCTTCGGGCTGTGCGTCCTCGGGGGCGGCGAGCTCCAGGACCTGAGCGTCGAGCGAGTCGGCTTTGAGCCTATCCCGCGAACGGATCCTGTCCAGGCAGACATTGCGGGTGATCGAGTACGCCCAGCCGGTGAAGGCTGCGCGGTCCTTCAGATGGGGGAGCCGGCGCCAGATGCGCAGCCACGCCTCCTGGACGGCGTCCTCGGCTTCCGCCCAGTGTCCGAGCACACCGCGGGCGAAGCTCCGCAAGGGACCGTTCAGGCGCGTGACGAGGTGTTCGAAGGCGGCCGGATCACCCTCCTGGGCGCGGCCCACCCAGGGAACGAGTGAGTCGGGAACCCCCTGTGACATGTGGCCAGCCTAAGGCAGGATGGGAGTAAGCGGGAGCGGGGTCCCAGAACCCCTCACGCCATGTGATGCAGATCACGGAAATACCGCGTGAGGATTCCGGTGTCCGTTCCGTCTTCTTCTGTGTCCAGCGTTTTCGACAGCAAGACTGAGAAGCAAGGAGTGACCATGTCGCAGAATGTCAGCCCCGTCGTGAAGCCCACCGGTGAGGAAGCGGAACGCCAGGCGAAGCGCGAAGCAGCGCAGCAGCACGAGGAGCAGCAGGAGACCCGCCCCACGGGCCCGCTGCACACCGACCACGGCAAGACCACCATCGAGGACCGCGTGGTCCAGAAGATCGCCTCGATCGCAGCGCGTGAGGTCCCCGGCGTCTACGCCATGGGCAACGCGGCCCGCCGGACGTTCAACTCCATCGCGGAGCGCATCCCGGGCGCGTCGGCCAACACCGCCGGCGGCGTGAACGTGGAGAAGGGCGAGCAGCAGGCCGCCATCGACGTGACCATCGTCGTCGAGTACGGCTTCTCCATCGTGGAGGTCTCCCAGGACATCCGCGCGAACATCATCTCCGCCGTGGAGCGCGCCACCGGCCTCGAGGTCATCGAGGTCAACGTGGACGTCTCCGATGTGCACCTGCCCGAGGATGACGACGACACCTCGTCCGACTCCGGGCGTGACGAACTGAAGTGACCACCACGGGCAGGGGTGGCCATCCCGGCCGCCCCGCCCGGTGGCCCGTAAGCCGCCAGAGCAAGCTGCCACACAAGGAGCAGACATGAATGCAACACGTTGGGGCCTGGCCGCCGGCATCGTGATCGGCCTGATCATCGCGTTCGGCTCGTTCACCCAGCTGATCGTCGTCGCCTTTTTCACCCTGGTGGGCGGCGCCGTCGGATGGGTGCTGCAGAACCGCACCGATGTGAGCGGGTTCCTCAAGCAACGCCGCAGGTGAGCTCATGACCACTCATGAGATCGCGACAGCGGACTCCCGGCCGGACGGCCGGGGCAACACGCACATCCCGGCCGCCGTGCTGGCCAAGATCGCGGCGCAGGCGGCCCGGGAAGTCGACGGGGTCGGCGCGCCCGCAGGCGGAGTCCTGGGCGTGGCGCAGCGACGGGACTTCGACCGCAGGCCACGCGCCGAAGTCGAGATCCTCGGCAGCACCGCGGTGGTGCGGCTGGACCTGGGCCTGCGCTATCCGAGCCCCGTCGAGAAGACCTGCGATGCCGTCCGGCAGCGGGTCGACGAAAGGCTCCGGCGTGACGCGGGCGTCACCCGGACCCAGGTGGACATCACGGTGTCCTGGTTGAACGCAGAGGACACGAACGAGCGAAGGAGGCTCCTGTGAAGCGTTTCTGGCATGTGCGCCCGGCGCGCACAGTGGCGATCCTGCTCGCCGCGCTGCTCGCGCTGGCCGTCGGCTGCCTCAGCCTGTGGGCCGGGGCGGCGCGGCTGTCCAGCGGTTCCTGGCCGGACCCGGTCAACGGCTGGCTCTCCCAGCTCGCCGCGGCCGGCTGGCAGGATCCGCTCTGGGTGGGCATCGGCGCCGTCCTGGCCGTGCTCGCGCTGGTGTTCTTGCTGGCGGCGGTCCTCCCGGGCGGCAGGGCCACCCTGCTGCTCCAGGGCGACGACGCCGGCGCCGGCCGCGAGGAAGTGCTGGCCGCCGCGGGGCTCTCCGCCCTCGTGCGTGCCGCCGCCGAACGCGCGGACGGAGTCTCCTCCGCCTCGGTGACGTCCGGTGAGAAGAGTGTGCGCGTCGTCGTGCGCACTCCGGTCCGGACCACCGCGCCCATCCGCGACGACGTCCGGCGCCGCGCGGAGACCGTGCTCGACAGCCTGCCGCTGCGGCGTGTGCCGCAGGTCCAGGTGCAGGTGCTCAGGAAGGGAGAAGGCTGATGTGGAAGACCCACGGACCCCGGCAGCGGGTGCTCCTGATCCTCGCGGTCCTGGTCCTCGGAGCCGCGGCGGCGCTGCTGCTGCTCGGCCGGACCGTCCTTCCGTCCTGGGGCGTTGCGGTGCCGGAGAAGCCCGTCGGGCTGATCCCGTGGCAGGGCGATCAGGCGGGAGTGGCGGTCGTGATCGCGGGCGCCGTCCTGGTGGTGCTGGCCCTCTGGGTGATCCTGACGGCGCTGCCCTCGAGGCCCGCCACCCACACCTTCCGTTTCCACAGTGACCGCTCAGGAGGAGCGATGACCCAGATCGACACCGGGGTGATCGCCCGGGCCGCGGAGAACGCCGCCACGGCCCACCCGACCGTGAGCGCGGCCGGAGTCCGCATCAGCGGCAGCGCGAAGGAGCCCGTGCTCTACGCCAAGTACACGCTGCGCTCGGACGCCGACGCCGTGGAGGCGATGGAGCTGGTGGAACAGCGGCTCATCCCCGACATGGAGACCGTGCTGGGCGTGGGCTTCACGCGACGGCACGTGCGGTTCGACGTCTCTGCTCCGGCCAAGCAGGATCCGGGGCATCTGAATCTGGTTGGGCGCCTCGGCGTCCCACCCCGGCTGAGCACGGCCGGACTTTTCACCAACACCCGAAACTTTTCACCAACACCTGAAAGAGGAGCAGACACATGGGTTTCATCGGATGGATCATTCTCGGCCTCATCGCCGGCGCCATCGCCAAGGCGATCATGCCGGGTGAGCAGGGCGGCGGCTGGTTCGCGACGCTGATCCTCGGCGTCATCGGCGCCGCGCTCGGCGGCTGGATCGGATCCGCCGTGTTCAACACCGGCATCAACAGTTTCTGGTCGCTGGGTTCCTGGCTGCTGGCGATCGGCGGTTCGCTGATCGTGCTGGTCATCTGGGGATTCGTCACCAAGCGCCGCTCCTGACGCGGCGCAGGCGCCGGGCGGTCATCTGCCCGGCGTCCGGGACCGGAGCTCATCCGGCCCACGAAGAGTTCAAGCATCTGGAGGAAATGAGGTCGTCATGGGAAAGAACGTTCTGATCCTGGCACTGGTCGCCGCGGCGGCATACCGCATCGGTGTGGTGAAGGCGAAGAAGAGGGACGGGGACTACGAGGATCTCCGCCACCAGGTCGAGCGCCTTCTGACCGGGAACACCACCAAGAAGGTCCGCCGGAAGCTTGCCAAGGTCAGCCGGCAGGGCGCGTGACTCCTGAATCCAGGTGAACCCCTGAATCCAGGGGATCAGCGCTCCGCGGCCGTGGTGATCCCACGGCGCGGCGGTTGAAGAGGCTGTGGCCCGGGCGATGCCCGGGCCACAGCTGTCGGTCCGGCGGATGCCGCGGGCACCCGTAGGTTGTTTGCCGGGAATGCATGAGAATAACAACATCATTCGCAGTGAAGGAGTGCGGAGGGGTCTGGGCTGAGGGGTTTCACTCCCGGCTCGCGCCCTTCACGCCCGGACGAGAAGGAGGGGCCGATGCAGCGCATCGGATTGGTCTGGAACCCGTCGAAAGTCTCCCGTGAGGACCTGGAGGCGGCGCTCGCCGAGTTCCCGGACGCCGAGGTCTCCTGGTGGGAGACTGACCCGGAGGATCCCGGTCAGGGGGCCGCGCAGCGAGCCCTCGACGACGGGGCCGACGTCGTCGTGGCCGCGGGCGGGGACGGCACCGTGCGTGCCGTCGCCGAGACGCTCGCCGGGAGCGACGCCGGGGTGCCGCTCGGCATCGTGCCCCTGGGCACCGGGAATCTCCTGGCGCGCAACCTCGGCGTCCCGCTCGGCAGCCTGAAGGACGCGCTCGGGCGCGCGCTCGCGGGGGAGGAGCCCCGGAAGATCGACCTGGCCTGGGTCGAGGCCGAGATCGACGGCGTCGCGGAGAAGCACGCCTCGGCCGTCATGGCCGGCATCGGGATCGACGCCCACATGATCACCGAGACCGACGACGACCTCAAGTCCCGTGCCGGCTGGCTCGCGTACGTCGAGGCGATCGGCCGTGCGATCGGCACGAGCGACGTCCTCGACATCACGCTCTCCCTCGACGAGGAGGAGCCCTGGGAGACCTCCGCCCACACCCTTCTGGTGGGGAACTGCGGCACCATCCAGGGCGGCATGGTGGTCTTCCCGGACGCGGAGCCGGACGACGGTCTCCTGGATCTGGCCCTCCTCAGCGCGGACGGCATCGGCACCTGGCTCGACACCGCACGCTCCTACCTTTGGGACAACGGGATCCGGAAGTTCATCGGCAAGGAGGAGTCCGCGGTCGATTCGGAGTCGGTGTCCCACCGGCAGGCGCGCCGCCTCACCGTGACGCTCTCGGAGCCGCGGATTCTGGAGATCGACGGCGAGGACCTGGGCGAGGTGCGGTCCTTCACCGTGAGCATCCAGGAGGGCGCACTGACGGTCCGCTGAGGCGGACGGCGGCCAGCGGGTGGCGGGGCCGGGGACGCCAGGGGCGCCCCCGGCGTCCCGGGCCTCAGCGTTCCTCGACGAGGCAGACCAGGTGGCCGTCGGCGTCGCGGATCACGGCCATCCGGTCGCCCCACGGGCGGGTGTCCGGCGCGTCGACGACCTCGCCGCCCTGCGCCGCCCACGCCTCGCACAGCGCGTCCAGGCCTGGGACGGTGAACGTGGCGGCGACGGAGAGGTCACTCGCCTGGCTCTCCCGTTCGTGGAGGAACACCTCGACGCCGTTGCCCGCCGTCAGCATGGCGAAGCCCGGAGAGAGCTGTGCCGGAAGACCGAGGAGGTCGCGGTAGAAGGCCAGGGCCGGTTCCAGGGCGCGGACGGAGATCACCACGCGGGTCAGTGCTGCGGACATGCTGTGCTCCTCTGGTTGGTCGTGCTTGCTGGTGCTCGCTAGGCGCTCGTCCACACCCCGGAGGTCCCGCGGCGGTGGCTGTCCACCAGGTGCGTGTCCACGATGCCGATGGCTTCCATGAGCGCGTACATGGTGGTGGGCCCCACGAAGTTGAAGCCCTTCTTCTTCAAGGCTTTGGACAGGGCCTTGGACTCGTCCGAGACGGTCGGGACGTCCGCGAATGTGCGCGGCGCCGGGGTCTCGGCAGGCTTGAAGGACCAGACGAAATCCACGAGTCCGCCCTCCTCGCGGAGCGCCACGGTGGCGCGCGCGTTGGCGATGGTGGCCAGGATCTTCGCCCGGTTCCGCACGATGCCGGCGTCCGCCATGAGCCGCTCGACGTCGTCGTCCGTGAAAGCCGCGACCACGTCCGGGGCGAAGTCCGCGAATGCGGCCCGGAACGCAGGCCGCTTCCGCAGGATGGTCGCCCACGACAGACCCGCCTGGAACCCCTCCAGCGAGATCCGCTCGAACAGCCCCTGCTCGTCACGGACGGGCATGCCCCATTCAGTGTCGTAGTACTCGCGCATCATGCCGTCGACGGCGGCCCAGGCCGGGCGGCGCAGACCGTCCTCGCACAGCACGGCGTCGCTCGCGGGGGCGCCCTGGGCTGTGGCCTCGCGGGCCGCGGCGGGATGGAGCGTCTCGGTCATGGCTTCCTCCGGTACGTCAGATCGAACACCATGCGCCCGGCCTCCAGGGCTTTGCGCTCGAAGCTCGTCAGGGTCCGGCCGTCGAAGCGCGGGGCCCAGCCGCCCAGCTCGTCGACGCCTTCGTTCGGGCCGGTGTGGCCGGTGCTCACGGGAGCCCTGCCCTCCCGCACGGGTGCGCCGCCCACCACGGTCTCCACGCCGCTCGCCCACACCTGCGTGAGGGGGCTGTCCGCACCGGCGCGCTCGCCGTCGTGCAGATTCTCGAAGTCCGGTGACGCGTTCACGACGTCGCGCGCGTGCACGGCGTAGTTGGACCAGTCGGTGGCGATCCGCCACAGCCCGCCTGGCTCCAGTGCCTGGGCGACCTGTTCCGCGAACGCGGGCTGAAGGAGGCGCCGCTTGTGGTGCTTCGCCTTGTGCCAGGGGTCCGGGAAGAACACCCACACCTGATGCACCGAGCCGGCCGGCAGCATGGTGGTCAGGACCTCGGGGGCGTTCGCCTGGACCACCCGGACGTTCGTCAGGCCGGCCTGCGCGATCTTCACGAGGGTGTTGGCAAGTCCGGGCGTGTAGACCTCGACGGCCAGGAAGTCCCATTCGGGGTGTTCCGCGGCGGCATGGGTGACGGCCTCGCCCAGGCCTGAGCCGACCTCCACGACGAGCGGAGCCTTGCGGCCGAAGGCGGCTTCGGCGTCGAAGCGGTAGTCGGGGTGCACCGAGGTGTCGGCGACATGGCGCGGCACGTCCACCACGAAGCGGTCCGCATACTCGTCCCAGGCCTCCTGGCGGCGGCCCTGCAAACGGGTGCCGCGCCGCACGAAGCTCACGGGGTTGCGCCGGTACGTCCCGAAGGAGGCCTGGCTGCCTTCGGTGACGGGGTGGTGCGGGGCGCGCGGCTCGGAGGCGGGGGCGCTCTCGGAGGCGTTCGCGGGGTCTGGGGATTCCATGCCGTTCATCGTCTTCCAGGGTACCGGGGAGGGGTGACAGGGATTCATCCGGGGTGGACGCGCCTTGGGCGAGGGGCCAGCGTGTGCAACTATTGCACAGTTGAAGGGAGGCCCCCCATGAGTCAGACGGTCCAGCGAGCCATCGACATCCTGGAGTTCTGCAGCGTCCGGCCCCGGACCCTGCTGGAGATCGCGGACATGATCGGCGTGCACCGCACCACGGCGCTGCGCCTCGTGCAGACCCTGGCGGGCGGCGGGCTGATCCGGCGGGACGAGCGTGGCCTCTACGGGGTGGGTTTCCGGCTGGCCGCGCTGGCCGACTCGGCGCTCCGTCAGTTCGATCTGCGCACCATGGTGCACCCGTTCATCGTGGATCTGAGCGAGCGCGTCGGGCAGACCGTGCAGTTCGCCGTCCCGGACGGCGACGCGGTGGTCTACGTCGACAAGATCGAACCGGCCGATTCCATCCACCTCGACACCCGCATCGGCGGGCACGTGGTGGTGCAGACCGCCGGGGTGAGCAAGGCGCTGCTGGCCTTCATGGACCCGGAACAGCGGGACCGGATCGTGGACGGGATCACCTTCCGGCCCTTCACCTCCTCCTCGATCACCTCGCGTGAGGAGTTCCTGCGCCGCCTGGACGAGGTGCGGGACACTGGCTGGGCCTACGACGACGGCGAGTACGAGGAGATCTCCAACTGCATCGCTGCCCCGGTGTGGAACCACGCGGGCACCGCGGCCGGCGCCATTTCGATCACCGCCATCAAGTCCCAGATGGACTTGATCCGCTTGCGGGAACTGCTCCCGGATCTGCTGGAGACCGCCCGCGCCGTGTCTGAGTCTCTCGGCTGGAGCCCGACGGCGTCCTGAGCGGGCGTCCTCGCTGACTCTGCGACAGGGTGGCCGGGTGACGACGACGGCGACGCCCCGCACGGTGGTGGGGGCCCCGCCGTGCGGAGCGTCGCCGTCGTCGTCACTCAGGTTGTTCGGTGAGGTTGCTCAGTAGGGCGGCTCGGTGAGCGCGCCGATCCGGAGCAGGACGTTGCCGAAACGGCGGGTGTCACCCGTGATGATCGCCAGGGCCAGGTCCTCGGAACGGGCGAGCCGGTAGAAGTCCTCGCGGCTCACGAGCTCCGGGGCGACGCCGAGCAGGGTCCGCACCTCGTCCTGCACGGGGCTGGGCAGCGCGTCCTCGGACGGGCGGATCTGCGTGGCGTGCTCGACCGGGATCACTCCCTGGACCACGTCCAGCACCTCCGGCACCGTGGGGGTCCCCGCGGTCAGGGCCAGATGGACCGTCGGGGTTCCGGCGGCCACCGCGGTGGAGGCCGCGTAGTTGAGATCCGCGATCAGCACGGTCGACTTGTGGCCCGCGCCCGCCAGGGCCGCCAGGACGACGGGGTGTTTGAGAGATCCGCGGATCATCGGACGTACTGACCTCCGTTGATGTCGATCACCGTTCCCGTGACGAAGGCGGATCCCTCTCCGGCGAGCCAGAGCACGGCGTCCGCCACGTCGTCGGGGACCCCTGCCCGGCCCGCCGGGATGGTGGCGACCGTCGCGTTCTTCGAGTCCGCCGTCGTGAAGGTGTCATGGAACGGCGTGGCCTCGATGAAGCCGGGCGCCAGGGCGTTCACCGTGATGCCTTCGGGCGCGACCTCCCGGGCGAGCGAGCGGGTGAAGCCGAAGATCGCGGCCTTGGACGTCGCGTAGGCGAGGGCGCCGGGGTGCCCGCCGTTGTGCCCGGCCAGGGAGGCGATGTTGATGATCCGGCCGCGGCCCTGGGGCAGCAGCGGCTTGAGGTGGTGGGTGATGAGGAACGTCGTGTCCAGGTTGACGCTGAGGATGCGGTGCCACAGGTCCAGATCGAGTTGGCGGAGCGTGGCGCGCTGCACCAGGCCCCCGGCATTGTTGACCAGGACGTCCAGCCGGCCGAACTCCCGGCCGACGGCGTCCGCCAGGTTCCCGACCTGGGTCTCGTCCGTGGCGTCGACCTGGAGTACCAGGGGCTCCGCCCCGGAGAGCGCCCGGAGTTCGTCCAGGAGCGAGTCCTCCGGCGCGTGGCTGCGGTAGGTGAGGGCCACCCGGGCTCCGGCACGGGCCAGGGACAGGGCGATCCCGCGTCCGATGCCGACGCTTCCTCCGGTGACGAGGGCGGTGGTGCCGGCGAGGTGCTGTGTGGTCATGGTTTCCTCCAGATGGTGTTTCACGGGGTGGTCTGCGGGATGCGGGAGTTGCCCTCCGGCCGCCGGTTCGCATAGGCGTACACGAGCACGGCGGTCAGGGTGAGGCAACCGGCCAGGAAGGTGAGGGCGAGCTGGTCGCTCCCGGTGGCCTGCTTGATGAGGCCCACCAGGTACGGGGCGACGAAGCCGCCGACGTTGCCCAGGGAGTTCATGAGGCCCAGGGCAGCGGCGGCCGTCGCGCCGGCGAAAGCCGCGGACGGGATGGACAGGAAGGGTGCGCCGGCCGAGAAGATCCCGACGGCGGCCACCGACAGCGCGGCCATGGCCCAGGCCGCGTTCACAGGCAGGAGATACGCTGCGCCGATCAGGCCGACGGCGGCGAGCACCATGCTGAGCGACGCGTGCAGGGCCCGCCGTCCGGTGCGGTCCGCGCGTTTCGCCCACCAGTACACGAAGGGGATGGCGACGGCGTACGGGATCATGACCAGGAGGCCGAGCGAGGTGTTGTCCTTGATGCCCAGGCCCTTGACGATGGTCGGCAGCCACAGACCGAGGCCGTAGATGCCGCAGACCATGCCGAAGTTGAGCAGACCGTAAGCCCAGGCCCGCGGTTCGCGGAGCCCCTGAAGGAACGAGTGCTTGCCCGGGAGCACTTTGGCCGCGTATTCGGCTTCCATGGTGGAGGTGAGCCAGGCCTTCTCGTCCGGAGCGAGCCAGCGTGCCTCGGAGGGGCGGTCGGTCAGGAGACGGGGCACGAAGACACCCAGCACCACTGCCGGGATGCCTTCGATGATGAACATCCACTGCCAGCCGGTGAGCCCGAGGAATCCGTCCAGGTTGAGGAGGGCGGCGGACAACGGAGCGCCGAGCGCGTTGGCCACGGGCTGCGCCATGATGAACAGGCCCAGGACGGCCGCGCGCTGAGCCGTGGGGAACCAGAGGGTGAAGTAGAACAGCACGGCGGGGAAGAACCCCGCTTCCGCGGCGCCGAGCAGGAATCGCGCCGTGAAGAAGGACGGTTCGTTCCAGACGAAGGCCATGGCGGTCGCCAGGATGCCCCAGCTGATCAGGATCCTCGCGATCCAGCGCCGGGCCCCGAAACGGTACATGCCCGCGTTGCTGGGGATCTCCATCAAGACATAGCCGATGAAGAAGATCCCCGCTCCCAGACCGTAGGCGGCGTCGTTGATGCCGAGGTCGTGGGTGAGTGGTCCTTTGGCGAATCCGACGTTGTTCCGGTCCAGGAAGGCGATCAGATACAGGAGGACGATCAGCGGGACGATGCGCCACCGGACCTTCCTCAGGGTCCTTTCCGGCAGGGATCCAGGATCCGGCCGACGGGTGGCGGAAGCATTCTCCGGCACTGGGATGTTCATGATGACTCCTCGCTTCATTGCGCGGTCTCTGATGAGGCCTACATCACAGTAGCGATATCTGCACTACCTGTGCAAGATATGCACAGTAAGTTTTTTGGAGGGATCGGTGGTTGCGGCTCGCGCTCGCAGGGCGGGTGGTTCCGAAGCGCGTGCCGGAGTCGTTCGCTGGAGCCGTTCGCCGGGCACCCTCGCCGGGCCCGTGAAACAGTGGATTTCCGCCGAAACCGTGTAGTAAACACACTGTTTCGGCGGAAACCCACTGTTTCAGCAGGGAGGGCCAGAATGGATACCGTGCACACGCAGACCATGACCCCCGCCCCCAGCCGCACCCGCCTCGCGTTCCTGGGGGTCTGTCTGGTCCTGATCGGTCTGAACCTGCGCACCGTGTTCTCGAGCTTCGCCGCGGTCCTCGTCGAGATCCGTGCCGCCGGAGCCATTCCGGAATGGGCCGTCACCGCCCTCACCACCGTTCCCGCCACCTTGCTCGGGGTCTTCGCCCCACTGGCCCCGGTCCTGGCGCGGCGATTCGGCGCCGAACGCGTGCTGCTCGGCGCGATGGTGGTCCTCACGGGCGGCCTCCTGATCCGTCCCGCCGACTTCGGGACCCTCGGCCACCTGCCGATGCTGTTGCTCGGAACGGCCCTGTGCGGCGCGGCGATCTCCCTGTGCAATGTCATCCTGCCGACCGTCGTCAAGCGCGACTTCCAGCACCGGCTCGGCCTCATGGGCGGCCTCTACACCACCGCCATCTGCGCGTCGGCCGCCCTCGGCGCGGGATTCACGTACCCGCTTTTCGAACTCACCGGCCAGTGGACGACGGCGCTGCTCGCCTGGGCGGCGCCGGCCGCCGTCGTCGCGCTGCTGTTCGCCCCGCTTGCGCTCGGGGCGCCGCGCCACCGCGAGGCCGTCGACCACGACGGCGCGAATGTGTGGCGCTCGCCTGTCGCCTGGCAGGTCACGGCATTCATGGCGCTTCAGGCGATGAGTTCCTTCAGCGTCTTCGCGTGGCTGGCGCCGGTGCTGCGCGACCGGGGAATCGACGGGAGCGCCGCCGGGATCATGGTGTCCGTGTCGATCCTGTTGCAGATGCTCGGCTCCCTGGTGGCTCCCGCGCTCGCGGCCCGGTTCTGGGATCAGCGCGGGATCAACGTGGTGCTGGCGCTCATGACCGGCGCGGGGTTCGCCCTCAGCATCCTGGGTCCGATCGAGGGCATCTGGGCGTGGATCTCCCTGCTGGGCCTGGGCCAGGGCGCCCTCACGGCCGTGGCGCTCACGCTGATCATGCTGCGCACCGAGGACCAGCACACCGCGGCCCGGCTGTCGGGCATGATGCAGGGCGTCGGCTACGGCGTGGGGTCGGTCGGGACGCTCATGGTCGCGCAGGTGCACCAGGCGACGGGAGCGTTCACCGTGGCCGGCTGGGTGTTCCTGGGCATCTCGGTGCTGGGCGCGGTGTTCGGCTACTTGGCCGGGCGACGCCGGCTGGTGGAGTAGGGCTGGTCAGAGGTAAGCGACCACGAGCCAGGCGAACATCAGGCCCATCGCCACGCAGATGACCCACGCCGTGGCGGCCGCCAGGCACCAGTGCTGCTGCACCTCGAGACGGAAGCGCTCCTCGCTGCCGCGCGGATACCGGCGCAGCGAGTGCTCCGTGAGGGCCATGACCGGGAGCAGGAGCGCCAGTAGGAGCAGAACGGTGACGAGCTGGAGCGCGCCCCACAGCGTCGCCGGTCCGAGGCTCACGACGCCCAGCGCCCGCAGCACCAGGAGCGAGACCTCCTGCGGCCCGCAGATCGCGAGGATTCCGGCGCCTCCGAGCAGCACCACCGCCACCCGGGCGAGGCGCTGCCCGACGCTGAGCGGAACTTTGGGCACCGGCGTCGTGGGTTCGGATCCCCAGGCGGTCACCTGGTCGGGTCGCCGGCCGCGCTGGTGCCAGAACTGACGCAGGGAGCCGCGGATCGCGAGCGGCCACAGCACGACCGCGACGACGGCGGCGAGCTCCCACGCGAACACCTGGTTGGCGCTCAGGCCCCAGTCGAGGTGGTCGCCGAGGAACAGGAGCCCGATCCACGACCCGATGAACGCCGGCACCCCGACGACCACCGCCAGCATCAGCCACAGGATCTGCCGGACCGGGGAGGTGCCGGCTACTGCGGCCCCGGGCGTGCCGTCGGGTCCGGGAGATGCGCGGTTCATGGCTCCGATCCTAGTGACTGCGCGCCTCCCTCCGATCGACTGCTCCACAGGAAGTCGTTCTCCCCGCGACACGCCGGGTTGGGAGCCTCGTATGGAGCAGTCGATCGAGAGGGGAGGGCCGAGCTTACTCCCAGAGGACCGGGCCGCTGCCGGTGCGGCCGAGTTCGTCGTCGGGGTTCTGGAGTGCGCAGCGTTTCAGGCTGAGGCAGCCGCAGCCGATGCAGGAGTCCAGGTCGTCCCGGAGGTGTGTGAGGGCGGCGATCCGGGCGTCGAGCTCTTCGCGCCAGAGGCGGGAGAGCCGGGCCCAGTCGCGCTTGGTGGGCGTGCGCTGCTCCGGGAGCGAGTCCAGCGCCGCGCCGATGTCCTTGAGCGCCATCCCCACGCGCTGCGCCGTGCGGATGAACGCGACCCGGCGAAGCGCGTCCCGGGAGTAACGCCGCTGGTTGAGGCTGTTCCGCTCGGCGCGCAGGAGGCCCTGGCGCTCGTAGAAGTGGAGCGCGGAGACCGGCACGCCGCTGCGGGCGGACAGTTCCCCGATGCTCAGTTCGTGCTGTTTCCCGCCGTGGATCTGGGGCATGCGGATACTCCTCGCTCAGGGCTTTGACCTCAACCATAGTTGAGGTCGTAGCGTCGGGACCATGGAATCCACTCGCACCTCCTCCAGCACCCAGGAGGACCAGATGCCGCCCGGCGCGCGACCGGAGACGGCGCCGACCCGGACCCCGGGCGTGCTCTCTCCCACCTACCTCCTCACGACCCTGGGGACCTGCGCCCTCGTGTTCCTCGCGGCGTTCGAAGCCATGGCCGTCACCACGGTCATGCCGCTCGTCGCCCGCGACCTCGACGGCACCGCCCTCTACGCCCTCGCCTTCGCGGGACCGCTCGCCAGCGGCGTGATCGGCATGGTGCTGGCCGGCGCCTGGACCGACCGCCGAGGACCGGCCCTGCCGCTCTTCGCGTCCACGGCGGTCTTCGCGCTGGGACTCCTGGTCGCGGGCCTGGCGGGGTCCATGCCGGTCTTCCTGGCCGGTCGGCTCATCCAGGGCCTCGGCGGAGGCGCGATCAACGTGGTGCTCTACGTGCTCGTAGCCCGTGCGTACCCCGCCGCGCTGCACCCCAAGATCTTCGCCGCGTTCTCGGCTGCGTGGGTGGTGCCGTCCATGGTGGGGCCGTTCGGCGCGGGACTCGTGGCGCAGTACATCAGCTGGCACTGGGTCTTCCTCGGCGTGGTGGTCCTGGTGGTGCCGGCGTTGCTTCTGCTGCTGCCCGCATTGCGGCGACTGGCCGCCCAGCCCGCGCACGACGACGCCGGCCCGGCGCCCGCGGACGCGTCGCCGGAGGAGGCGGGGGACGTCCTCGACGGCGGGCAGGTGCCGGACGGAACCGCGGCGGGTGGCGCCGAGCAAGGCTCCCGCCCGTCCACGAGCCGCCTGTCCACCGGCCGGCGTCTCGCGGTGGCCGCCGTGGTGGGCGTGGCCGTGCTGGGGCTGAACCTGTCGGTGGAGACCGGCCCGTGGGCGGTGCCGGTGGCGGTGCTCGCGGCGGCCGTCGCGCTGCTCGCGGTGCGGAGGCTCCTGCCGGCCGGCGTGCTGCTCGGACGGCGCGGCCTGCCGTCGGTCATCCTGGTGAAGTTCCTGATCGCCGCGGCGTTCTTCGGCGCCGAGGTCTACGTCCCGTACCTCCTCATGGACCGGCACCATTTCGAACCCGCGACCGCCGGCCTGGCCCTGACGCTCTCCGCGGTGGCGTGGTCCATCGGCTCGGCGATCCAGGGGCGGCTGTCCACCGGACTCTCGAACGTGGGCGCGGTGCGGCTGGGTGCGGCGTCGCTGGCGCTGTCGATCCTGATCGTGCTCACCGCCACGTTCGGTGGCCTGCCGCCTGCGGTCATCATCGTCGGCTGGATCCTGGCGGGTGGCGGCATGGGTCTGATGAGTCCGCGCCTGAGCGTGATGGTGCTGTCGTATTCGACGCCGGGCAACCAGGGGTTCAACGGGTCCGCGGCGAACGTGGCGGACTCCGTGGGCGCCGCGCTCTCCCTGGCCGCGACCGGTCTGGTGTTCCACCTGCTCGGAGCCGGCGGCGCGTTCCTGGGGGTCTTCGCGCTGACCGCGTGCGTGGCGCTGCTGTCGGTGGCGTGCGCGGGGCGGGTCCGGACTCCCTGAGGCCATCACCGGTCCGTGCGGGTTGAGAGCCCGGAAGGGCCCGCCGGGTTCATCCCGGCGGGCCCTTCCGGTGTTCTGTCAGGAGGCGGTGAAGGCCTGGTCGATGGCGTACGAGTCCTCGTGCATCCGGTATCCGGTGATCAGGCCGTCGGCCACGGTGAAGTGCAGCGCGAAGGCGTTCGTGAAGGTCTTTCCCGTCGCCGTGACGGGAAAGGCGTTGCGGCCGATCGCGACGGCGTGCTCGCCGTCGACCACCAGGTGCTCGACCGCGTACTCGGTGGCGGGCCCCAGGGCGCCGAAGGCGGAGAAGAAGCCGTCGAGTTCTTCGCGGCGGTGGCGGCTGCCCGCCCAGGGTGTGCGGGGGCTGCCGTGGACCGTCAGGGTGAAGTCGGGTGCGAAGAGTGCTGTGACGGCGTCGAGGTCGCCGGCCGCGAAGCAAGCGAAGAAGGCGTCGACGACGTCGCGTGTGGTCGTGGTGGTGTTCATGGTTCCAGCCTTTCAAGGTGGCCGGCCCGGCGACAGTGGCGGAATCGTCACCTTGTGAAAGGATTCCGCCATGCAGAACATCGTGACCGTGGCCGTCCCCGGGGCGCCCCTGTTCGAGCTGGGGATACCGTCCCGCATCTTCGGCGCCGCGCGCGATGCTGCCGGAGCGCCACTGTACGACGTGGCCGTGGTGTCCGCGGACGGGAAGCGCGAGGTGGTGACCGCCGAAGGGCTCACCCTCACGACCGAACCGCTCGAGGAGAAGCTGCGCTCTGCGGATGTCGTGATCGTCAGCTCAAGCGAGTCCCTCCTGGATCCTACCGAAAGTGACCGTCTCGCCCGAGGGCTGGAGACGCTTCTGGGGGAGACTGCGACGCCGCGTGGCCGGCGCATCGCATCGATCTGTTCCGGCGCGTTCCTGCTCGGCTCCCTGGGCCTCCTGGACGGGCGGGCCGCGACCACCCATTGGCGGCACGGCGACCTTTTGGCCCGGCGGCATCCTTCCGTCGCCGTCCAGCCTGAGGCGCTGTTCGTCGATGAGGGGGAGGTGCTCACCTCGGCCGGGGTGGCCGCCGGGCTCGACCTGTGCCTGCATCTGATCCGCACCGATCACGGCACGCGCATCGCCAATGCGGTGGCGCGGGCGTGCATCGTGGCGCCGTTCAGAGAAGGCGGGCAGGCCCAGTACATCGAGACTCCGGTCGGGGGCGACCGCGGGCCGGCGACGGCGGGGCTTGTCGAATGGCTGCTAGGGCATCTCGAGCTCCACCACACCACGGCGTCCCTGGCGGAACGTGCCCACCTGAGCGCGCGGACCTTCGAACGGCGGTTCGCGGCGGAGCAGGGGATGCCGCCCGGACGCTGGCTCATCCAGGCGAGGGTGAAACGGGCCAAGGAGTATCTGGAGAGCACGGAGCTCTCCGTGGAAGCGATCGCCCGGGCGGTCGGCATGGGGACCGGCGCCAATCTCCGGACACATTTCAAGCGGTGCACGGGGCGGTCACTGCAGGACTACCGGAAGCTGTTCTCCGCAGGCGGTCCGGGAACCGTTCGGCGTCCCTGACGTGCGCGCTCAGCGGGCCCGCGCCCGCGCCGTCGTCGCGCGTGATGATTTCAGCCTTCACCCCCGGTCTTCCTGCGGGAACGCCCCGCGAGCCGGGCCGCGGCCGCGAGGCCTCCGATCGCGGGGATCGCCAGCAGCACGCGGTCCCGGCGGGAGAGTCCCCCGGCGAGTGCCGCCACCATGACCAGCGCCACCCAGGTCAGCCCGTGGAGCGGACCCACGACTGCCGGGATGAGCCGGTCGCGAAGCGTCAGGAGATTGAGGAGCATCACGCTGAGCGTGCACAGTTCGACGATCCCCATCCAGGGCACAGCCCTCAGGACCGCTCGGGACGGCGTGCGTTCATCCTGCGGGCTCATGCGGAGGCTCCCGGCCGAAGGATCATCAACGCGACCACGACGGCCCATAGGACGGCGAACGCGCCCGCTGAGGCGCGCAGCTTCAGGAGCGCTGAACGTTCCACGGCGCCCTGGAGCGCCTCGCGCTGAAGGGGGACGACGGCGAAGGCGAGGATCAAGGCAGCCAGCACGGTCAGTGCCATGGACGTGATCACCCAGCCGTCGCTGAGGATTCCCATCCTCGCGGCGAGGATGATGCCCAGCGCGGGCACTACCGCCCCCAGCGTGCTGTACACGCGGGTCAGGCGGTGCAAGGCCGCAAGGAGGGTCGGGTTCTGCGCGGCCACGCCGGACGCGTCGTCTGGTCCTTCCGGTTCCGTCTCGCCGGACGCCCGGACCGTGAGGTGGCGGGGGAAGATGCTGGCGGCGGCCGTCGGCGGGCCGATGAGCACGATGGCCCCGATGACGTGCGCGATGAGAATGACGTTGTTCACTGCCTACCTTTCAGCCAAACTGATACCTTGCAGTTTAGCTGAAGGGTGGGTTGTGCTCTGCCGTGAACCGCCGGTTTTCAGGTCCGCTTCCGGAGCTCCGCCACGGCGTGCACGGCCCGGGCCAGGGCTTGCCACTCGGCAGGGGCCGCCGGGCCGAACAAGCGCTCGTCGAGCACGGCGAGCTCTGCCCGGATGGCTGCGAGAAGGTGCGTTCCGGCGTCCGTCACCGCCAGCGACGCCGGAGCGCCGGGCCGGGGGATCGTGCTCTGGACGAGGTCATCGGCGATGAGGGACGCGATCAGCGTGTGCATGCTCTGCGCCGTGATCCCCGAGCGCCGGGCCAGTTCGCTGATGGAGATCCCCGGCTCCCTGTGGATATGCCCCAGCGCTCCATGCTTGCGAGGGTTCATTCCGTGCTCCGCCAGGATCCTGGCGATGTCCTGCTGGACTCCACCCGCAAGGATGGTCAGCGCGAGCGACGGCGACACCGGGGACTGCTGGAGAGCGCGGCCCTGTTGAGGTGCCGCGGAGGGCTGGTCGGTCACGAGGGGTCACCACCTGAGGAGAGAAGCGGAGCTGGTCGCCGCACCCTGGTGTGCTCGCCGAATCGGCTGTTCCACGGGTGCGCGCGGTCCGGCCATTCTCTCAGGCCAGTGCCGTGGTGATCGCGATCGGCGCCAGCACGGTCAGGATCAGCCCGCTGACCATGGCGGTCGGAACGGCCTCCGGGGAGCACGCCTGCTTGATGATCGGCAGAGTGGAGTCGAGAGCTGTCGCACCGGCGCTGCCGATTCCGGCGTGGGGGTGGCTGCTCCCCAGCGCATAGAGGATGACGATCGCCAGCAGCTCGCGCGCGAGGTCGATCATCAGGGCCATGGTGCCGTAGGTCTGGCCCAGTTGGTCCCCCACCAGAACGCTCGACAGCGAGAACCATCCGTAGCCGCTGGTGAGGGCCAGGGACGTGCGCAGTGACTCGCCGGTCATCAGGGAAGCGAGCAGTCCGGCCAGCATCGAACCCGCGACGACGAGGACCGGGATCGAGAGATTGCGCCACGTGAACCACTGCGATCCGAGCTTCGTCTCCGCCAGATCGACGCCGACCAGGACGATGAGGACGAGGAGGAAGGTGGAGCTCGTGGGAAGACTCACGCCGCCGTCGAACAGTGCTTTGTTCGCCAGATGGAACCCGCAGCCCAGCCCCACCATGGCCACCGCCACCACGCACTCTCTGAGGGGGTGCCACAGGTGAGCCCATCGGAAACTCTGACGGCCGGCGGCCTTCATCAAAGTGCGCGGGCGCGTGGCGAAAATCAGGGCGAATGGGATCAGAGTGGCCAGAAGGGCGAACGACATGGCGGTTCCCAGGACTTTGCCCGCCGATTCCGCCGTCGAGATGACCTCGCCGAATTCCGATCCGATGAGGAACAGCAAGAGCCAGACGAGAGGGCCGATCAGCCTGATCAGGAGCGTGTTGGCCGGCTGGGGCAGCAGTTTGCCCAGGCCGTAACCCGCGATGAGCGAGACGATGATGGGCAGGATCGACTGGAGGATGGTCATGAAACGCTCTCTGGTGTGCGGGATGTGCCGGGGTGTGCGGGAGGTGCGGGCCCGCTTCGCCTGGCGCGACCGTAACACTGCGGGCAGGGAAAGATGGCGTCGAAAGCGGAGCGGCCCGGCTCGGTAGCCGTGCTGTGCGGACTGCCGGAGCCGGTATGCCGTGCCGTCTGGAGGGTGACCTCAGCCCAACGTGGACCGGGGCACGAGGCCGCCCTCCCCGAAGACGATTCGGGCGAACCTGTGCCCGATCTCGGCGTAGAGCTCGGCGTCGGGATGCAGCGAATCCGGCAGCGTGAAGCGCTTCGTATCCTGCGGACCGTAGAGGGACAAGCCTTCGAGGTAGTGGATCTTCTCCCCCGCGGCTGCCCTCACCCCCGCCACGTGGGCCACGTGATGCCGGGACTCCTGCAGGGTCAGCGCTCCCTTGAGGACATCGTCCTTGGCGCCGGCGGTGAAGCACCGCAGCGAGCCGCCCGGGAGGAACTCGACGTCCGACGGGCCGGGGGTGTCCTCACTGCCCGGCCACAGGATCGACGAGGCCAGCACGATGGGTGTGTCCGGGTGGCCGGCGCGCACCCGGTCGATGAACCCGTGCAGGGCCGGGGCGAACGTGCGCTGGTCGAAGGAACGGGCGCCCACCATGTTGACCCCGACCTTCAGGGAGATCACGTCGGCCGGCGTCGAGGCGATGGCATCCGCGACGAACGGATCCAGCATGCACTGCCCGCCGAAACCGAGGTTGAGGACGTCCAGCCCAGCCTCTTTCGCTGCGATGACCGGCCAGACGCCCGTCGGCGAGGGGGTCTCCACACAGTGGCTGATCGAGCTTCCGTGGTGGATCCACACCGGGCGGCGGAGAGGTTCTGAGGCGGTGATGGGGGCATCGCCGTGAAGGCCGATTAGGTCGACGATCATTCCCTGCGGAAGCCAGATGACGACCCTCTTCGGCCCGGCCGGGAGCGCATCGAAGACGATGTCCGAGGGCACGCCGGCCCCGAGGAGCTGCGCCCGGTCTCCTGCCAGACTGACCTTCAGGACCGCGTTCACAGGAGACTCGACGTGGCCCACTTCGCGTTCCTCGACTTCAGCCACGAACTGGTTCCGGGCGCCCAGGAAGTCCTCGACCTGGAAGCGTGTGCACCGGACGCGGAGAGTGACCCGGGTGGAGGCCGTTTCGAAGGCGATGCGCACTCCGCTCGCTTGCATGGTGACCGCGCGCAAGTTCTCGCCGTGGGGCGGGAACTTCTGCCAGGCCGCCGTGGGGATCCGCACGGGGCGGACGCCGGAGGAACGGATCGTGTCCAGATGTCCACTCAGAAGGACGCTGCCGCCGTCGAGGTCGACGACTTCGCCGAGGCCGGCGCGAAGGGAGGTGGTGTTCATGGTTTCTTTCCGTGGGTGTTGCTGAGGATGAAATCAGTGGTGCGTTCGATCAGCCGATCCCGTTGAGGAAGCTGCGCCCATCCGTGGTCGGCCCCGGAGACGACCTGCAATTCGGCCCGGGAGCCGAAGACATCGTCCTCGAGATAGCGGGCAGCGTAGGAGACGGGGACGAAGTCGGCGTCGCCATGCAGCAGCAGCGCAGGATTCCGGTACGGGGCCGCGCGCCCGTACACGTCGAACGTCAGGGCGTCGTCCCGCATGTCGGGGCCGAGCCGCATGCCGAGGAAGTCGAAGAACCCGTCGGTGTCGAGGGATTCCAGGGATTTCCCCTGAAGCCGGCCTGATCTGATGTCGTCGGTGAAGACCGCGGCGGTGGACCACATGGTCAGCGAACGGATCGGCAGCGGGCTTTCCGCCGCCACGACGGACGCGATCACCGCGCCCAGGCTCATGCCGACCAGATGCACCTCACCGCCCGATGCCCCTTCGAGGCAGGTGACCGCCTCCAGGACCCGGTGCGCCTGGCGGATGTCGCCCGACGCGGTGGTGGTGAAGAAGTCGCCGTCGCTCTCCCCATGTCCCGCGCGGTCATAGGCGACGACGGCGACCCCGGCGTCGGTCAGGGCCCTGGCGAGGGTGACGAACACGCCCGTGGTTTCCACCCGGGAGCCCCCGAACCCGTGAAACAGCACGGCGGTTTCCCGGGGCGCGCGGTCGACCGGCAGGTAGTGGGAGCCCCGGAGCGTGAGGCCGTCAACCGTCGTGTGAAATGGTCGGAGATCCATCGTGGTGAGCTTTCCTGTGGCGTGAATCAACTAGGGCGCGGCGACGACGTCGGGCCGGGCGGACGCGGACGGCCGGCCGGGGCTGGGGAGGGTGAAGTGGTTGATGGTGTTGCGGCGGAAGCCGAGCCATCCGATCAGGAAGCCCAGCGCGGCGACCGCGGCGACTCCGGCATAGACCCCGAAGGGATTCAGAGCGAGGAGAGCAGGGGTGACGACGTTGAGTCCGGCAGTGGCGAACCGTGCCACGGCGTAGATCGTCCCTTGGGCCGTGGCCCGGAGCATCGTGGGGAAGGACTCCTGCGTCCACACCTTCATGATGGTTTCGAAGCAGAATGCGCCGGCGAACGTCGACCCGATCACGGAGATGACCAGGGTGGGCAGTGAGAAGCCGAACAGGACCGGCACCAGGTTGGAGACGACCACGGTGACGGCTCCGAGGATGAAGTAGATCATTCTGAACCGGGTGTCGGCGACTGACATGAACCACAGCGCCCCGATGACGGCCGCGGGCATCGCCAGAAGGGTCCAGGTCTGGTATTCGCTGACCGGGAGGTGGGCGACATTCACCGCCACGAACGTTCCGAAGCTGCCCGCGACACTGATGGCCAGGGACGTGAGCGTGTAGTACGCCAGGAGGATGAACAGTGGCTTCCGCAGCGGCGCCTTGCCCAGATCGGCGAGCCGCGCAGTGGTGAAGCGTGTGGTGCGGGCCGCCGGCTCCTCCGAACTCCGGGCCAGCAGCCACGTCCGGGATTCGGGGATTGTCAGGCGCAGTGCGAGGACCAGAAGGCCTGCGCCGCCGAAGGCGCCGAAGATGATCCTTCCGCCGTCGGGTCCCAGAGCGCCGAACTGGATGCCGAGCACGACCGCCAGGAGAATTCCGAATCCGCCCAGCAGATTGGAGAACACGATGATCTTTCCCCGGTTACGGTCGGTGGCGGCTTCCGAAATGGTGGCCAGAGCGACCGGCAGATCAGCGCCGACGCCCAGGCCGATCAGAGCCACGCCCGGCAGAAGCGTCCCGAAGCCGGTGCCGAGGAACGGTGTGGCCGCCCCGATCACGATCAGGGCCATGGTCGTGAGGAAGACGGTCCGGCGCCCGAAACGGTCTCCCAGCCGACCTCCCAGAAGCGAGCCGATGGCGACGCCGGCGGTCAGAACACCGGTGAGCATCCCGATCTGATCCGGCGTGAGTCCTGGCGCGCCCGGCGCCGGCGCCTGGAAGAGGACGAACGCGATGCCGATGCCCGTGGTGGCGGCGGCGTCCACGAAAGTCGCCATTCCACAGACGAAACCGACCCACCAGGGGTTGGGGCTCATCGCCCCGAAGCGGCGCGATCCATCCATGTGATTACTCCTTTGTACTCCAGCATCCGAAGGCTGAATGAGATGCCGTTCGGTCGGACACATGAATGCTAGATCGATTTAGCACTCGCTGTAAAGAGGTCATCCGACAGGAGAGGCGGCATGCCTGAAGGAGCCGGTGGAGGTGCCGACGTGTGGAGTCAGAGACCGGTGCGTGGGCCGGCGATGGAACCCCCGGGAACCACCGGCATGGGGACCCGGATACGGCGGGGAGTGCGGTCCGGGTCGAAGAGGAGGGACGCGGCGCGGCGACCCAGCTCCAGATGGGGGAGCGCGATGGTGGTGAGTGCGGGTTCGCCGGCCTGCGCCAACGGGGTGCCGTCGAAACTGACCAGGGACACGTCGTCGGGAATGCGCAGCCCGGCGGCCCGGAGAGCCTGGCCTGCGCCGATGGCCACCGCGTCGTTGACGCAGATCAGGGCCCGGGGGCGCTCACCGCTCGCCAGGAGCCCGGCGACGGCGGCGCGGCCGTTGGCGATGTCCCAGTCGTCCTCCACCACCACGCTGCCCGCGAGGGACGTGCCTGCGTTCTTCAGAGCGCGATCGATTCCCTCGCGCCGTTCCGAGAGTGCGAGTGGCGCCCAAGGGGGCCAGATCGTGCCTCCCACCTGGCCCGGGGGCATCGAACCGACGAACCAGATGTCCCGGAGGTGGCCGGCCTCCAGGAGGAGACGCGCCGCATCCGCGCCGGCCGAGGCCTCGTCAGGGATCACCGAGATCCCGCCGCCGTCGTCGGAGAGGCAGTTCAGCAGGACGACGGGGGTGTCCTTCAGGACCGGCGGAACCGTGACGGACCGGGTGAACATCGAGGCATACAGGACGCCGTCGATGTTGCGGGCCAGAAGGCTGTCCAGCAGTCGCGATTCGAGTTCCTCGCGGCCGTGGGTGTCCACGGTGAAGAGCAGCGAATCACGCTGGCAGAGCTCCTCGAGAGCGCCACGCACCATCGTGCTGGCGAACGATGTGGTGCTGACGAAGTCCGAGACGAGCGCCACCGTGCCCGAGCGCCCCGTTCTGAGGGTTTTAGCGGTCAGATTCGGTTTGTATCCCAGTTCTTCCGCCGCCGCGCGGACGCGGGCGAACACCTCGGCGGACAGGCGTTGATCCGTTCGTCCGCTCATGACGAAGGACGCCGCGGAACGCGAGACGCCCGCCCGTTCGGCCACGTGGTTGAGGGTGATCCGGCGGGGGGACGAGGGGGTCTTGGACGAGGGAGTCTTGCCTGGCGCCACGGCGGCTCGTCCTCCTCTGCGGTCCTGACCTTCTGCCTGACACGACGTCCATCGGTCACCGGGCGGAACGGCGCAGAGGTCGAACCGGCCGGGAAGGCTCAGGGGTGTCGGCTGTTCCTGGCCACTCTAGTCCACGTGGGTGACGTCGTCGGGAGCGGCTGCGACGTGCCCCGGGCCGTCCTCAGAAGTCGGTGAACCTCAGCCCGCCGGGACCGGGACGGGGGCGATGCGCGGCTTGAGCAGGCAGAACTCGTTGCCCTCCGGGTCGGCGAGGACGTGCCACGCCTCGTCGCCGGTCTGGCCGATGTCTGCGGGCCGTGCACCGAGGGCCAGGAGCCGTTCGAGCTCGGCCTCCTGCTCCTGGTCCGTCGCATTGAGGTCGATGTGCAGGCGGGACTTGCCCGGTTCGGGCTGATTCCGGTAGCTGAAGAACAGAGTGGGCTGCGAGCCGCCGAAGCCGTCCCGCGCGCCGATCTCCACGGACCCGTCGTCCTCCCGGCCCAGGACCACGAAGTCCAGAACCTTGCACCAGAAGTCGGCGAGGACCTCGGGTTCGCGGCAGCCGAAGACGAGTTCACTGATGCGGCAGGCCATGGGGTGTTCTCCCGTCTGAAATGCGGTGATGTGCTCCCAGCCTAGGCGCGACCGCGAAGATGCGGAACCCGCCCGGCCCGCCGTGCGCACAGCCGGGCCGCCGACGTCGGCCGTCCGCTGCCGCCGCGGGTTTCCCCACCCGAGTGGACGGTCCCCGCCGCCCCAGCGCGGGGGATGTCCAGACTGCCGGGGAAAGGCGGGCCGACACCCCCGGGAAGCCGCTTCGGCACCGGAGAAAACCACCCCCGCTGTGCACTCGTGTTCGGTTGACTGGACGGCGTTCCCGGGACGTTGGCACGGGGCTCGGGCAGGCGCTCAAATAGGTGCTGTGCCATCTGCCGCCCCCTCCTCCCACCACGGTGTTTTCAGCCCTCCGTACACCCTGACCAGCCTGGGTCTGCTGTCCCTCGTGGTGTTCAACGCGTTCGAGTCGATGGCCGTCACCACGGTCATGCCCGTGGCGGCCCAGGAACTCGGCGGGCAGCAGCTCTACGCCCTCGCCTTCGCCGGTCCGATGGCCGCCAGCGTGATCGGCATGGTCCTGGCGGGCAGCTGGTCCGACCGCCGCGGGCCGGTCGGCGCCATCTACGCCTCGGTGGCCCTCTTCACGGTCGGCCTCGTGATCGCGGGCACGGCCCCGACCATGGAACTGCTGGTTCTGGGCCGGATCGTCCAGGGGTTCGCGGGAGGGGCCAACGGCGTCGCCCTGACCGTCCTGGTCGGCAAGGCCTACCCCGCCGATCTGCACGCCCGCATGTTCGCCGCCTTCGCCGCGGCCTGGGTGCTGCCGTCGATCCTCGGCCCGTACATCGGCGGTCTGGTGGCCCAGGTGGCCAGTTGGCACTGGGTCTTTCTGGGCGTGCTGATCCTGGTGGTCCCGGCCCTGCTCGGGCTCGTCCCGGCGCTCCGGAGGATCAGCCACGACCAGCAGCACGCCGCACCGAACCGCGCCGGCCCGTATCCCTGGGGCCGTCTGCTCTGGGCCGTGCTGGCCGCCGCGAGTGTCATGGGCCTGAACCTCAGCAGTGAGGTTCCGGTGGTCGGCTGGGTGCTCGCCCTCGCGATGGCCGCGGTCTGCATCCTGGCCATCCGCCCGCTCATCCCGCGGGGCACGCTCACGGCGCAGCGCGGGCTGCCGAGCGTGGTCCTGACCCGTGCCATCGGCTCCGCCGCGTTCTTCGGCACCGAGGTCTACCTGCCGAAGGTCCTGTTCGAGATCTACCACTTCGAACCGTCCTTCGCGGGCCTGGCCCTGACGTGCAGCGCGGTCTCCTGGGGCATCAGCTCGGGGATCCAGGGCCGGCTCGGCGCCACGCGGCTGCCGCATCACCGCGCGGTGCGGATCGGCTCGGCGATGGTGGCAGCCGTCGTCGTGGGGATCTTCCTGGTCATCCTGTTCCAGGGACCCGCCTGGGCGCTGATCGCGGTGTGGCTGTTCGGCGGGGCCGGCATGGGGCTCATGTTCCCGCGCCTGAGCGTCATGGTGCTGGCGCTGTCGCGACCGGGGGAGCAGGGGTTCAACAGCTCCGCCCTCGCCATGGCCGACTCCCTGGGGAACGCCCTCTGCGTGGCGGTCTCCGGGCTGGTCTTCGCGGCGCTCGTCGGGACCGGCAACGCCTACGCCGGGGTGTTCGCGGTGGCGGCGGCCTGCGGGGTGGCGATGCTGCTGATCGCGCCACGCACACGGGCACTGGTAGACTAGTACGTCTGGCCTGTGCGATTCAGCACGTGAGCCACGCTGCCTGAGGACTTTCTTCCCTATGACTTCTTTTTCTTCCCTTGGCGTGCCAGCCGGGATCACTTCCGCCCTGGCCACTCTGGACATCACCGAACCCTTCCCCATCCAGGTCAAAACCCTGCCGGACACGCTGGCCGGCCGGGACGTCCTGGGCCGTGGCCAGACCGGCTCCGGTAAGACGCTCGCTTTCGCCATCCCGCTGGTGACCCGCCTCGCCGGTGCCGCGGACGACGACGGCGCTCGCCGTCGCGCGTCCGGCTCCCGCAAGCCGCGCGGCCTGGTGCTGGCCCCCACGCGTGAGCTGGCCACCCAGATCGACCGCACCGTGGCACCCCTCGCGGAGGCCTTGGGCCTGCGCACCACCGTGATCTTCGGCGGCGTGTCCCAGACGCGTCAGGAGAAGGCCCTGGCGGCCGGCGTCGACATCGTCATCGCCTGCCCCGGCCGTCTCGAGGACCTCATGAAGCAGGGCATCGTGTCCCTGGACCAGGTGAGCATCAGCGTCCTGGACGAGGCCGACCACATGGCCGACCTCGGCTTCCTCCCCGTGGTGCGCCGCATCCTGGATGCGACCCCGGCCGGTGGCCAGCGCCTGCTGTTCTCCGCCACGCTGGACAACGGCGTGGACAAGCTGGTCAACCGCTACATGCAGAAGCCGGTCACGCACTCCGTGGACGCTCCCCAGGCCGCCGTCACCACCATGGAGCACCACGTGTTCCTGGCGAAGGACAAGGACGCCAAGAAGCTCCTCATCAACGACCTGGCGTCCGGCGCGGGCAAGCGCGTGCTCTTCACGCGCACCAAGCACGCCGCCAAGAAGCTGGCCAAGGCGCTGACCGCCAACGGCATCCCCGCCGTCGACTTGCACGGCAACCTGTCCCAGAACGCCCGTGACCGCAACCTGGCGGAGTTCTCCTCCGGCGAGGTCCGGGTCCTGGTGGCCACCGACGTCGCCGCCCGGGGTGTGCACGTGGACGAGGTCGAACTCGTGATCCACGTCGATCCTCCCGCGGAGCACAAGGCGTACCTGCACCGTTCCGGCCGCACCGCCCGTGCCGGGGCCGAGGGCACCGTGGTGACCCTGGTCCTGCCGGAGGAGCGCTCCGAGGTGCAGAAGCTCCTCCGCGCAGCCGGCGTCAAGGCCCCGTTCACCCCTGTGGCTCCCGGCTCCAACGAGATCCTCGACTTCGTGGGCGAGCAGGCCGACGCCGTGGACCCCGCGTCCCGTGCCGCAGTGATGGCCGCCAAGGCCCCGCAGCAGGGTGGCGGCAAGTCCACCGGTGCGAACGCCCAGCGCAAGCGTGCCCGTCGTGGCGGCCAGGGCGGCTCCGCCGCTGCCGGCGCCACCGGCTCGCGCAACGACCGTCCTGCCCAGGCTCGTCCGGAACACGGTGCGCCTCGCGGCGAGCGTGCTCCTCGTGCTGAGCGGGCGCCCCGCGGTGAGCGTCCGGCCCGTGCTGACCGTCCGGCTCGTGGTGAGCGGTCCTCCGCTCCGCGCACCGGCCAGCGTTCCGCCGCGCCGCGTGGCGGCAGTTCGACCGTGTGGTCCTCGAACACCGGGGGCACCTCGGGCGGTTCCTTCGGCGCCGGCGGGCAGAAGTCCGGTGCCGGCCGTCCGCCCCGCAAGGGTCCGCGCCGCGCGTCCGCCCCGGCGTCGAACGAGCGCCGCGGCCGCTGAGGCCTCGCACCTTAACCATCGACTGCTCCATAGGATGTCGTTTTCTCCGGATTTCCCGGGATTTCGGCATCCTATGGAGCAGTCGATGGGTTTTTAAGGGGCTTTCACCAGCCCCGGGCGCGCCATTCGTCGAGGTGCGGGCGCTCGGCGCCGAGCGTCGTGGGGGCGCCGTGGCCGGGGTGCACGATGGTGTCGTCCGGGTAGACGTCGAAGAGGCGCTCGGTCACGTCGTTCAGGAGTGAGGTGAAACGGGCCGGATCCTTGTCCGTGTTCCCGACGCCGCCAGGGAAGAGGGAATCCCCGCTGAAGATGTGCGCCGGGCCGGCGGGGTCCTGGTACACATAGGCGATCGAGCCCGGCGTGTGGCCCCGCAGGTGCACCGCGGTGAGCGCGAAACCGTCGAAGCCGCTCACGTCCCCGTGCCCCAAGGCGACGTCCACCGGGACGGGCAGCGCCGCGGCGTCGTCGGCCCCTGCGGCCGTGGGGGCGCCGGTAGCCTCGACGAGTCCGGGCAGCGCGCGCACGTGATCCCAGTGCTGGTGGGTCGTGGCGATGAGCTTCAGCTGGGGCGTGGCGTCGGTGTCGGCGGCCGAGTCGGCGAGGAGTGCCTGGATGGCCGGCAGGTCGTCGGCCGCGTCGATCAGCACCTGGTCACCGGAGGACCGCGAGGTCAGCAGGTAGACGTTGTTGTCCATCCCGCCCACGGAGATGCGCCGGATGGTGATGTCCTGGAGCGGATGTGTGAGTGAGTCCATGCGCCCACTCTACGGAACGGGCGCGATGGCGGGTCAGGTCCGGGTCAGGCCCCGGTCAGGCGCTGCTCAGGCGTCCGCGGGATCCGCGGGGTCGAGCGACACGATCGCGACGAAACCCCGGCCGAGCAGTTCGGGACTCGCCTCGTCGGAGCCGACGACGGCGTCGTACCGGCCCAGCTCCACCTGCCCGTCGCCGGACTCCTCGCCGCGCTCTTCGGCCACCGACGCCTTGCCCTCGAGAAGGATCGCGAGCTGGCCCTCGAAGATCGGATGCGCGCGCTTCTTCGACAGCTCGAGGATGGACAGGTATCCCTTGAAGGCGCCGCGGCGGGCGATCACGTTCAGGTCCCGGATGTCCCCGGTCGGGAGTGCGGAGGAGGAGACGGCGTCCCCGGAGAAGCGGAACGGCCGGTACCGCTCCATGGCGTTCTCCTCGCCGTCGACGGTCAGCACGAGCAGCTCGCCGTCGATCACCGAGATGACGCGTTCCATGCCCGGGAACGTGGAGAAGTCGCCGGCCTTGCCCACCTCCGCGATGCTGACGCGCCAGTCCCAGGAACCGTCCGAGGCCCCGCGGGGGTGCCGGGCGATCTCCCGCGTGACACCGCCGCCGTTGCGCCAGGGCTCGGGCCGGATGCTGGAAAAGCGGATGATCTCCATGGGTTCCTCTCGTCACGACCAGCCTAGTACTCCGGCCGGACCCGGGGGAGGCGGCGTCACCGGGGCCTCGGTGAAGGGGGCATCTTAGGGCCGCGCGGTGTCCTCTTGGTACCGTCAGAGGTGACAATCCACGGGGAGGACCAGTAGATGTTCGTGAAAGTGTGCGGCTTGAGCACGCCCGAATCGGTGCGCGCCGCCGTCGAGGCCGGTGCACAGGCCGTCGGTTTCGTGCTCACCCCGAGCCCTCGCGAAGTCAGCCCGGAGCAGGTGCGGGCTCTGCTGGCCGAGGTCCCCGCCGAAGTCGCCGCCGTGGGCGTGTTCCGTCATGAGGACGCCGAACAGGCCGCCGCGCTGGCCGAGGAGGCCGGTCTCAGCTGGATCCAGCTGCACGGCGAGCGGACTCCCCAGGAGGTCGACGCCCTGCAGGAACGCGGCTTCTCCGTGATCCGCGCCGTGCGGATGGATGACCCGGACCGCGTCTTCGCCGACTGGGGCGAGGAACTGCTGCTGGTGGACGCCTCCGTGCCCGGCTCCGGCGAATCCTGGGATTACGCCTCCGTGCGCGAGCGCGGCCTGGACAGCCGCCGCTGGCTGCTGGCCGGAGGGCTCGACGCCGGCAACGTCGCCGCCGCCGCGCAGACGGCCGCGGCCTGGGGCGTCGACGTCTCGTCCGGCGTCGAAAGCTCCCGTGGCGTCAAGGACCCGGAGAAGATCCGCGCCTTCGTGGCGGCCGCGCTGGCAGGCTGACCCACCCCTTCCCGTTGCGTGCTCAGTTGTTGCGGGTGTTCCGCGGGAACACCCGCAACAACTGAGCACACAAGCCCCCGTGGGCCGGCGGATCAGCTCAGCTGGTGCCGGGGGCTGTTCGGGTTCATGATCGAGTTCTTGCGGCCGTAGCCGAAGTAGATGATCAGGCCGATGATGAGCCAGATCCCGAAGCGCAGCCAGGTCTCCCAGTGCAGCTGCGAGATCAGGAACAGCGAGGCCGCGACGCCGATCAGCGGCACCACGGGCATGAACGGCAGGCGGAACTCGCGAGGCGCCTCGGGCCGGGTGTAGCGGAACGAGATCACCGAGATGCACACCACCACGAACGCGGCCAGGATGCCGATGTTGGTGAGGTCCGCGACCTGCCGGATCGGGAGCACGCCCGCCAGCACAGCCGAGCCGATGCCGGCGATCCAGGTGACGCGCTGCGGGGTGCCGCCGCGGTCCACCTTGGAGAACCACTTGGGCAGCAGACCGTCGCGGCTCATGGAGAACCAGACGCGCGTGACGCCCAGGAGGAAGGTCAGCATCACGGTCAGGATGGACAGCACGGCGAAGGCGGAGATGATCGTGGCGATCACCGGCAGCCCCACATTGCTGAAGGCCGAGCCGAAGCCGGCCTTGGGATCGATGTCCTTGTAGTTCTGCATGCCGGTCAGGACCAGGGTGGCCAGGATGTAGAGCACCATGGCGATCACCAGGGAGAGGATGATGGCCTTCGGCATGTGCTTCTTGCCGTCCTTGGCCTCTTCCGCGGCGGTGCTCATGGCGTCATAGCCGAACACCGCGAAGAACACCGTGGCCGCGCCCGTGAACACCGGACCGAACCCGCTGGGCATGAACGGGTTGTAGTTGTTCGTGTTCACGAAGAACACGCCGAGTCCGATGATGAACAGGATCAGGACCACCTTGATGCCCACGGCGATCAGCTCGAAACGCCCGAACGTCTTGGTGCCGCGGCTCAGGATCCAGGTGACCAGCAGACACACGAGGATGGCCGGCAGGTTGATCCAGCCGCCCTTGCCCTCGTCGAAGGTGGACGTCAGCTCGACGGGCAGCTGCATGCCGAGGCCGGCCAGGAAGAAGTTGAGGTACCCGGAGATGCCGATGGCCACCACGGCCACGATCGCCACGTACTCCAGGAGCAGGTCCCAGCCGATGAACCAGCCGATCAGCTCGCCGAGGGCCACATAGCCGTAGGTGTAGGCGGAGCCGGCTTTCGGGATCATGCCCGCGAACTCGGCGTAGGACAGAGCCGCGGCCGCGGAGGCCAGACCCGCGATGAGGAAGGAGATGAGCACCGCGGGGCCCACACCCGGCGTCGAGTCATCGCCGTGGGCCACCAGCCCGGCGAGCGAGAAGATGCCGACGCCGATGATGCCGCCGACGCCGATCGCCGTGAGTTGCCAGAGTCCGAGGGATCGGAAGAGCCCTCCTTCGGCGACCTCCTCGTCCATGTCCTCGATGGGCTTTCGCCTCAGGACCGAGAACGGGTTCGCTGTCTTTGCCATGCCAGACCTCATTTCTCCCGGGTCGTGGTCGGCGCCTGAGCGCAGACCCTCCCTCGAACTATGCGCCTCGTTCAGAGCCGCGGGCAATCCCCTGGACCGACTGACGTCCGGAGCGTGGGTGCGGTGCAGTCCGTCAGATCGGGGGTTCAATCAGGGGGAACCCTGGGGGATTCTGCCAGGCATTCTTGGCAGACTGAAGTCATGAAGACCCTTCTTAACATCATCTGGCTCGTCTTCGGCGGCCTGTGGCTGGCGATCGGCTACTTCGCCGCCGGCCTGCTCTGCTGCGTGCTGATCGTGACGATCCCGTGGGGCATCGCCTCCTTCCGGGTGGGCGCTTACGCCCTGTGGCCGTTCGGCCGGACCGTGGTCGAGAAGCCGGGCGGGAGCAACGGTTTCGCGCTCGTCGGCAACGTCATCTGGTTCCTGGTGGCCGGGCTGTGGCTGGCGATCGGTCACGTGCTGACCGCCATCCCCATGTTCATCAGCATCGTCGGCATCCCGCTGGGCATCGCGAATCTGAAGCTCATCCCGGTGTCCCTCATGCCGCTGGGCAAGGAGATCGTCCCCACGGACCGCCCGTTCGTCTCGAACTACCGCTGAGCCGGCCCGCCGGCGCTTAACACTGGCGATATGCCTCCCGGAGTTGAGTGGATGCCATCCACCGACTTCTGGAGGCAGACATGTTCACCGTCCGACGACGCCGGGCCACCGCCCTGGCGATCTTCAGCGCCGCCCTGCTGGCGGCCTGCTCCGCCGCTCCCGTCCTTCCGAGGCCCGGCGGAGGGTCCGGCGTCGCCGTCGCGGTCGGGTCCGGCGGCCAGACGACCACCGAGGACGGGGCGATCCCGCTCGACCGGCCTCTCGGCCTGGACAGCCGGGACGCCGCGATCTCCCGGCTGCGTCCGGAACTGCTCGTCGCCTTGCGGGAGGCGTCCGTCCACGCCGGGGCGGACGGCGTGACCCTGTCCGTGAGCAGCGGCTGGCGCAGTCCGAAGTACCAGGCGCAGCTCCTGGCGGATGCCACCCGCAAGTACCGCTCGCAGGAAGAGGCCGCCCGCTGGGTGGCGACCCCGGAGACGTCTCCGCACGTCAGCGGGGATGCCGTGGACATCGCGGGGGAGGACGCCATGAGCTGGCTGTCCCAGCACGGTGCTCAGTTCGGGCTGTGCCAGATCTATTCCAACGAGCGGTGGCACTACGAGTACCGGCCGTCCGCTCTGAGCGGCGCCTGCCCGCTCATGTACCAGGACCCCACCGAGGACTCGAGGATGAAGCGGTGATCCGGCGCGACGGCCGCCAGCCCGCGATGGCTAGACTCTGAGCATGCGGATCCTGATCGTCGAGGACGAGCCGTATCTGGCCGATTCCATGGCCGAGGGGCTCCGGCGGGAGGCCTTCTCGGTGGATGTGGCGTACGACGGAGCCACCGCGATGGAGCTGCTCGGGGTCAACGGCTACGACGCCGTCGTTCTGGACCGCGACGTCCCCGCCCCGAGCGGTGACGAGATCGCCCGCTGGATGGTGGCGGAGGGTCTGCCCGCGCGCCTCATCATGGTCACCGCGGCGGACCGGCTGGATGACAAGGTCAGCGGCTTCGAAACGGGCGTGGATGACTACCTGCCCAAACCCTTCATGCTCAAGGAGCTGACCCTCAGGCTGCGGGCCCTGCTCCGGCGGCCGGGCGCGGCGCGACCGCCGGTCCTGGAAAGCGCTGGCGTGCGCCTGGACCCCTTCCGGCGGGAGGTGAGCCGCGACGGACGGTCCGTGGCGCTGACCCGCAAGCAGTTCGCGGTCCTGGAACTGCTGATGCAGGCCGACGGCGGCGTGATCAGCGCCGAGGAACTCCTGGAGAAGGCCTGGGACGAGAACGCCGACCCCTTCACCAACACCGTGCGGATCACGATCTCCTCGCTGCGGAAGAAGCTCGGGGACCCCGGGCTGATCCACACCCTGGTGGGCGTCGGCTACCGCTTCGGCGAGCCGGCCGAGGAGGAGCTGCGATGAGTGACCGGCCTGACGCGTCCGTCGCCACCCCGACGTCCCAGCCCCGGCCGCGTGGCCTCGGGCTCCGGCTGAAGCTCACCCTCAGCTACGCGGCGTTCCTGTTCGTGTCCGGCTCGGGTTTCTTCGCCCTGGTCCTCCTGCTGCTGCGGTACCTCCCGGCGGGTTTCCTCGTGACCGTCGACGGCGGGTTCGCCCCGAGCCGCCGCGACCTCATGGAGGCGCTGCTGCCCAAGGCCGCGCTGGGGCTCCTGTTCTTCGCGGTGGTCGGACTGGTGGGCGGCTGGCTGCTGGCCGGTGCGATGCTCAAACCGATCGGACGCATCCACGAGGTGGCGCTCGCCGTTCAGCGGGGCGAGGTGGACCGCCGGATCCACCTCGAGGGCAAGGGGGACGAACTCCGCGAACTGGCCGATTCCGTGGACGCGATGCTGGACCGGCTCTCGGCGATGCTGGAGGAGCAGCGCCGTTTCGCGGCCAATGCGTCCCACGAACTGAGGACGCCCCACGCGGTGATGGGCGGCATGCTGGAGCTCGCCGAATCCGATCCCGACGCCGTGGACGTCCCGCATCTGCTGCGCCGTCTGCGGGAGGTCAACACGCGGGCCACGGGCACCGTGGAGGCTCTCCTGGCGCTGACCAGGGCCGAAGGCTCCCGGCTCCTCCCGGAACCGTGCGATCTGGCGGAGCTGGCCGAGGAGTCGCTCGGCTCTCAGCGCGAGGAACTGGAATCCCGTCGCATCACCGTCCTGGCCGACTACGGCGGCGCCCCCGTGGAGGGGGACAGGGTCCTCCTGGCGCAGCTCGTGGGCAATCTGGTGCGGAACGCCGTGGTGCACAACCTGGCGGACGGTGGGGACCTGTGGCTCCGGACGGGGGAGGACCCCGGCGGCGGGGCGTTCCTGGAGATCCAGAACCCCGGGGAGGCCGTCAGTCAGGAGCTGCTGGGTCACCTGACGGAGCCGTTCGTGCAGGGCCGCGGACGCCAGGCCGGGCCCGGCCGCGGGTCGGGGCTGGGGCTCGCGATCGTGGCGGCCATCGCCCAGGCCCACGGCGCACGGCTGGACCTGACCGCCAGACCAGGGGGCGGCCTGCGCGTCCGGGTCACCTTCCCGCCGGCGGAGTGACGTCGGGGTCCGGAGCCGGGCCCGCGGCGGAACGGGGTCACACCGGCCGGAACGCCCCGTCGCTGAAGTGCGCGGCGACGCGGCTCGCGTCGAGTTCCGCGGCCAGATCCACATCGGAGCCGAAGCCTCCCAGCACCAGCTCGCTTCCGCTCGCGCTTTCCGCCAGCTCGGTGGGCAGATCGTCCCGGAAGGCTTCGAAGACCGCGACGGCGGCCCGTGCCTCCGGCGACAGCTGCTCGCGAGTCCGGCCCGGCGCCGATCGCAGCAGCGCCGCGAGCACGGCGCCCGCGCCGAGCTGGTCCTCGACGGCGGGCCGCAGGGCGCCGCCGGGCCAGCGCTCCCCGGCCGCGACCACCACGACCACCGCGGACGGCGGGAGGTGACGCGCCAGCCAGGCCGCCGTCGCGCCGGCGTTGCGGAGGGTCCCGGCCAGCAGCTCGGGGACCCGGCCCGCCAGGTGCTCGGAGATCGCCGAGCCGTTGGGCGACGGCAGCACGAGTTCGCGGCCCGCGTGCGCGGCGCCATGGGCGCGGATCGAACCGGGGGACAGGCTCAGGCGGCTGAGACTGCGCGGTCCCGCGAGCAGGGCGCCGCGCTCCTCCGCGAGGCGGGCCGCGGCGTCGTGCAGCTCGCCGTCGCCGGGCGCGGCACGGAACGGGAGCACGGCGAGCCCCGCCTCGACCCCCACGGACACCGCGGTGGAGAAGGACAGCGTGTCCACCACGACGGCGGCCCCGGCCCCCGGGAGCACCGCCTGAGCGCCGCGCAGCCCCCATTCGAGGCGGACGGTGAAGGGCAGCTGACGGTGTGCGGCGTGCATCAGCGGCTCCCCTCCCGACGGAAGGCGTCGAGCTCGCCCCGGAGGTTGCCGTGCGCGGCGTCCAGCCAGAGCTCCCGCGCGAGCGGACGGTGGAAGAGCGGTTCCAGCGCCAGAAGCTGCTCCACGACGGCGGCACGGCCCCGCGCGAAGTCGGCGTCGCTCACGTGGGCGTAGTCGGCCCGGACGGCGGCGAGGTAGCGGGCGTAGCGCGGCGCGGGCCAGGCGAGGACGGAGAGGTCTGCGTCGCAGAGGAGCTGACCGGGCAGATCGTCCGGCGCGGGATCGTGGTTGGTCGTGAGCCGCACCAGGCGGGCCACCTCCGCGGCCTCCGCGCCCGGCAGGGCGCCGTGAACGGACAGCGCCCCCAGACCGCGCTCGGCCAGCCGGGCCGATTCCTCCTCATCCTGGCCGGGGACTCCCTGGTAGACCGCGTCGTGGAACCAGGCGGCCAGCAGGAGCGGACGGTGGAGTTCGACGGGCAGTCCGGACCCCGGCAGGAGCACGTCCAGGGCTTCGAGGACGTTGAGCAGGTGGACCCGGGAGTGGTAGCTCCGGTGCGGTTCGCCCCAGCGCAGCAGGAGGTCCTCGCCGAGCTCCGGGTCCTCGGGCAGCAGCCGCGACCAGCGCTCCCGGAGGGCCGGGACGATCTTGGACGGGCGCTCGCGGGCCGGGATGCGGAGCCCGCTCGCGGCGAGCCGTCGCACCAGTTCCTTGCCGCCCACCGGGGTCGCTCCGGCGGCCACCAGGCGTTCGAAGTGGCGGGCGGCGACGTCGTAGTGATCTCCGTCGAAGGCCCGTTCCGGGATGCCCGCCGCCGTCGCGAAGGCGTGCAGTTCCTCAAGCGACGCGTCCGACACGAGATGGGAGAACACCGTGCCATGAGCAGGCCAGAAGGGCGGGTCGATCAGCACGGTCATGCTCGCATCCTATGCCCGCGAAGCGTCCCGCCGGGGCCGGAAACAGCCTGTGGATAACTTGACTCTCAAAGTTGAGTTAAGTAGACTCAAGTTAGATGCGTTGACGGGAGTCACCTGGCAGCGCTTTGATGAAGAGTAGAACCAAACCGTGGTCCAGAGTGTGCTGAAAGGAGCCTTTTTTGGACGTCAAGTTCACCACCAAGAGCCAGGAGGCGCTGTCCGCAGCGGCCATGAATGCCTCCACCGCGGGTAATCCGCAGATCGAGCCCGCTCATCTCCTCAAGGCCCTCATGGACCAGCGGGAAGGCGTGGCCGTCGCCCTCCTCAAGGCAGCCGGTGTCGATCCGGACGCCGTGAGCGTTCAGGCCAGCGCCGCCATCAAGGCGCTGCCGTCCACCTCGGGGGCGTCCGTCGCCCAGGCCCAGCTCTCGCGTTCCGCCCTGCAGGCCGTTCAGGCCGCACAGAGCGAAGCGGAGAAGATGGGGGACAGCTACGTCTCCACCGAGCACCTGCTCCTGGGCCTTGCCGCCGGGAACGACGCCGTCGCGCGCCTTCTGCGGGACGCCGGCGCCAGTCCTCAGGCACTCCTGGCCGCCCTGCCGGGCGTGCGGGGTGACCGCAAGGTGGACGGCCCGGACCCGGAGAACACCTTCCAGGCGCTGGAGAAGTACGGCACGGACCTGACGGCCGTCGCGCGCTCCGGCAAGCTTGATCCCGTGATCGGCCGTGACTCGGAGATCCGCCGTGTCATCCAGGTCCTCTCCCGCCGCACCAAGAACAACCCGGTGCTGATCGGTGAGCCCGGCGTCGGCAAGACCGCCGTGGTCGAGGGGCTCGCCCAGCGCATGGTCGCCGGGGACGTCCCGGAGAGCCTGCGGGGCAAGACTCTGATCTCCCTGGACCTCGGGTCCATGGTGGCGGGCGCCAAGTACCGTGGCGAGTTCGAGGAACGCCTCAAGGCAGTCCTGGAGGAGATCAAGAACTCGGACGGGCAGATCGTCACGTTCATCGATGAGATCCACACCGTGGTCGGCGCCGGCGCCAGCGGCGAGGGCGCCATGGACGCGGGCAACATGCTCAAGCCCATGCTGGCCCGCGGCGAGCTTCGCCTCATCGGCGCCACCACGCTGGACGAGTACCGCGAGAACATCGAGAAGGACCCGGCGCTCGAACGCCGCTTCCAGCAGGTGTACGTGGGCGAGCCGAGCGTGGATGACACCATCGGCATCCTCCGCGGCCTGAAGGAACGGTACGAGGCCCACCACAAGGTGGCCATCGCCGACTCCGCCCTGGTGGCCGCCGCGAACCTGTCGAACCGGTACATCTCCGGCCGACAGCTCCCGGACAAGGCCATCGACCTGGTGGACGAGGCCGCGAGCCGGCTGCGCATGGAGATCGACTCCGCCCCGGAGGAGATCGACCAGCTGCGCCGTTCCGTGGACCGCCTCACCATGGAGGAACTGGCCCTGGCGGACGAGACCGACCCGGCATCCGTGGAGCGGCTCGCCGCGCTGCGCGCCGACATGGCGGACAAGAAGGAGGAGCTGGCGGCACTGAACGCCCGGTGGGAGGCCGAGAAGGCCGGACTCAACCGCGTGGGTGACCTGAAGGCCAAGCTGGACGAACTGCGTTCCGTGGCGGACAAGGCCCAGCGCGAGGGTGACCTCGGCGAGGCCTCCCGCATCCTGTACGGCGAGATCCCGACGCTGGAGCGTGAGCTCAGCGCCGCGGCCGCCGCAGAAGCGGAACTCGGCGAGAAGCCCGCCGCCATGGTGGCCGATGAGGTCACGGCGGAAGACATCGCCGAGGTGATCGAGGCGTGGACCGGCATCCCCGCCGGGCGCATGCTTCAGGGCGAGAGCCAGAAGCTCCTGCAGATGGAGGAGTTCCTCGGGGAGCGCCTGATCGGCCAGAAGAAGGCCGTGGCGGCCGTCTCGGACGCCGTGCGGCGTGCCCGCGCCGGCATCAGCGACCCGAACCGCCCCACGGGTTCGTTCCTGTTCCTCGGTCCCACCGGTGTGGGCAAGACGGAACTGGCGAAGTCCCTGGCGGACTTCCTCTTCGATGACGAGCGGGCCATGGTCCGGATCGACATGAGCGAGTACTCGGAGAAGCACTCGGTCTCCCGCCTGGTCGGCGCCCCTCCCGGGTACGTCGGCTACGAGGAGGGCGGCCAGCTGACCGAGGCCGTGCGGCGCCGTCCGTACTCCGTGGTCCTGCTGGACGAGGTGGAGAAGGCTCACCCCGAGGTCTTCGACATCCTCCTCCAGGTGCTCGACGACGGCCGCCTCACCGACGGCCAGGGCCGCACCGTGGACTTCCGCAACGTCATCCTGGTCCTGACCTCCAACCTCGGCAGCCAGTTCCTGGTGGACCCGAACCTGGACGATCAGACCAAGAAGACCGCGGTCATGGAGGTGGTCCGTTCCGCCTTCAAGCCGGAGTTCCTGAACCGTCTGGACGAGGTCATCATGTTCGAGCCGCTCTCCGTGGAGCAGCTCAACGACATCGTGGAGATCCAGGTCAAGGATCTGGCCAAGCGCCTGCGGGATCGCCGCCTGACCCTCGAGGTCAGCGACGGCGCCCGGGCCTGGCTCGCCATGACCGGTTACGATCCCGCCTTCGGCGCCCGGCCGCTCCGCCGGCTGGTGCAGAAGGAGATCGGCGACCGGCTGGCCCGGGCCATCCTCAGCGGTGAGATCACCGACGGGGACACCGTGCTGGTGGACACCAGCGAGGACCTCGGCGAACTGACCGTGAACCGCAAGTAGCCGTCCCGGCTCAGACGGACTCAGAAGCACGAAGGGCCGCACCCCACGGGGTGCGGCCCTTCCTGCGTGGCCCTTGTCGTGCGTGCGGCGGGGTGCCGGCGCGGATTACTTGGTCAGGCTCTTGGTGAGCGTGTTGCCGTCATCGGAGAAGACGATGCAGTCCACGCGGCGGTCGCCGGCGTCCCAGCTCTTCTGGCTGGGGTACGCGAAGCGCTGGCGCAGGTTCAGGGAGTCCACATCGCTGGACAGGCTGGCCGTGCGGCACAGTTCCCGGCCCTTGGTCTTGAAGGTGTCCACGCCGGGGAACGCCTCGTCCTGCTGGTAGTAGTAGACGTTCACCAGCTGAGCCGAGTGGTTCTCGCCGCAGTCCACGACCACGAGCCGCGAGTTGCTGTTGTCCGGGTAGCCCCAGAAGCACTGCCCCTTCTTGGCGTCCAGGGCGCTGATGGTCTCCGCGTCCGAGGGAGCGGCGCTGCCGCTCTGCCCGGGCGCGGGGGTGGTGCGGCCGTTGGACGTGGCCGGCGGCGCGGTCGGATCGGCCTGGGGCGTCATGCCGCCCACCACCAGATTGACCAGCCAGACCACCAGCAGGATCACGACGACGCCGCCGACCACCGCGCCGCCGATCACCAGGCCCTTGTTGCTCTTCTTCGCCGGGGCCTGCTGGGCGGGGTAGCCGCCCGGGTAGCCGGTGGGCGCGCCGTAGACGGGGCCGTTCTGGGGGCCATTGTTCTGGGGCCCGTTCTGCTGACCGCCGTAGGTGTTGGTGCGGGGGTCGTAGGCCGGCTGGCCGGGCGCCTGGCCGCCGGCGGGGTTCCCTGGAGTGGCAGGGTTCCCCGGAGCGCCGGGGGCGCCGTAGCCGGGCTGCTGCGGCTGCTGGGGGTACGCCTGCGTGGGCTGGGGCTGCTGTGGGAAGCTCTGCGTCGGCTGGGAGTGCGGCTGTCCGGCAGGCGGCTGGGGCGGCTGCTGACCGGGGAAGCCGGGACCCGGTGAGGGCTGACCCGGGCCGGGGGCGGCTCCTGGCTGCCCGGCGCCGTCGTCGTGCCCTTGCGTCGGTTCGCTCATAGCCAAACTCCCACCGTGTCGTCCATCATGCCTTCTTCTGCCCGCACCAAAGGTCCGGCGACCCGGACTGCGGCCGCAGGAACGCGTGGTGGCGCGGGGCGATGCTACTCATGACTCTACCCAAGCCGCACCCGCATGGCACTCTCGCCAGCCCGGAAACACGCGTCCCGAGGGGTCACGGCCGCACGCGATAATGCGAAACCATGTAATCTAGAAGTACGAAACATTGACCAAACATTCCGGGGCCTCGCTACCTGCCAGGGCGACCACCTCCGGATCGACGTACAGAGGGGGTCACGCCATGGGGCGCGGCCGTCAAAAGGCTAAGGCAACCAAGCAGGCTCGGGACATCAAGTACTACTCTCCGAGCACTGACTATTCAGCACTGCAACGTGAGCTTGGCTCCGCCAATTCTCAGGTATCCGGCCGTCGTGGTTCCGCGGCGTCTTTCGAGTCGGACCCTCTTGAACCGGACTATTCGGAGTACGAGGACAAATACGCTGACGCGTTCGACGAGGAGGATGAGACTGATACCCGCCGCATCAGCTGATGCGATGACGGGATGAGTCCCCTCCCCTGATAGGCCCCGTGGCCGGAGTGATCCGGCCACGGGGCCTTCGTCGTGCCCGCGCCTTCGTCGTGCGCGCGCCTTCGTCGTGCGCGCGCCTTGGATCGATTGCTCCATAGGATGCGGAAATCCCCGAATTCCGGGTGAAAACGACATCCTATGGAGCAGTCGATCGGGTGGAGGCGAGGTGGTGGTACCGGGTGCTGTCACCCGGGACTAGGCCCGCGCGGAGATCTCCTGGGAGATGAGCGCCGCCGTCCCCACGATCTCGCGGGTCACCGAGGCCAGGTACGCTTCGGGGTCGTCCTGACCGGCGACATTCTGGGCCTGCAGCGAGACGTTCACTGCCGCAACGGTCTTGCCGGCGGCATTGCGCACCGGCGCCGCCACGGACAGGAGGCCGAGCTCCAGCTCCTGATCCAGCAGGCACCATCCCTGGTCGCGGACCTTCTCGAGCTCCGCGAGCAGGTCCTGTCGCGTGGACACGGTGCGAGGGGTCAGCGCTTCGAGCGTTACGGCGTCCAGGTAGGCGCGCAGTTCAGGATTCGGGAGCCCGGCCAGCAGCACACGTCCCATGGACGTGGCGTAGGCGGGGAACCGGGTCCCGACCGTGATGCCCACGGTCATGATGCGGCGGGTGGCCACCCGGGCGACGTAGAAGATGTCGTTCCCGTCCAGCACCGCGGCCGACGTCGACTCCCCGAGTCGCACGGACAGCTCCTCCAGGTGCGGCTGCGCCAGCTGGGGGAGCGTCAGCGCGGACAGGTACGAGTAGCCGAGCTGGAGCACCAGAGCGGTGAGGGCGAAGGTCTTGCCGTCCGTGCGGACGTAACCCAGCTCCACCAGGGTGTGCAGGAAGCGGCGCGCGGTGGCACGGGTCAGACCCGTCCGCGCGGCGACCTCGCTCAGGGTCATGTGCGGGTTGTTCGCGTCGAAGGCCCTGATCACCGCGAGGCCGCGGGCGAGCGATTGCACGTACTGATCGCCGGCCTGCGGGGCAGCTGGTCCTGCTTCTCTCATGATCACCTATCCTATGTGGCCGCTCCGCGGAGGCCTCGCGGGGTCAGCCTGTACCTCCAGGCTCAGCCGGCAGGCGTGAGCAGCGGCATCGGCACGAGGGAGCGGAGTTCATCCACGGTGCAGCCGAAGGTCTCCCGCACCGTGACGCCGTCGGGCCCGATCAGGAACACTGCGCGTTCCGTGTACACCCGGGTCACGCAGCCGACCCCCGTGAGCGGGTAGGTGCAGGTTTCCACGAGCTTGGACGCGCCGTCGCGGGTGAGCAGGCTCATCATGACGAACACGTCCTTGGCGCCCGTGGCCAGGTCCATCGCGCCGCCGACCGCGGGGATCGCGTCCGGAGCGCCGGTGTGCCAGTTCGCCAGATCCCCAGTGGCGGAGACCTGGAAGGCGCCCAGCACGCAGATGTCCAGGTGGCCGCCGCGCATGATCGCGAACGAGTCGGCGTGGTGGAAGTAGGACGCCCCGGGGAGCTCGGTGACCGGGATCTTGCCGGCGTTGATGAGGTCGCCGTCGATCTGTTCGCCCACGGCCTCCGGTCCCATGCCGAGCATGCCGTTCTCCGTGTGGAGGGTGACGTTCTGCTCCTCGGTGAGGAAGTTGGAGACCAGGGTGGGCTGTCCGATCCCCAGGTTCACGAAGGAACCCGTGGGGATGTCGCGGGCCACGAGCGCGGCGAGCTCGGACCGACCGAGCGTTTCGGGCGAGGTTTGAAGGGACGGGAGCGTGCTCATGAGGCCACCTTCACGATGCTGTTGACGTAGATGCCCGGGGTCACGACGTGTTCCGGGTCCAGGGCCCCGACCGGCACGATCTCGGACACCTGGGCGATGGTGTGCCGTGCGGCGGCGGCCATGATGGGTCCGAAGTTCCGGGCGGTCTTGCGGTAGACGAGATTGCCCTTGCCGTCGGCCTTGAGCGCCTTGATCAGCGCGACGTCGGCGTGGATCGGAGTCTCGAACACCTGCCACACGCCGTCCAGGAAGCGGGTCTCCTTGCCCTCGGCGAGCATGGTCCCGTAACCGGTGGGCGTGAAGAACCCGCCGATCCCGGCCCCCGCCGCGCGGATGCGCTCGGCCAGATTGCCCTGGGGGACGAGCTCCAGTTCGATCTCGCCGGCCCGGTACTTCTCATCGAAGTGCCAGGAGTCGGACTGGCGCGGGAAGGAGCAGATCATCTTCCGCACCCGGCCCTCCTTGATGAGCAGCGCCAGGCCCTGGTCGGCCTGCCCGGCGTTGTTGTTGACCACGGTCAGATCGGTCGCGCCGGAGTCCAGCAGCGCGTCGATCAGCTCGAACGGCTGCCCGGCGTTGCCGAAACCGCCGATCATCACGGTGGACCCGTCACGGATTCCCGCGACCGCCTCGGTCACGGAGTCGAGGAAGGTCAGCATCAGCCCTTCACCCCCGCGCTCACGTTCTCCAGCACCACGGCCAGGCCTTGCCCGACGCCGATGCAGATCGCCGCGACGCCCCAGCGTTCGCCACTCGCCTGAAGCGAGCGCGCCAGCGTGCCGAGGATCCGCGTCCCGGAGGCGCCCAGCGGGTGACCCATCGCGATCGCGCCGCCATGCCGGTTGACGATGCCCGGGTCGATGCCCCAGGCGTCGACGCAGGCCAGGGACTGGGCGGCGAACGCCTCATTGAGCTCGACGGCGCCCACCTCCTCCCAGCGGACGCCGGCCCGGGCGAGGGCCTGGTTCGCCGCCTCCACGGGCGCGAAACCGAAGAACTGCGGGTCGTTGCCGTGCGCGCCCCGTCCGGCCACACGGGCCACGGGATCCATCCCGAGCAGCCCGGCGGCCCGTTCGGAGCCCAGCCACGCCGCCGAGGCCCCGTCCGACAGCGGCGAGGCGTTCCCCGCCGTGACGGTGCCGCCCGCCGTCGTGCCGGAACGGTCGCCGTTGTCCGGGCGGAAGGCGGTCTTGAGGCCGGCGAGCTTCTCCGTGGTGGTCCCGGGGCGGATGCCCTCGTCCCGGACCAGCTCGGTGCCGGGCACGGGGGAGACGAGGGCGTCGTAGAAGCCCTCGTCCCAGGCCGCGGCGGCCAGCCGGTGGGACTCCGCGGCGAACTCGTCCTGCCGTTCGCGGCTGATGCCGTGCCGTTCCCGCAGCCGCTCGGTGGCCTCCCCGAGGGACACGGTCCACTCCGGGTTCATCGCAGGGTTCACCAGGCGCCAGCCGAGCGTGGTCGACGCGAGGGTCATGTCCCCGGCCGGGAACGGGCGGGTGGTCTTGGGCAGCACCCACGGCGCGCGGCTCATGGACTCGACGCCGCCGACCAGCAGGAGGTCGGCGTCGCCGGTCTCGATCTGCCGGGAGGCGATGATCGCCGCGTCCAGGGAGGACCCGCAGAGGCGGTTGACGGTGGTCCCGGGCACGGAGACGGGCAGCCCCGCGAGCAGGCCTGCCATGCGGGCCACGTTGCGGTTCTCCTCGCCCGCGCCGTTGGCGTTGCCGAAGACGATCTCGTCGATCCGGGCGGCGTCGAGGCCCGGGGCGCGGCGCACCGACTCGCGGACGATGTGCGCGGCGAGGTCGTCGGGACGCACCGCCGCCAGCCCGGAGCCGAACTTGCCGAAGGGCGTGCGCACGGCGTCGTACACATAGGCCTGATTCATGAGGGCTGATCCATTTCTGCGAAGACCTGCTGTGCGGTCTTGAAAGCGGTGTTGGCGGAAGGGACCCCGCAATAGATGGCGGTCTGCAGGAGGATCTCCTTGATCTCCTCGCGGGTCAGACCGTTCCGCAGCGCCGCGCGGACGTGCATGGCGAACTCCTCCCAGTGACCATGCGCCACCATGGCGGTCAGGGTCACGGCGGAGCGCATCTGCCGGGACAGCCCGGGCCGGGTCCAGATCCCGCCCCAGGCGATGCGGGTGATCATGTCCTGGAAGTCCTCGGTGAACTCGTTCTTGGCGGCGTTGGCCCGGTCCACGTGGGCGTCCCCGAGGACTTCGCGGCGGACCACCATGCCGGCGTCGTGGATCTGGCGCGCGGTGGCGTCCGGCTGGACGGCCCCGTTACGTGCGGAATCCTGTGGCTGTTCACTCATGCGGAGACCTCCTGGAGGAAGGAACGGAGCAGGGCGGCGACCGTCTCAGGCGCCTCAGTCGGCGCGAGGTGGGCGACGCCGTCGAGCACCTCGACGGTCGCCTTGCCACCTCCCGCGGTGATGGCCGCTGCGGTCTCCTCGGCGAGCGACGGCGGCGCCACCTGATCTTCGGCGCCGGCGACGAGCTGCACGGGAACGGTGATGCCGCCCAGGCGGTCACGGACGTCGAAGGCGGCGAGTGCCTCGCAGCACGCGGCGTAACTGTTCCGCTCGGTGTCCCGCAGGACGTGCAGCAGACGGCTGCTCTGTTCCGGCCGGCGTTCCATGAATCCCGCCGCGAACCAGCGCTGCGCGGATCCCTGGATCATGACGGCCGTGCCCTGGGTCCGGACGGTGCCGGCCCGTTCGAGCCAGCTCTCCTCCGTGGCGAGCTTGGGGCCGCTGCACTGCACGGACAGGCCGAGCAGCCGGTCGCCGTGGTCGAGCGCGAGCTGGAGACCCACTGCGCCGCCGAGGGAGACCCCCGCGTAGTGGAATCGGGCGCCGGGGGCGATGGAGTCCACCAGCGACAGCACCGAGGCGGCGAGGTCCTCCATGCGGAACGGGCGCTCGGCGGCCGGGGAGACACCGTGGCCCGGGAGGTCCCAGCCGATCACGTCGTACTCCTCCGCGAGCAGGGCCGCGGTCTCATTCCAGAGCACGGTGGAGGTGCCGAGGGACGGGCCGAGCACCAGGAGCGGCCGGTCTCCGAGGTCACGGCGGGGCGAGAGCAGGACCGCCTTGAGGGCCGGGGCTGCGGTGTCGATCGTGTCAGTCACGAGTGGCTCCTTCGTCCAGGGAGTTGGGTGCGTCCTGGGCGTCGAGGGTGTCCTGGGAGCCGACGGTGTCCGGGAGGGAGCCGAGGATCCTGCGGCGGATCTCCTCGGCTTCCCCGACGTAGCCGGCGGGGTCGAGCAGCTGCGCGAGGGCGTCGTCGCTCAGGGCCTCGGCCGGCACCGCCGCACGGAGTTCGCGGGCGTAAGCCTCCGCTCGCCGCTCGGGGGATTCCCGGAGCGCGGCGTCGACGACTGCTTGCAGAGCCTCCTGCCCGGCATCACCGAGCAGCGGCCCGACGGCGGCCTTGACCTTTTCGCTCAGCAGCAGCGGACCGGTGAGATCCAGGTTGCGGCGCATGGCGTCGGGGAAGACACGCAGGCCTTCGATCATTTCGCGCAAGGTGAGCACCGCGCCCAGCGAGAGGCCCAGCAGGGACCGGAGGGCGGGCCACTCGCTGTGCCAGGCGCCGTCGGCCCGTTCGTCGTTGAAGAGTCCTGCGGCGAGGTGCAGCTGCGAAGCGAAGGTGGGTCCCTGGAGCGCGGCGCTGCGGAGGAGGACGGACAGCACGGGGTTCTGCTTCTGCGGCATGGCCGAGGACACGCCGCGGCCCGCCCCGGTCGGTTCGCCCAGCTCTGCGACCTCGGGACGGGTGAGGAACAGGACGTCGCCGGCGATCTTGCCGGCCGCGTCCAGCACCCCCGCGAGGGCGTCGCCCAGGACCGTCACCGGCTGGCGGTCGCCGTGCCAGGGCACGTGGGCCGTGGCGAGCCCGAGCCGGGCGGCGTGGTCCTGTGCCAGGGCGAACGGGGTGGCGGAGGATCCCGCGGTGAGCAGCGTGGCGGACGCGAGCGTGCCGACGGCCCCGCCGAATTGCGCGGGCAGGGTGGCCTCGCCGAGCCGGCGGCCGGCGGAGGTCAGACCCTGGAGCCACTGGGCCGCCTTGAGGCCGAAGGTGTACGGCAGCGCGTGCTGGCCCAGGCTGCGCCCCACGCACAGCGTGTCCGCGTGCTCCTCCGAGAGCCGGGCGAGCGCCGTCGTGGTGCGGGAGAGTTCGCGGAGCAGCTCCGCGCGCACCCGGGCTGCCAGCAGCATGAGGGCGGAGTCCTGCACGTCCTGGCTGGTCAGCGAGGCGTGCACGGCCTTCACGGCGGCGGCGTCGATCCCGCGGACCTGCGCCTTGAGCGCGGCGACCAGCGGGATCACAGGGTTGCCCCCGCCCTGTGCCTGCCGGGCGAGCGACGCCGGGTCGTACAGGTCCGGGTCTGCGGCCTCCGCGACGGCGTCCGCAGCCCCGGCCGGGACGAGCCCGGCGTCCTCCAGCACGGTGGACCAGGTGCTCTCCACATCGAGCAGCGCGGTCAGCACGGCGCGGTCCCCGGTCAGGGCCTCGACCTCGGGGGACGCCGTGACGGCGCTCAGCAGTCCGAAGTCCGTCACCGGAACGCCCCCGTCGGGGTGGAGGTGCCCTCGAAGTCCAGGAAGACGGTCTCGCCGTCGCCCTGCAGCCGGACGTCCCAGCTGAGGCCGCCGTCGGCGTCGCGCCGCGCGACCAGGGTCTCCCTGCGGTCCTCCGGCAGCGACGAGAGCAGGGGGTCCGTGACGAGGTACTCCGGGTGCTCCGGGAGGTAGATCCGCGTGAACAGGCGGTTCATGAGGCCGCGGGCGAACACCGCGACGGCGATGAACGCGGCGGCGCCTTCCTCGGTGGGGCCCGGGTTCACGGTGGTGAAGGTGAAGCGGCCGGTGTTCCCCGTGGAGGCGCGGCCCCAGCCGGTGAAGGTGTAGCCGTCCCGCACGAGCGAGCCGGTGCGGCGCGGGACCCGGCCCGCGCTGTCCGGCTGCCAGATCTCGAGGATGGCGTCCGGGACCGGGTGGCCGGCGCCGTCGTACACGGTGCCCTGCAGGCGGATGGAACCGGGGGTGCCGGGGGCCAGCAGTTCGTTGTCCTTCGGGAACGGCAGGGCGTAGCCGAAGAACGGCCCCACGGTCTGGCCGGGGGTGGCGGTGAGGGTGCCCGGGGTCTGTTCGGTCATGGCGGTCTACTCCTCGTCTCCGGCGTCGCCGAAGGCTTCGTTCTCGGTCCAGGTCCGGTGGGCGCCCGTCAGGACGATGTCCCAGTTGTAGCCGAGGGCCCATTCGGGGCGGGTGAGGTCGTGATCGTAGCGGGCCACGAGGCGATCCCGCGCGTCCTGGTCCACGATCGACTGGTAGATGGGGTCCAGCGGGAAGAGCTGGTCCCCCGGGAAGTACATCTGGGTGACGATGCGCTGCGTGAACTCGGAACCGAAGAGCGAGAAGTGGATGTGGGCCGGGCGCCACGCGTTGAGGTGGTTCTTCCACGGATAGGCGCCGGGCTTGATGGTGACGAAGCGGTAGGAGCCGTCTTCGCCGGTGATGCAGCGGCCGACGCCCGTGAAGTTCGGATCGAGGGGCGCGGGGTGCTGGTCCCGCTTGTGGATGTAGCGCCCGGCCGCGTTGGCCTGCCAGATCTCCACGAGCTGCCCGGCCACGGGGCGGCCGTCGCCGTCGAGGACCTTGCCGGAGACGATGATCCGCTCGCCGAGGGGTTCGCCGTTGTGCTGGATGGTCAGGTCCGATTCCAGCGCGTGGACGTCCTGGTGCCCGAACGCGGGGGAGAACAGCTCGATGGTCTCCGGGTCCGCGTGGTGCAGGCTCTTGGTGGGGTGGCGCAGGATCGAGCTGCGGTACGGCGCGAAGTCGAGCCGCGGCTGGGTCTCCGGGGCGGCGCCGCCGAGGAGCTCCTCGCGGTAGGAGGCGGCGGTCGCTGCGATCTCGGCGTTGAGATCGGCCTGCGTCTCCGCTGCGGCGTCGGGGTCAGGGTGCACGGTGCGGGGCCCTGAGGTCATGGCCGGCTCCTTTCGGGAAGTGGTCGGGTCTGAGAGCGGTCGGGGAGGGGTTCGACGGTGGGGACCGGGGGCGAACCGGGCGCTGTGTGATCCAGCATACCCGGGACGTTCGAATAACGCACTAGTGTTCGTCTAGCGAACAACACGGCATCGGATGCGCGACGACGGCGGCCCTCACCCACGGTCCGGCCACCCCGTGTACGACTCGGCCAGATACGCCCGGCCGTGGGCTGAGGAGACGACCGAGTCGAGCTCGCCCCGCCGGCGGGCCCGGTCGAAATCACTCTCGCCCGGGGCCGCATGCAGCAGGGACGTCATCCAGGAGGAGAAGTGCTGAGCCTTCCAGACCCGCCCGAGGGCGCGCTCGCTGTAGCCGTCGAGCAGGTCCTCCGAACCGCCGGTGTAGAAGGAGTCGAGAGCTTCGAAGAGCATCCTGACGTCGTGGAGGGCGAGGTTGAGGCCCTTGGCGCCGGTCGGCGGCACGGTGTGAGCGGCATCGCCCGCCAGGAAGAGCTTCCCGTGACGCAGGGGCGCCTGGACGAAACTCCGGAACGGGAGCACCACCTTCTCCAGCACCGGACCCTCCACCAGTTCGAAGCCGTTGCCGTTCACGCGCTCGCGGAGCGTGGCCCAGATGCGCTCGTCGTCCCAGTCGGCGGCCGACTCGCCGGGGTCGCACTGGAAGTACATCCGCTGCATGGTCTCGGTCCGCTGGCTGATGAGCGCGAAGCCCTGGGGTGAGTTCGCGTAGATCAGCTCGTCCGCGCTGCGGGGCGCTTCGGCGAGGATGCCGAACCAGGCGAAGGGGTACTCCTTGAAGTACCGGTGACGGCGGTCCTCCGGGATCAGCCCCCGGCAGTGGCTGCGGGACCCGTCCGCGCCCACCACGAAATCGGCGCGCAGCTCGACGTCCCGGCCCTCGGCGTCCGTGAACGTGACCCGGGGATCGGAGGCGACGTCGTGCACCGTCACGCCGGACACCCCGTACCGGACGTCGCCGCCGTCGGCCTCCCGTCGTGCGGCGAGGTCGGCGAACACCTCGGTCTGCGGGTACAGCCACACCGATTCCCCCACGAGTTCCTGGAAGTCGATGCGGTGGCTCTCGCCGTCGAAGCGGAGTTCGATGCCGTCGTGCCGGTCGCCCTCGCGCAGCACCCGGTCGGAGACCCCCGAGTCCACCAGCAGATTCACGGTGCCGTGTTCGAGGATGCCGGCGCGGACCGTCTCGTGGATCGCCTGGCGGCTGCGGGCCTCCAGCACCACGGATTCGATGCCGCGGGTGGCCAGCAGATGGGACAGCATGAGCCCCGCGGGGCCGCCTCCCACGATGGCCACCTGGGTGCGGAGGGTCTCGGTCTGGCTCATGGGCGCCTCTCTTTCGGCAGGGACCGACCCCTCATCGGATCGGCCCGGAACGACTCTGACGAGTGTGCTCCGGATCACCTTCTGGACCAAGTCCTGTTCCATTCAATGGAAAACCGCGTTCCGGACCGGGTTGGGAAAGTGATACACCTCTCACACCCATCCCCTTCAGGAGGTCCTTTCGTGACAATGCCGTCCCCCTCCCCGCCGTCCCCTTCCCTCGCCCAGTCCCGCCCCCGGTCCTCCGGGCCGGCCGCCCTCTGCTGGCTGGCCATGGTGCTGGACGGCTTCGACCTGGTGGTCCTCGGAGCCGTGATCCCGACCCTGCTCAAGAGCAAGGACCTCGGTTTCGATCCTGCAGGGGCCACCCTGGCCGCCACCCTCTCGCTCGTGGGCGTGGGACTCGGCGCGCTCTTCATCGCGCCCCTCTCCGACCGCTTCGGCCGTAAGCGCCTTCTGGTCGCCTGCGTGCTGTGGTTCTCCGTCTTCACCCTGGCCGTGACCGTGGCGCCGAACGTCGCGGTCTTCAGCGCCTTCCGGCTGCTCGCCGGCGTCGGGCTCGGCGCCTGCCTGCCCGCGGCCCTGGCCTACATGAACGACTTCGCCCCCGCGTCCTCCGCCGCCCGTGCCACCACCCGCACCATGACCGGCTATCACGCCGGCGCCGTCGTGACGTCGCTGCTCGCGCTGGCCCTCATTCCCAACTGGCGGGCCGTGTTCGTGATCGGCGGCGTCGCCGGGCTCGTCCTCGCGCCGATCCTGTGGTTCCGGCTGCCGGACACCACCGTGGACCGGCTCGCCGTGGGCGCCTCCGAGGGCGGCCAGGCGGTGGCCGACGGCGGCGCGAAGCCGGGCCTGAAGGTCCTGCTGCGGAAGCCGTACCCGCTCATCGCGGCGGGCATCGCGGCCGCGTCCTTCATGGGGCTGCTGCTCGTGTACGGCCTGAACACCTGGCTCCCGACCCTCATGGCGAGTGCCGGGTACTCGATGAGCTCGTCCCTCGCCCTGCTGTTCATCCTGAATCTCGGTGCCGTGGCGGGGCTCCTGCTGGCCGGCTGGCTCGCTGACCGGCACGGCACCAAGCGGATCACCCTGCTCTGGTTCGGCCTGGCCGCGGTGCTGCTCGCCCTGCTCAGCCTGAAGCTCCAGAACGAGATCCTGCTCGACCTGGCCGTCTTCGTCACCGGGGTGTTCGTGTTCAGCGCGCAGGTCCTGGTGTACGCGTGGGTGAGCCAGCTCTTCCCCCGTGAACTCACGGGCACCGCGCTCGGATTCTCCGCGGGCGTGGGCCGCGTGGGGGCGATTCTGGGGCCGGCCGTCACGGGAGCGCTCGTCGCCGGAGGCATCGCCTACCCGTGGGGCTTCTACGTGTTCGCCCTCGCCGCGGTGGCCGCGCTGGCCGCGCTGCTGTTCGTCCCGACGTCGCGCCCGGTGGACTAAGCCCGCCGGATCGTCTCCAGGCCGCGCCGCACGCCCTGCGCCGCGCCCTGGAGCGCCGCCACGATCTCCCGGAGGCGCACCTCCGTCACCGGGACGACGACGCCGAGCGCGGCCACCGCGTGGCCCTGCGGGTCGAGCACGGGTGCGGCGATGCCCGACGTCTCGGGGTCGAGGATCCCCACGAGTTGGGCATACCCGTTGCGGGCGGTCTCCGCGAGCCGCTGGCGGAGTTCGTCCTCCGGCACGGCGCCGGCGAGGATCTGCCGCGTCACGTACTCCGCCTGGACCTCGCGGGGCTGGAACGCCATGAGCGCCAGACCCGCCGAGGAGATGTACACGGGAAGCCGGCCCGCGACCGTCGCGCGGTTCGTCACGGAGCCCGGCCGGGAGAGCCGCTCCACGAACAAGGCGTCCTGCCCATCCAGCACGGCGAGGTTCACGTTCTGCCGGAGCACCTGCTGGATGTCCTCCATGAACGGCAGGGCCACGGTGCGCAGTTCCAGGGTGGGCGCGTTCCTGCTGACGAGTTCCCAGAGGCGCAGCCCGGGCTTGACCGCGCCGCCCTCCTCGACGTCGAGGAGCCCGTGATCGCTCATCTGCCGGACGAGGCGATGCGCGGAGGACAGCGGAAGCCCCGCCCGGGCCGCGAGGTCGGAGAGGCTGAGCCGTGGGGTGCCTTCCGGGAAGGCGGCCAGCAGCCGCACCACGCGGTCCACCACGGAGTCACCGGATGCGGAGTTCGCCATGGGACACCTCCTCGTGCCGGGCCGCGCCGCTCAGGCGGACGGCCGGTCCTGACGGGCGTCGTACTGGACGGCGTGGCGGACCGGGGCGTTCGCGGCGCCGTAGCCGTCATAGCCGCCGCGTCGCTCCACCATCTCGAAGAAGACGCTGCCCACCGTGGCGGTGTAGAAGTGCAGGAACTCGCCGTCGCCGTCGCGGTCGTAGAGGAGATCGAGGTTCCGGAGGGTGGCCAGGAAGTCCGGATCGAGCTGGAACCGGGCGTCCAGGTCCTCGTAGTAGTTGGCGGGGATGGGCAAGAATTCCAGCCCGCGGTCCTTCGCCGCGCGAGCCGTGGACACGAGGTCGTCCACGGCGAAGGCGATGTGCTCCTGGTAGGTCTTGCGGCCCGGGTTCCCGCCCGCACCGAGGCCCTGCTGGATCACGGGCGCGAGATTGAGCACCAGGCGCACGGCACGGTCCGAGGTCTGCATGACCTGCGAACGGACCAGGCCGGTGGGGCTGGGCACCTCCGCGAACGGCGCGGGTTCCAGGGCCAGGGCGCTCGTGTAGAAGAGGACGGCCTCGTCGAAGTGCTGCCATGGCTGTGCCAGGTTCACGTGGTCGATCCTCGCGGCGCCGTTCGCTTCCCCGGGGCGTTCCCCGTCACCGAATTCGTGGGTCCACACGGCCACCCCGCCGGGCCGGCTCTGGCACAGGAAGATCTCCGTGGAATCCGGGGCGGAGACCCCCTGGAAGACCTCCTCGTCGGCCTGGACCGTGCGGGCGACCGCGGGCGCCTTCAGCTGCTGGGCGCGGGCGGAGGCGAGCAGCGGTGACTCGACGTCGAAGCCGAGCGCGGCGATCGCGGGCTCGGCCTGGGAGGGCGCCTGCTCGTTGATGATGACGCGCGCCTGCCCCAGCGTCCAGAGCTGGACGTCCTTGGTGCGGTGACGCCCCGCGAAACTGAAGCCGAGGTGCCCGAGCAGCGTCTCCAGACCGGCGGTGTCCTCGGCCTTCACCTCGGCGAAGTCGAAGCCGGCGGGCTCCGGAACCCTGGGCAGGGTGGCCAGCTCCATCGGATGACGACGGCGACGCGCCCCTTCCGAGTCCCCGTTCTGCTCGGTGAGCCAGCGCGCGCTCTGCTCCTCCAGCCAGATGAGCGACCGCATGGCGTCCACCGCGGTTCGGTCCACATCGGCCTGCCGGAAGACGTCGTTGAACACCTCGAGGGAGACCGGACCGGAGTAGCCCGCCCGGATCACGTGGCCCATGAACTTCGCCAGGGCGAACTGCCCCTCGCCCGGGAATACCCGGTGGTGCCGGCTCCAGGACAGGACGTCCATGGAGAGGCGCGGGGCGTCCGCCACCTGGACGAAGAAGATTTTCTCCGGAGCGAACGTCTCGATCGGCGCGGTGTCCCAGTCCCGGGAGAGGATGTGGAACGAGTCCAGGCAGGTGCCGAGGTTCGGGTGGTTCACCATCTCGACGAGCCGGTGCGCGTGTTCGTAGTCGTTGACGTACTTGCCCCACGCCAGCGCCTCGTAAGCGACCTTCACCCCGTGCTCACCGGCCAGCTCCGCGAGGCGGGCGAGCTGCTCGGCGCGCAGGCCGTCGTCGTCGATCTGCGCGGTGGCGACGTTGCTGCACACGAGGATCGTGTCCATGCCGAGCCGGGACATGAGGCGGAATTTCGCGTCGGCGCGGCGGAGGTTCTCCCGCAGGAGATTTTCGGGGACGCTGTCGAAATCGCGGAACGGCTGGTACAGGTCCAGGCCGAGGCCGAGGTCGGCGGCCAGCGTGCGGACGTCCTCGGGGCTGAGCGGGGAGGTGATCAGATCGGGCTCGAAGATCTCGATCCCGTCGAAGCCGGCGATGGCGCAGGCCTGCATCTTCTCGCGGAGTGTGCCGGACAGGCAGACGGTGGCGACTCCCGTGCGCATCAGCGGCCCCCTTCCGTGGCGGCGGTGCTGTCCGGGGCCGCGCCGGCTGCGGCGTCCTCCGCCGCGATCAGCTCCAGGAAGTGCTCGCGCATGCGCCCGGCGTCGGCTTCGCGGCCGGTGAAGAGCCGGAAGGCGTCGGCGGCCTGGCCCACCGCCATGCGGCCCCCGTCCAGGACGCGGCAGCCGATGGCCCGGGCCCGGCGCACCAGTTCGGTCTCGAGCGGCCGGTAGACGATGTCCGCCACCCAGTGCCGGGGTTCCAGCAGCGCCGGATCCAGCGGCAGTCCGGGGTGCGCCGCCATCCCGACGGGCGTGCAGTGCACCAGACCCGCGGCGAGCGGCAGGAGCGTCGGCAGCTCTTCCGGGGTGTGTGCGGTGACGACCGCGCCAGGGAACAGCTCCCTCAGACCATCGGCCCGCTCGGTGCTCCGGACGGGGTCCGTGTCCACCAGATCCAGCACCCCGACGCCGGCGGTCAGGAGCGCGTAGGCGACGGCGGACCCGGCGCCTCCCGCACCCAGCTGCACCACCCGCTCCAGCGAAGCTCCCGGCAGGCCGTCGGCGAGGGCGCGGGCGAAGCCGGAGAAATCGGTGTTGTGGCCGATGAACCGTCCGTCCTCGATCACCACGGTGTTCACTGCGGCGAGCCGCCGGGCATCCTCGGACACCTCGTCGAGGTGCGCCATCACGAGCTGCTTGCAGGGGTGGGTGATGTTCAGGCCGTTGAAGCCGAGGTCGGAGGCCCAGTGCAGCAGATCGCCGATCGAGGCGGCGGGGATGCCTGTCTCGAGCAGGTCGAGGGGACGGTAGAGGTACCGAAGGCCCTGCCGGTCGCCCTCCCGCTCGTGCATCGGTGGCGTGAGGGACGGAAGTACCCCTTCGCCCACCAGGCCCACCAGGAATGATCCTGCTCGAGTGCTCATGCTCTTCGCTCCTTTGTCGGCCTGAGGTTCAGTGCCGGACGGTATGACTCAGGGTACACACCATGTTCACATCAAGTACAAGTGTTCGTATCGCGAACTGGCGTCGCGAACTGGCGTCGCGCTCGGCGCGCTCGTCACGCTGCGGGCGAGTGCGTCGCTCATCGCGTCGCTCGTCCCGGCGCTCATCGTGCCGGCAGGCGCGCGGCCAGCTCGCCCGCCGCGTCCCGCAGGAGGGGGACGGCGCCCTGCAGTTGCTCCACGCTCATCCGGAACACCGGCGCCGCCGTGGCGAGGGCCGCGAGCACGCCGCCGTGGCCGGCGAGCACCGGCACCGCGATGGCCCGCATGCCGATCTCGTTCTCCTCGTCCATGAGGGCGAAGCCCTGGTGCCGGACGCGGGCGATCTCGGCGCGGAACGCTTCGCGGTCCGTGATCGAGTGCTCGGTCAGCGGCGTCAGCTCCAGCTCGTCGAGGAGCGCCTCCCGCTCGTCCTCCGGCGCGAACGCCACGAGGACCTTGCCCACCGCCGTCGTGTGCAGCTGGCCGAGGTGTCCGGGGTCGCTCGTGACGCGGAACATCTGGGGGCCGTCCACCTTGTTCACGGTCAGGTAGCGGTGCTGATCCCGGACGGAGAGGATCGTCGCCTCACCCGTGCCTTCGGTGACCCGTTGCAGGACCGGCCGGGCCGTCCCGGCGAAGCCGTGGTGATTGGAGACGCGCTGCCCCAACTGGAAGACCCGGAGGCCCAGGTGGTACCGCCGCCCCTCGGGCTCGTAATCCACGAAACCGTCCCGCGTCAGGGATCCGAGCAGCCGGTAGGCGGTGCTGAACGGCAGATCGGATCGGCGTGCCAGCTCCGCTGCGCTCGCGCCACGGGGCTCGTCGCCCAGCAGCACCAGCAGACTCAGCGCCTTGCCGATCATGTCCGTCTTGCCGGTTTCCTTCTCGCTCATGAAGAGAAGATTGCCACATTGTGAGAGCTATATCTAGATCGTGAGAAAAATTCTTGACAGTGACGGCGCTCACAGCCAGAATCTTCTATATCGCACCAACAGCTCTCATGATCCGGAAGCTGTTGTCGAGCGGGAATTCTCTCGCCAGCCGAAACCGTGATCCGGGCCGGCCGCCCGCATTCACCCCAGCGACTCCACCCTGATGCGACATCGCCGTCACACCGAAGGAATCCCATGAACCAGACCCTTCCGCCCGCAGCGCCGGGCGCCGTCCCCTCCGGAGCGGCCGCGGGCCACTCCGGCACTCCCCGGAAGGCCGCCCTGGCCAGCTTCCTCGGCAGCGCGGTGGAGTACTACGACTTCTTCATCTTCGGCTCCGCCGCGGCGCTGATCTTCCCCAAGGTGTTCTTCCCGAGCGCCGACGCGAACGCCACCATCATGTCCTTCGCGACCTTCGGCTTCGCCTACATCGCCCGGCCCGTGGGCGCGGTCTTCCTCGGTCACTTCGGCGACCGTCTCGGACGACAGAGGGTGCTCATGTTCACCCTGGTCCTGATGGGCGCCTCGACCTTCGTCATCGGCTGCCTCCCCGACTTCAAGACGGTGGGCTGGTGGGCGCCCGCTCTCCTGGTCCTCGCACGCCTCTGCCAGGGGCTCTCCGCGGCCGGTGAACAGGCCGGCGCCTCCTCGATGACGCTGGAACACGCCCCCGACGACCGTCGCGCGTTCTTCACCTCGTGGACCCTCACCGGGACCCAGGGCGGGCAGATCCTCGCCGCCCTGGCCTTCATCCCCGTCGTCGCCTTGCCGGACGACCTCAAGTACGGCATCGGCTGGCGCATCCCGTTCTGGCTGAGCGCCGCCGTCGTCGTGGTCGCGTTCTTCATCCGCCGCAGCCTGCACGAGCCCACACCACCTTCGCCGAGGCCAAGAAGGCTCGGCTGCCCTTCGTCGAGCTGATGAAGTATCACTGGCGTGACGTGATCCGCGTCGTCTGCTGCGCCTTCATCGCCGCGATCAGCACCGTCTTCGGAACGCTCGCCATCAGCTACGGCAAGCAGGTCGCCCATGTGGACAGCACTGTGACGCTGTGGCTCGTGGTCGTGGCGAACGTGGTGGCCCTCGGCACCCAACCGTTCTTCGGCACGCTGGCCGACCGCTTCGGCCGCAAGCCGCTGTTCGTCTACGGCGCCCTGTCCAGCGCGGTCATGACGCCGCTGTTCTTCCTGAGTCTGCAGTCCGGCTCCATCCCGCTGATGTTCGCGGCGGCCATCGTGTACTTCTCGTGCGGCTATGCGGCGGCGAACGCGGTCTGGCCGTCCTTCTACGGCGAGATGTTCAGCACCCAGGTCCGCTTCTCCGGCCTGGCCGTGGGAACCCAGCTCGGCTTCCTCATGGCCGGCTTCGCCCCCACGATCGTCTCGGCGATCGGCGGCACCGGCCCCGGCGGCTGGGTCCAGACGTCGATCTTCGCCGCGGTCATCTGCGTGATCGCCGCGGTGTCGGCACTGACCGCCCGCGAGACGGCCAAGGTCCCGACCGCACAGCTCGGCCTGAAGTAGCACACCTTAAAGATCGACTGCTCCATAGGGTGTCGTTTTTCCCCGGAAATCGGGGATTTCGACATCGTATGGAGCAGTCGATCTTTTTTGAGGGTGGTGGAAGGCTCAGCGATTACGGGTGGCCGCGAAGAGGCGACGAAGGGTTAAGAAGCAGCCCAGCGCGCCGAAGGCGAGGGACATGAGCAGATCGCCCGAATAGCCCTTGACGAAGTCGGGGTTCGACGCGAGGTTGGCTGCCATGAGGCGCCACGGCTCCGGGCCGAAGATCCTGGCGAGAGGGGAACCGCCCAGGAAGTCGACGGCGTCGAGCCAGACTCCGCCGACGAATGCCAGAATCGCGGTGGCGACGGTGATGCCCACGATCACCCAGACCCCGGTGCGGCTCAGGCGGCCCCTGGTGCCGACGACGTAGAGACGCGCGGCGCCGGCGGCCACGCCGAAGGTGACGATCGACGCGATCACATGCACCTCCCACAGCAGCATCCAGACGATGATGCCGAGCGGGAGAACCACCAGCGCGAACAGGGCTCCCCGCAGGACATCCTCGCCGGGTGCCGGCTCCGGCGGGACGGCGGCCGCACGCTGCTGCGCATTGGCCTCCGGGTGCCAGGGCGGAACGTCTGCGGACGAGCGGACGCCGTACCGGGGCTGCTCCCAGGACTGCGGTTGCGTCCAATCGATGGCGTCCCGGGGGTCCCCTTCTGGACGGGGTCGATCGGAGGCGGCGGTGTTCTCGGTCAAGGATTCCTCCAGAAGTCGATGTGAGTGCGGTGCGGACACATTCTGGCATGGGCCGTGTCACACCGTGCGACACCGAACGGGAAGCGGGCCCCCCTTAACGATCGACTGCTCCATACGATGTCGAAATCCCCGATTTCCGGGGAAAAACGACATCCTATGGAGCAGTCGATGAGGGGGAGGGAGAGTCAGGCGTACTGGCCCACCAGGCGGACCGCGCCGCCGTCGACGCCCTTGGCGCCCTGGACGTAGTCGACCGTGCCGGTGAAGGCGCCGGTGTCCTCGGCGACCGTGCCCATGACCCAGGACGGCAGGCCACGCTCGTTCAGACGCGCGACGGCGGCATCCGCGGCTTCCGGGGAAGCGATCGCCACCATGCCCACACCCAGGTTCAGGGTGCGCTCCAGATCGGCGAGCGGCACGTTGCCCAGTTCGGAGACCAGCTTGAAGATCGCGGGCAGTTCCCACGTGTTGCGGTCGACCGTGGCCAGCAGGCCCTGCGGCAGCACGCGGGCCAGGTTGGCGGCCAGACCGCCACCCGTGACGTGGCTGAAACCGTTGATGCCCTTGCCGGAGTTCACCGGGAAGGCACGGGTCAGGTCGAGGCAGTCGGCGGCGTACACGCGGGTGGGCTCCAGGAGCTCCTCGCCGAGGGTGCGGCCGAGTTCGGACACCTGACGGTCCAGTTCCCAGCCGGCGTGGTTGATGACGCGGCGGACCAGGGAGTAGCCGTTGGAGTGCAGGCCGGAGGAGGCCATGCCGATCACGACGTCGCCCGCCTTGACCCGCTCCGGGCCGAGCAGCGCGTCGGCCTCGACCACACCGGTGGCCGCGCCCGCGACGTCGTACTCATGCTCGCCCAGCAGACCGGGGTGCTCGGCCGTCTCGCCGCCCACCAGCGCGGTGCCCGCCACGGAGCAGGCAGCGGCGATGCCGCGGACGATGTCCGCGATGCGCTCCGGGACCACCTTGCCGCAGGCGATGTAGTCGGTCATGTACAGCGGCTCGGCGCCCACCACCACGATGTCGTCCACCACCATGCCCACCAGGTCGAAGCCGATGGTGTCGTGGATGTCCATGGCCTGGGCGATCGCGACCTTGGTGCCGACGCCGTCCGTGGACGTCGCGAGCAGCGGCTTGCGGTACGTCAGGAGGCGGGAGACGTCGAAGAGGCCGGCGAAGCCGCCCACGCCGCCCAGCACGGAGGAGTTGTGGGTCGCCTTGACGGCGTCCTTCATCAGTTCGACGGCGCGGTCGCCGGCTTCCACATCGACGCCGGCGGAGGCGTAGGTGATGCCGTTCTCGGCGGGGGAGGAGCTCATGGCTGCCTTTCTGGTGGGCGCGGCTTAGGAAGCGGGGCGCTTGTCTGCGTCGGTCAGGAAGTTCTCGAACTCGGAGTCGGGGCCTGGATCGCATCCGGTGGCGCCCGCGACGACCTCACCCGTGGGAGCGACCTGCGGCTCCTCGGACGGCTCGGCCGTGGGAGCGGGAACCGCCTGGGTGTCCGCCGGGACCTCGTCCTCGCGCTCCAGCAGGTTTTTGCCGAGCAGCTCCGGATCGGGGAGGGCGATCGGGTACTTGCCGGTGAAGCAGGCGGTGCAGAGGCGTTCGCGCGGCTGGTGGGTCGCGGCGATCATGCCGTCCTCGGAGATGTACGCGAGGGAGTCCGCGCCGATCGCCTTGGAGATCTCCTCGATGGAGGCGCCGGAGGCGATGAGTTCCGCGCGGGACGCGAAGTCGATGCCGTAGAAGCACGGCCACTGCACGGGCGGCGAGGAGATCTTGACGTGGACCTCCTTGGCCCCGGCCTCGCGCAGCATCCGCACGATGGCGCGCTGGGTGTTGCCGCGCACGATCGAATCGTCCACCACGACCACGCGCTTGCCGCGGATCACGGACTCGAGGGCGTTGAGCTTGAGGCGGATGCCCAGCTGGCGCAGCGTCTGCGAGGGCTGGATGAAGGTGCGTCCCACATAGGAGTTCTTCACGAAGCCGTGCGCGAACGGGATGCCGGACTCCTCGGCGTAGCCGACGGCGGCGGGGGTGCCGGATTCCGGCACGGGGATGACGATGTCCGCCTCGTGGGTGTTCTCACGGGCCAGCTGACGGCCCATCTCCACGCGGGATTCGTAGACGGAGCGGCCGGCGATCGAGGCGTCCGGACGGGCCAGGTAGACGTACTCGAAGACGCAGCCGGCCGGGGTGGCCTCGGCGAAGCGCTGGGTGCGGACGCCGTTCTCGTCGATGGCCAGGAACTCGCCGGGCTCGATCTCGCGGATGAAGCTCGCGCCGACGGTGGCGAGAGCGGACTGCTCGGAGGCCACCACCCAGCCGCGCTCCAGGCGGCCGAGCACCAGCGGGCGGATGCCGTAGGTGTCGCGGGCGGCGTAAAGGGTGCCTTCATCCATGAAGACGAAACAGAAGCCGCCCTTGATCTTGGGCAGCAGCTCGAGCGCCGTCTGCTCCAGGGTCTTGCCGCTGTCGCCCTCCAGCAGGGCCGTGACCAGGGCGGTGTCCGAGGTGTTGCCCTGCTTCATCTCGCCGCTGAGCTGGCCGCCGGTGCGGTCCATGATCATCTGGCGGAGTTCGGCGGTGTTGGTCAGGTTGCCGTTGTGCGCCAGGGCCACGGTGCCGTTGGCGGTCGCTCCCAGGGTCGGCTGGGCGTTGGCCCAGTGGCTCGCACCCGTGGTGGAGTACCGGCAGTGCCCCACGGCCAGATGACCCGTGAGGGTGTTCAGGGTGGTCTCGTCGAACACCTGGGACACGAGCCCCATGTCCTTGTAGACGTTGATGCGTTGCCCATCGCTCGTCGCAATGCCGGCGGATTCCTGCCCGCGGTGTTGCAGAGCGTAAAGGCCGTAGTAGGTCAGTTTTGCCACTTCTTCGCCCGGTGCCCAGACGCCGAAGACGCCACAGGCGTCCTGGGGGCCTTTTTCGCCGGGAAGAAGATCGTGTGTGAGTTTTCCGTCGCCGCGTGCCACTGCTCAATTATCGCATGTCCGGAGGGACGCGCCGCCCTGTGACGGGAACCGCGACGGCGGCCCTCCGCCGTCGCGCGCCGGGCGCCGTCGCGAGGGTCGCGGAAAGCGGTGAAGAGCCTGTTCAGCAGCGGTGCGGAGGCCGAGGGGGACGTGAGTGGACGCCGTCAGGCGTCGGCATCCCGTTCGGCCTGCTCGGCCGCGCGGTCCTCTTCCGGGGTGAGGGCCTGAACGGTGGCGATGCGGCTGCGCTTGCGGCCCACGCGGTCCAGGATCAGCGCCACGATGGCCCCGAGGACGACGCCGAGGCCGGCGAACAGGACGGCCAGGAACCCGAAGACCGTGCTGGGGTCATAGGAGCGGGCCGGGTTGGAAGCCGACTGGGGGTTGGGGAACCCGAAGGCGGAGATCGCGGCGACGGCCAGGCCGATGAGGCCGCCGAGCACCAGGAACGGCACGTACTTCGGGGCGGTACGCACGGTGATCTGGCGCTGTTCGAACGTCGTTTCGCCGGAGGAGGCGGGGTCCTGCTGCATGCCTCCAAGGGTATCCCGGATCACTGGACGTTCCCTGCGAGCTACCCGTGCAGGCCCGCAGGATCCTTCGCAACCCTGCCCACTCATGCGCGAACCGCCAGTAGATGCCCGTATGCGGTGGCGATACGGGCGCCTACTGGCGGTTCGCGGGAGGAGAATCGGGGGTCAGGAGCCGCGGTAGGTGGAGAACGCGAAGGGGCTCAGGAGGAGCGGCACGTGGTAGTGCTCGCCCGTGTCCGCCACGGCGAACGTGAGTTCGACCTCCGGGAAGAACGTGGACTGGCCCTGGCCCTCGTAGTAGGCGCCGGTGGCGAAGTTGAGCTTGTAGGTGCCGCCGGTAACGGACTCGGGGCCGAGGTTCTTGATCCGGCCGTCGGCGTCGGTGACGCCGCGCGCGATCTCGTTCCAGGCGCCGTCGGCGCCCGCGAAGAGGATCACGGGGACGTCGGCCGCGGGCCGGCCTGAACCGGTGTCCAGGATGTGGGTGGTGATCTGGGAAACGCTCATGCCTGCACGGCTCCTTCCAGGCGGAGCACGGCGATCTGACGCAGTTGCTCGGCCACGATGATGTCTTCTTCTTCCGGGGTGTTGCCCAGGCGTTCGTTCAGCGCGGCCAGGATCTCCTGAGCGCTGCGGCCTGCGGCGCGGATCAGGAAGACCCGGCCGAACTTCTGGTCGTAGGCGGCGTTGCCGGTGGCCAGGGCCTCCTGGACCTCGCGGTCGCTGGGATCGACGGCGGACTGTTCGTTGCGGGACAGCGAGGCCTCCTTGCTGTCCCCCTTGGCCCGCTCACCGATCCGCGGGTGGTGCGCGAGCGCGGCTTCGAGTTCCTCCGCGGTGAACGGGTCCGCGACGGATCCGGCCGTCTCACTCAGTTCCCCGGCCGAGGCGTAGGGGCGGGCGTCCACCACGGCCTCGATCCAGCGCTGGATGTCCAGGCACGGGCGGACGACGGCGATGGCGTCCTCCCGCGACAGGGCGTTGAATTCGTCGAGCGTCATGTGTCCTCTGTCCTCTGCGTGGAGGCGTCCCGGGCGGGGAGGGGCGCGGCTGCGACGCCGCGTGAGACCGTCCCGACGGAAGCTCCTCACAATTTCGCATTGCGAAAGTTGATTTTCAATATGCGTAATTATTGAACGGCGTGAGAGGGGTGGGTGTCAAGCGTCACAGGCGCGCGGATGTGTCACGAAGGCGATGGACGGCGGGCGGGGACGCCGGGATCCCGGTGCCCGGGCTCGGCACCTGGTACCTGGTGCCCGGTCCCGGCGCCCGGCGTCCAACGCCCGCCCGTGTCGCTCAGCCGGCGGGGGTGACCGCGGTGTGGGCCGTGAAGTGCCGGCCCAGGCGATAGGAGGCCGCGCCCGGCGCCGCGTGCACGGCGTCGCCCGGGTCCACCGCAGGGCTCACGGCCACGATCGCGCGGCCGGCGTCGCTCACCAGGGCCGCCTCCGGCCCCAGGGTCCGCAGGGACGCGAGGGCCATCACCTCGAGATTCTGCGCCGTCACGTCCATCCCGACGATGCCCGCCACGAGACCGTCGCGGAACACCGGGTGGGTGAAGGTGCAGACGTATTCGTCCGTGCAGAGGAGATCGATGTACGGGCCGGTGACGTGCGGCAGACCTGTCGAGACGGGGACGCGGAACCACTCCGCCCGCATGTACCGGCTGACGGGCTGGGGGCTGAAGTTCGCCAGGGCGTCGACGCGTTCCATGTCATCGCCCTGCCACCAGGCGATGTAGCTGCGGTCGGGCGCCAGGAGGCCGAGGTTCGCGACGAAACCGGCCCCCGCGAACGGGGAGCCCGGCTGGTGGAGCAGCGCTTCGACGGCGGGGCGGATGACCTTGTCCACAGCGGTGCTGGTGATCCGGGGCGTCGCAGCGAGCCAGGCGGTGGTCTGCTCCGCCCAGGCCACCAGGCGGCTGTCCAGGGTGTAGAGCAGGGTGTTCAGGTGCCGGATGGACTCGGGGGCGTCCTCGGCGGGCTGGGGAAGGGTGATGGGGTCAGTGTGTGTCATGAGCCGCCTCCTTGCGGCTGAGCTGCTCCGTGGCGAGTTCGCTGAGCAGCCATGAACTGATGTTCTGGATGAGTTCGCGCACCAGGGACTCTGCGGTGGGGGGATCGTGCTGTCCGATGGCGGTGGCGAGGGCTTGATGGAGCCGGGTGGCCTCCACGCGAAAAGCTTGTTCCCCGAAGGGCAGCAGCGTCAAGGTGCCGAGTTCCGCCTGGATGCGGAGCAGCTCGCGGGCCAGGCGTGCGGAACGCGCGGCGGCGGCGATCTCCAGGACGAATTCGGAGTGCGCCATGCGCCAGGCGAGGGGATCCTCGGAGTCCTTGCCGGGCAGGAAGGCGAGTTCTTCGAGCGTGTCGACGTCGTCCGCGGTGGCACGCCGGGCGGCCAGGCCGGCGCAGGCGGACGCGATCGCCTGGTAGTGCAGGCTGAGGTCGCTGATCTGGAGCCGGGTGAGGGAAGCGAGTCGCTGGCGGGCCTTCTGCGGGGACGGCAGGGCGTCGTCGGCGATGAAGCTGCCGCCGCTGCGCCCGCGGACCGTGCGGATGAGGCCCTGGCCGCGCAGCTGAGAGAGGGCCTCGCGAGTGGTGACGGCGGAGACGCCCAGGGCGGAGGCGAGTTCCACCTCATTGGGCAGACGCTGCCCGGCCGTGAGCAGGCCGGTCTCGATGGCCAGTTCGATCCGGGAGCAGACCTCGTCCACCAGGCCTCCGGACTTGATGGGGGTGAACAGCGCGGCGAGGCTGCGGGACGCGCCGAGGGGTGAGAGCGACATCCGTGAACCCCCTCCTGGCGTGGCTCCCCGCGGCGTCGGTGCGGCTGGAGCGGGCCGGGATCCCGGCTTACACGCCATGCTAGCCGGGCTCGGAATCAGGGTCTATACATAAATCCTCTTAAGTAATAGTCTTTAGCCCAGAAGTTGCATGTGAGCCACGTCACGGTGGCCGCGCACTCCGGATTCCGGGCCGTGAAAGGGCCCCTGACCACAGAAAAGGCACTGCGATGAGCGAACAGGCGATGCGCCACCCGGCCTCCTCCCCGGTGGTGGACGGCCCCGAAGCCCGGGACGCGATCCCGGCCATCCGGCGTGAAGAACCTCGTCAAGACCTTCGGCGAGGTGAACGCCGTGGACGGGGTGGACCTGGACATCCGCCAGGGCGAGTTCTTCTCCATGCTGGGACCCTCCGGTTCCGGCAAGACCACCGTGCTGCGCATGATCGCGGGCTTCGAACTCCCCACCTCGGGGACCATCGAGCTCGACGGAGTGGACGTCAGCACCAAGGCGCCCTTCGAACGGGACGTCAGCACCGTCTTCCAGGACTACGCGCTGTTCCCCCACATGTCCCTCATCGACAACGTCGCCTACGGGCTCCGGGTCCGGGGGATGGCGAAGGCCGAGCGACGGGAACGCGCCGCGGAAGCCCTGGACCGGGTCCAGCTCGGCAAATTCCTGGACCGGCGCCCCGCGCAGCTCTCGGGCGGCCAGCGGCAGCGCGTCGCCCTCGCCCGGGCCCTCGTGGTGGAGCCCAAGGTCCTCCTCCTCGACGAACCGCTCGGCGCCCTGGACCTCAAGCTGCGCCAGCAGATGCAGATCGAACTCAAGGAACTCCAGCGGTCGCTCGGCATCACCTTCATCTTCGTCACCCACGACCAGGAGGAGGCCCTGACCATGAGCGACCGGATCGGGGTGTTCAGCAACGGCAGGATCGCCCAGATCGGCTCCGCCCACGAGATCTACCAGCGTCCGCTCAGCGGCTTCGTGGCCAACTTCGTCGGCACCTCGAACATCCTCCCGTCCGGGATCGGCGGCACCGAAGCCGGCCCCGGCGCCAGTTTCGTGCTCCGCCCCGAACGCCTGCGCCTCGACTGGGAGGCCACGGCGCACGACGCCGGCCCCCGCGCCCTGAGCGGCCAGGTCACCTCGGCCGTTTACATCGGCCACGCCACCCAGGTCCACATCGCCCTGGACGCGGGTCCGACGGTCGTCGCGCTGATCCACGAGGACGTGCCGGACACGGACGCCCTCGAAGGCCGGCGGGTCACCGTCTCCTGGGCCGAGCGGGACGCCGTCTGGCTGCCCGAGGCGGCCTGACGCCCGGCCTGGCCCGGGCTCCCGGAACCCGGCGCGGCGCGAATGCCGGCACCCCGCCGGCCGTGCGCCGTCGTCGTTCATCAAGACCTCACGATTCACTCAGCAGTAAGCACCGAAAGGACAGAACAGTGGCTCAGAACAGCATGCGCCTCAAGGTGGCGGGCATCGCAGCCGTCGCCGCGCTCGCCCTCACCGCCTGTGGCACCTCCAGCGGAGGCGGCGGGAACGCCGCCCAGACCCCGGCCATGAAGGAGATCGGCCAGGGCGAAGGACAGGTGTCGATCCTCGGCTGGCCCGGCTACGTCGAAGACGGCTCCAACGACCCCAAGGTCGACTGGGTGACGCCCTTCGAGAAGGAGACCGGCTGCAAGGTCAGCTTCAAGCCGTTCGGCACCTCGGACGAGGCCGTCACCCTCATGCGGACCGGTCAGTACGACGTCATCTCCGCCTCCGGCGACGCCTCGCTGCGCCTGGTGGCCGGCGGGGACGTCCAGCAGGTCAACACCGGACTGCTGAAGAACTACGGCGACATCTCGCCGTTCCTCAAGGACAAGGCCTGGAACACCGTGGACGGCAAGAACTACGGCGTTCCCCATGGCTGGGGCGCCAACGTCCTGATGTACCGCACGGACAAGGTGAGCCCCGCGCCCACGTCCTGGAAGTCGGTGTTCGAGGACGGCTCGCAGCACGCGGGCAAGGTCACCGCCTACGACTCGCCCATCTACATCGCGGACGCCGCCATGTACCTCATGAAGCACCAGCCGGATCTGGGCATCAAGAACCCCTACGCGCTGGATGAGAAGCAGCTGGACGCCGCGAAGAACCTGCTCAAGGACCAGAAGAAGAACGTCGGCGAGTACTGGAACGACGTCACCAAGGAGGTCCAGTCTTTCGCCTCCGGCTCGACCGTCATCGGTACCACCTGGCAGGTGGGCGCGAACATCGCCACCGGCAACGGCACCAAGGTCGCCACCGTGCTTCCCGAGGAAGGCGCCACCGGCTGGTCCGACACCTGGATGATCGGGTCCAAGACCAAGAACCCGAACTGCTCCTACAAGTGGCTCGACTACATCGCGAGCCCGAAGGCCCAGGCTGCCGTGGCCGAGTACTTCGGCGAGGCCCCGGCGAACCCGAAGGCCTGTGAGCTCACCACGGACAAGAAGTTCTGCGACAGCTACCACGTGAAGGACGCCGATTACGCCTCCAAGATCTGGTACTGGACCACGCCCGTGGAGAAGTGCCTGGACGGCCGCACCGATGCCAAGTGCACGGATTACTCGGCCTGGACCAAGGCCTGGACGGAAATCAAGGGCTGATCATGTCACTCCAGCTCAGCCGGCCCGGCGTCGATCCGGGACGGGGAGGCGCCTCCGGCGGCGTCCCCCGGGCCAAAGTGAGCCCGCTCTCCGGGTTCCTGTACCGCTCACCCCGTGCCCGCCTGGCGGGTCTGCTCACTGCGCCGGCCGGCTGGCTGGTCCTCGTCTACATCGCGGCCCTCGCGACCCTGCTCATCACCGCGCTGTGGAGCGTGGACACGTTCACCGGCAAGGTGTCCCAGGTCTGGACCCTGGACAACATCAAGCAGGCGCTCTTCGACCCGGTGTACCAGGGCATCGCCCTGCGCACGCTGTGGATCGCCGTGCTCGTCACGGTGATCGACGCCGTCGTCGCCATCCCGCTGGCGTTCTTCATCGCGAAGGTGGCCTCCGCCCGCTGGCAGAAACTCCTGCTGGCCGCGGTCCTCATGCCGCTCTGGGCGAGCTACCTGGTCAAGGCGTACGCCTGGCGCAATGTGCTCGCCGAAGGCGGTCTGCTCGAATGGCTGGGCGCACCGCTCGGGGTGAGCTCGCCCGGGTACTCGGAGACGGCCGTGATCCTCACGCTCTCCTACATCTGGCTGCCGTACATGATCCTGCCGATCCACGCCGGCTTCGAGAAGGTGCCGGGCAATCTGCTCGAGGCCTCCGGTGACCTGGGGGCCAAGCCCTGGACGACGGTGCGCCTGGTGGTCCTGCCGCTGCTGGTGCCGTCGATCATCGCGGGGACCATCTTCACGTTCTCGCTGACGCTGGGCGATTACATCACGGCGCAGATCGTGGGAGGCAAGACCCAGATGCTCGGCACCGTGGTCTACAGCAATGTGGGCGCGGCGAACAATCTGCCCTTCGCGTCGGCGGTCTCCCTGATCCCGATCGCGATCATCATGATCTACCTGCTGGTGGTGCGCCGGACCGGCGCCCTGGACGAGCTGTAAGGAGGCGTCCCATGAGACTTTCACGGAGTGCCAAAGGGATCCTCGGCCTGATCACAGGGCTGGTCCTGCTGTTCATCTACGCGCCGCTGCTCCTGGTGGTGGTCAACTCGTTCAACGCCGACCGCACCTTCGGCTGGCCACCCAAGGGCTTCACCCTGGAGTGGTGGACGCGGGCTTTTGAGAACGACGGCGTGCGCTCGGCTCTGGTCTCCTCCCTCTGGGTGGGCGCCGTGGCGACGCTGATCGCGCTCGTCCTGGGCACGCTGCTCGCCCTGGCGCTGCAGCGGTACCGTTTCTTCGGGCGTGACGTGGTGAACCTGCTGGTCATCCTGCCGATCGCACTGCCCGGCATCGTCACCGGCATCGCGCTGAACAACATGTTCACCACCATCCTGGGCGTGCCGCTGAGCATGTTCACCGTGGTGGTGGCCCATGCGACCTTCTGCATCGTGACGGTGTTCAACAACGTCATCGCCCGGCTGCGGCGGGTCAACCCCGGCCTCGAGGAGGCGTCCGCGGATCTGGGCGCCGGGGTGTTCACCACCTTCTGGCAGGTGACGTTCCCGCAGCTCCGTTCGGCTCTCCTGGCCGGTGGTCTGCTGGCCTTCGCGCTCAGCTTCGACGAGATCATCGTGACCACGTTCACGATCGGTGCGGGCGAGACCACGCTCCCCATCTGGATCCTGCAGAACCTGTTCCGCCCGAACCAGGCGCCGGTGGTCAATGTGGTGGCCGTGGTCCTGATCGTGGTGTCGATCGTCCCGATCTGGCTGGCGCAGAAGCTGTCCTCGGACACGGTGGCGGGGAAGTAGGGCGCCCGTCAGTCTCCCGTTCCGCGAAAGCACAGGTGGCGCCCCTAAACCGAAGTTTTAGGGGCGCCACCTGTGCTTTCGCGTGTGGGTTCCGAAGGAGAGGGGTGGTCAGAGGCCCTCATCCTCGGCGTACTCCTCGTCCGTGAGGATCCGGGAGCGGGTCAGGAAGCGCACGCTGAGCGGCGCCTCCAGGGAGAAGCCCGCGCCGCGGCCCGGCACGACGTCGATGGTCAGGTGCGTGTGCTTCCAGTACTCGAACTGCGCGGCGGACATCCACACGGGAACCTCCCGCTCCAGGCCCACCGCGAGGGCGCCCAGGCGCACGTCCGCGTCCCCCAGGAGGAACTCGCCGTCGGGGTAACACATGGGCGCGGACCCGTCGCAGCACCCGCCGGACTGGTGGAACATGAGCGGCCCGTGGTCCGCCGTGAGGCGGCGGATCAGCTCCGCCGCCTCCGCGGTGACCGCCACACGGGCCATCAGAAGAAACCGAGCGGATCGGGTGCGTAGGAGACCAGCAGGTTCTTGGTCTGCTGGTAGTGATCCAGCATCATCTTGTGGTTCTCCCGGCCGATGCCGGACTGCTTGTAGCCACCGAACGCCGCCCCCGCGGGGTAGGCGTGGTAGCAGTTGGTCCACACGCGGCCGGCCTCGATGGACCGGCCCGCGCGGTAGAGCTGGGCGTTGTCCCGCGACCAGACGCCGGCGCCGAGGCCGTAGAGGGTGTCGTTGGCGATGCCCAGGGCGTCGGCCTCGTCGGAGAAGGACGTCAGGGACACCACGGGGCCGAAGATCTCCTCCTGGAAGATCCGCATGGAGTTGTTCCCCTCGAAGATGGTCGGCTGGACGTAGTACCCCTCCGCCAGATCGCCGTCCAGGACGTTGCGCTCACCGCCCGTGAGGACCTTCGCCCCTTCCTGCTTGCCGATTTCCAGGTAGCTGAGGATCTTCTCCAGCTGGTCGCGGGAGGCCTGCGCGCCGATCATGGTGGCGTCGTCCAGAGGGTTGCCCTGCACGATCTTCTCGGTGCGGATCACGGCGTCGGAGACGAAGCGCTCGTAGATGGATTCCTGCACCAGGGCGCGGCTGGGGCAGGTGCAGACCTCACCCTGGTTCAGGGCGAACATCGCGAAGCCTTCGAGGGACTTGCTGTAGAACGCGTCGTCCTCGGCGGCCACGGACTCGAAGAAGATGTTCGGGCTCTTGCCGCCCAGCTCCAAGGTCACCGGGATGATGTTCTGGCTGGCGTACTGCATGATCAGCCGGCCCGTGGTGGTCTCGCCGGTGAACGCGATCTTCGCGATCCGGCTGGAGGAGGCAAGCGGCTTGCCGGCCTCCACGCCGAAGCCGTTCACCACGTTCAGGACGCCCGCCGGCAGGAGATCGGCGATCAGCTCCACCACCTTGAGGATGGACCACGGGGTCTGTTCGGCCGGCTTGAGCACCACGCAGTTGCCCGCCGCCAGCGCCGGCGCGAGCTTCCAGGTGGCCATGAGGATGGGGAAGTTCCACGGGATGATCTGCCCGACCACTCCGAGCGGTTCGTGGAAGTGGTACGCCACGGTGCTCTCGTCGAGTTCGCTGATGCCGCCCTCCTGCGCACGGATGGCGCCGGCGAAATAGCGGAAATGGTCGACGGCGAGCGGCAGGTCCGCCGCGAGCGTCTCGCGGACGGGCTTGCCGTTCTCCCACGTCTCGGCGACGGCGAGCATGGTCAGATTCTGCTCGATCCGGTCAGCGATCTTGTTGAGGATGTTGGCCCGCTCCGCCGCCGAGGTCTTGCCCCAGGCGTCCTTGGCGGCGTGTGCGGCATCGAGGGCCGCCTCGATGTCCTCGCCCGTGCCGCGGGCGATCTCGGTGAACGGCTTGCCGTTGACCGGGGAGATGTTCTCGAAGTACTGGCCCTTGACGGGGGCGACCCACTCGCCCCCGATGAAGTATTCGTAGCGCGGCTGGACGGTGACCAGCGAATCGGCCTGGCCTGGTGCTGCGTAGACGGTCATGAGTGCTCCCTTGCCTGTGCATGTTGCGCGTCGACAGTGACGCACTTCACACACTAGGACCGGCGACGTTGCAGCGATGTTGCTTCGGTGGACCGACCGTCCTGAGCTGCAGGGAAGCCGAGCCCAGAAGCCGAGTTCAGAGTCCCAGCTCGCGCTCCAGCCGTGCCAGCTGCCCTTCCGCCAGGGCCCGCAGCGGTGCGCCGGGGGAGAGGAGGTCCCGCTGCCGGGTCCAGAGTTCGTAGTCGTCCGAACCCCACGCCGAGCGTGTCCAGGCGGAAATGAGGTCAGGCTGCCGCGAGTGCAGGAGTGCGGCCCGGAGCTGGTGGCTGAGGCCCTCGCGCAGCCGCACGACGCCGGGCGCCGTGGACCGTGGCAGCATCGGGCCGTGGAACAGGCGGAGCGCCCCACCGACGTCGCCTGCGGCCAGTTTTCGCCTCGACCGCCAGCCAGTCGCCGCTCACCTCCGCCAGCAGCCGGTACGGCCGCGAGCCCAGGAACTCCTCGCTCAGGAGGTTGCGCAGGCGGTTCACTTCCGCGCGCAGGGTGGACGAGCCGCCGTCGTGCTCATAGAGGAGCACGGCCAGCTCGTCACCGGAGAGGCCCTGGGGCGCGCTGGCCAGGAGGGCCAGCAGCTCGCTGTGCCGCGGGGAGAGGCGGAGGCGCGCGCGGTGGCCGCGGGCGTCGTCGAGGAGGAGCAGTGCTTCGCTCCGGCCCAGAAGTTCCAGCCGCAGCTGAGGCCGGGCCACCGGCCCGGGTGCGACGGCGGCGCGCACCTCGCGCGCGAGCTCGGACTCGGCGAGGCGCACCGCGGCCTTGACCAGGGCCATCGTCTGCGGCACCACGATCGTGTCCCCTCCCGTGACGTCGAGCACCCCGAGAAGCCGGGAGGTCGCCGGGTCGTGGATCGGTGCGGCCGCGCAGCTCCAGCTCCGGACGGATTGCCGGAAGTGTTCGGAGCGGGTGATCATCGACGGCCCGTCCAGCCGCAGCGCGAGTCCCGGGGCGTTGGTCCCGGCGATGCGCTCGTCCCAATTGCTGCCCTCGACGAAGCCGATGCCTTCCGCCTTGCGCAGGGCCGAGGGTGACCCGCAGACCCAGAGCAGCTGGCCGGCCTCGTCCGACACGGCCATGACGGCGTCGCAGTCCCGGGCGGCCTGGCCGAGGACGTCATCGAGCAGGGGGAACACCTGGGCGAGCGGATGAGCCGCGCGGACGTCCTTCAGATCCGCGTGGTCCAGGGTGATCGGGGCCGCCGGTTCCTCCGCGAGGACGCCCGCCGCCGCGGACCGGTGCCAGGAGTCCGCGACTTCGGCGCGCATTCCGCTTTCCACCCGCCCAGTATGACACCCGTCACATAGCAAGGACGTTGCAGGGTGGGGACGGTGCATCCCAGGAATGCCGCGAGCCGCCCGGTGACCACCGTATCCCCGAAGGGACGGCGGCCGCCGGGCGGCTCGTGCGGAGGAACCTGTGGAGAGGAACCCGCGGTGCGGGGCCCTCAGATGCGGGCCCTCAGTGCAGAGGGCTCAGAGACCTAGTTCGGTCTTCAGCTCGGAGACGTGGCCTTCGGCGGCCACCTGGTACTTGGCCAGCTTGACCTTGCCCTCCGGGTCCACCACGACGGTGGAGCGGACGATGCCCTCGACGACCTCGCCGTCGAGCAGCTTCTCGCCCCAGGCGCCGTAGGCCAGCGCGACCTTGTGATCCTCGTCCGCGAGGAGCGGGAAGGTCAGGCTGAAGTCGTCGGCGAAGGAGGAGATGGCCTCCTGGCTGTCGGGGGAGACGCCCAGCACTTCGTAGCCGTGGCCCTTGAAGCTGGCCAGGGAGTCGCGGAAGTCGCAGGCCTCGGTGGTGCAGCCGGGGGTGGCGGCCTTCGGGTAGAAGTACACCACCACGTTCTTGCCGCGGTAGTCCGAGAGGCTGTGGGTCTCGCCACGGGCGTCGGTCAAGGCGAAGTCAGGGGCTTCGGTGCCCGGAAGGAGCTTGACGGTGCTCGGTGCAGTCATGGTGGATCCTCGTTCTCGTCAGTGGTCTCAGGTCAGTGGTCTCTGCCGCGCAGGGGCCTGGCGGAGCGGGTCGGTCGCGGCGGGCGGGTTCGGTGGTCTCCGCGGTTTCGGTCGGAGTCCCGCGGCGCCGCGGAGTTCCGGTCCGGACGGTCGGGATGCCCCGGCCCTCCTCGTGTCTGAGGGATACAGCGCTTCCGGGGCCCCGCCTATTCCGCTCCGGCGCTGCGGGCGGGTCAGGCGCTGTCTTTCAGATGCTGTACTCGGCGGGGCCGCGCACCCGTGAGTGCCTGCCTGCCTGGAAACGGTATCCGCCTCCGCGCACAGTTTCCACTACGTGACGCACGGGACCGAGCTTGCGGCGGATCCGGCTCACATAGACGTCGATCGACCGGGGCGCGGCGGTCGCGTCCAGGGAGATCAGGAAATCCGCGAGTTCCTGCCGCGGCACGGAGCGCGAGCAGTGCTGCACCAGGTAGCGGAGCAGGCGGTACTCGACGCCGCTGAAGGAGACGGGCACCCCGTCCACGCGCACCTGGTCGGCGGCGAGGTCGACGTCGACCTCATGGACGAGCCCGTCGTCCCCCGAGGCGACCGCATCGGCGGCCTCCAGGGCTGCCGCGTCCTCGGCCAGGGCGGTCTCCCGGGCGTCTTCGAGCTCGGCGTCCGGGACGTTCCAGAGCATCGCCTCGGCGTCAGCGTTCAGATGGTGCAGGCGGGTGAGGATGAGCTCTTCGAGACGTGCGAACTGCTCGTCCGTCAGCTCCTCCGGAGTCTGGAAGAAGAGTGCGGCCCCGTGCGCGGCCATGCGGGGACGCGAACCCTGCGCGGAATCCGGCGCCGCCGCCCGGCGGACGGCCCCCGTGTGGGGACCGCCCGCCGGCACGGGATGTCCGGCGTCGGAGCGGTGGTGTACTGGCTGGGCGCTCATGCCTGCCGCCTAGATGCCCCCGCGGCGGATCAGCTTGCCGATCGGCTGGGTGCCGTCGGCCACCTGGCCGCGGAGGAAGGTCTTGCGCACGACGCCGGACAGGGCCCGGCCGTCGTAGGGGGTGATCGGGTTCTTGTGCTTCAGGCGCTGGACGTCCACCACGAAGGCGTCATCAGCGGCGAAGATGGAGAAGTCCGCGTCATAACCGACCGCGATGAGGCCCTTGTTGGGGACCCGGGCGATCTCGGCCGGACGGGTGGACATCCAGGAGATGACCTTCTCAAGTGGAATCCCGCGGTGGCGCGCTTCGGTCCAGATGAGCGAGAGGCCCAGCTGCAGCGAAGAGACGCCGCCCCACGCGACGGCGAAGTCGCCGTTCTCCAGGTCCTTGAGGTCCAGGGTGCTGGGGGAGTGGTCCGAGACGATGCAGTCGATGGTGCCTTCTTCGAGGCCCTTCCACAGCAGTTCGCGGTTGGACGCCTCGCGGATGGGCGGGGCAGCACTTGTACGCCGTGGCGCCGTTGGGGATCTCCTCGGCGTTCAGGGTCAGGTAGTGCGGACAGGTCTCCACGGTGACGTTCACGCCGTCCCTCTTGGCGGTGGCGATCATAGGCAGCGCGTCCGAGGAGGAGAGGTGCAGGATGTGCGAGCGGGCGCCGGTCCAGCGGGTGCGCTCGATGACCTCCGCGATGGCCTTGTTCTCCGCGCCGCGGGGGCGGGAGGCCAGGAACTTCGCGTAGACGTCACCCTCGGCGTGCGGGGCGCGGTCGATCGCGTGGGAGTCCTCGGCGTGGACCAGCATGAGGGAGTCGAACTTGCGCAGCTCGGCGAGATCCGTCTCCATCTCGTCCGCCTCCAGGTGTGGGAACTCGTCCACGCCGGAGTGCAGGAGGAAGCACTTGAAACCGAAGACGCCGGCGTCGTGCAGCGGGCGGAGGTTCTCGGTGTTGCCCGGGATGGCGCCGCCCCAGAACCCGACGTCCACGAACGCCTGGTCCCGTGCCACGGACCGCTTGAGCTCGAGGTTCTCCACGCTGGTGGTGGGCGGCACGGAGTTCAGCGGCATGTCAATAATGGTGGTGACGCCGCCCGCGGCAGCGGCACGGGTGGCAGAGGCGAATCCCTCCCACTCGGTGCGGCCGGGCTCGTTGACGTGCACGTGCGTGTCCACCAGGCCGGGGATGAGGGTCTCGTCATCGGCCAGCTCGACGGTCTCCGCGCCCACCAGGTTGTTGCCGAGGGGCTCCATGGCCACGACGCGGCCATCCTTGACGCCGACCTCGCGCGGCGCGATGCCGGCGCTCGTGAGGACGCGCTGGCCGCGGATTACGAGGTCGAACTCTGCGGGGGTGTTCTGTTCTTCAGACATGCTGATCCTGTTCTAGTTGCTCTGCTTGATCAGGCTGTTGGCGATGATGCCGCCAAGCTTCTCCACCAGCGGTCCGGCCTGAGTGATGCACTTCTCAACATCTTCCTCGATGCTGGTCAGCGAGTACACGGTCTGGATTCCGGATGTGGAAATCTGTGCGTCGGTGAGGGTGGTGCGTCCGCAGACGGCCACGATCGGGACCCCCGCGGCGCGTGCCGCGTCGGCGACGCCCATCGGGGTCTTGCCGCCCAGGCTCTGCTCATCCAGGCTGCCTTCGCCTGTGATGACGAGGGTGGCGCCGTCGAGCTTCGCGGCCAGGCCGGTGAAGTCGAGGACGACGTCGACCCCCCGCCGCCGCTCGGCGTTCAGCACGGCGAGGGCGGCATAGCCCACCCCGCCTGCGGCCCCGGCGCCGGGTGCCGCCGCGGCGGTGGACGCCTGGAGGCCGATCTCGCGGCCCAGGACCTCCACGAAGTGCGCCAGGGTGGCGTCGAGCTCGGTGACGTCCTCCGGGCTCAGACCCTTCTGCGGTCCGAACACGGCCGGAGCGCCCTGGGTTCCGAGGAGGGGGTTGTCCACATCGCTGGCGAGGATGAAGCGAGTCCGTTCCAGGCGGACGTCCAGCCCGGAGAGGTCGATGCGGTCCAGCGCGGCCAGCGCGGCGCCGCCGTCGGGCAGCTCGGCTCCGGAGGCGTCCAGGAAGCGGCCGCCCAGACCCTTGATGACTCCCGCGCCGCCGTCGGTGTTGGCACTGCCGCCCACGCCGAGCACGATCGTCCGGGCTCCGGCGTCGAGTGCCGCGCGGATGAGCTGGCCGGTCCCGAGACTGGTGGCGCCGCGGCCGTCCTTCACGCCGTCCGGGAGGACGGCGAGGCCCGAGGCGAGAGCCATCTCGATGACGGCTTCGTCTCCGCGGAGGGCGAAGTCGGCGTCGAGGGGCTGTCCGGTGGGCCCGGCGACGCGGACCGTCCGGCGGGAGAAGCCGGAGCCGATCGCCGCGTCGAGGGTGCCCTCGCCGCCGTCGGCCACGGGGACGCCCACGATGTCGAGGGAGCCGTCCACGGCGCGCAGACCGGTTTCCAGGTGCGCCACGACCTCGGGGGCCGAGAGCGAGCCTTTGAACTTATCCGGTGCGATCACGATCCGCATGTGGACTCCTTCGTCAGTGCGGTGGGTGTTTCAGATCCGGGCGGCCTGCCGTGCTGACGACAGCGACGGCGGGCCACCCGGGGTGAGGCATGAAGCCTGGTGCCCTCGTCCGGCCGGGTGCGCCCGGCCGGACGAGGAGGTGTCAGTCGAGCAGGGAGACCACCGCGGTGGGAGCGTCCTCGCCCTTCTCCGCGAGCTCTTCGAACTCGGTCACATTATCCAGCTCGGTGCCCATGGAGATGTTGGTGATCTTCTCGAGGATCACTTCCACCACCACCGGGACCTGGAACTCCTCGGTCAGGGCGCGGGCCTTCTCGAAAGCGGCTCCCAGGTCATCCGGGTTCTGGACGCGGATGGCCTTGCAGCCCAGGCCCTCGGCCACCTTGACGTGGTCCACGCCGTAGCCTGCGGTCTCCGGGGAGTTGATGTTCTCGAACGCCAGGGAGACGTTCTGCTCCATCTTGAAGCCGCGCTGGGACTGGCGGATCAGGCCGAGGTAGGAGTTGTTCACCACCACGTGGATGTACGGGAGGTTGAACTGCGCGCCCACGGCCAGTTCCTCGATCATGAACTGGAAGTCGTAATCGCCCGAGAGGGCCACCACGGTCTCGCCGGGCTTGCCTCGCACCACGCCGAGGGCGGCGGGAGCGGTCCAGCCGAGGGGGCCCGCCTGGCCGGCGTTGATCCAGCGGCGTGCGCCGAAGACGTGCAGCATCTGCGCGCCGGCGATCTGCGAGAGGCCGATGGTGGTGACGTAGGTGGTGTCCTTGCCGAAGGCGCGGTTCATCTCCTCGTACACGCGCTGCGGCTTGATCGGCACGTTGTCGAAGTGGGTCTTGCGCTGCAGCTTGCCCTTCTTCTCCTGCGCGGCGTCCACCCAGGCGGTGTAGTCGGGCAGCTGTCCGGCGGCCTGGCGCTCCTTGGCGAGTTCCACCAGGCCTTCGAGAGCGGCGCCGGCGTCGGAGGCGATGCCCAGGTCCGGCGCGAACACGCGGCCGATCTGGGTGGGCTCGATGTCGATGTGCACGAACTTGCGGCCCTGGGTGTAGAGGTCCAGGCCGCCCGTGTGGCGGTTGGCCCAGCGGTTGCCGATGCCGATCACGAAATCGGACTCCAGGAACGTCGCGTTGCCGTAGCGATGCGAGGTCTGCAGACCCACCATGCCGGCCATCAGCTGGTGGTCGTCCGGGATGACGCCCCAGCCCATGAGGGTCGGGATCACGGGGACGTTCAGGATCTCGGCCAGCTCCACGAGCTTCTCCGAGGCGCCGGCGTTGATGATGCCGCCGCCGGCCACGATCAGCGGGCGCTCGGAGGCGAGCAGCATGTCCAGGGCCTTGCCCAGCTGCACGGCGTTGGCGCGGGGCTTCTCCACGGGGAGCGGCTCGTAGGCGTCGATGTCGAACTCGATCTCGGCCATCTGCACGTCGAACGGCAGGTCCAGGAGGACCGGGCCCGGGCGGCCGGAGCGCATGAGCTGGAACGCCTTCTGGAAGGCGCCGGGGACCTGGCCGGGCTCGAGGATGGTCATGGCCATCTTGGTGACGGGCTTGGCGATGGACTCGATGTCCACGGCCTGGAAGTCCTCCTTGTGCAGCTTCGCCACCGGCGCCTGGCCGGTGATGCAGAGCATGGGGATGGAGTCCGCCCAGGAGGCGTAGAGGCCGGTGATCATGTCGGTGCCGGCGGGGCCGGACGTGCCGATGCAGATGCCGATGTTGCCGTCGGCGGCACGGGAGTAGCCGTCAGCCATGTGGCTGGCGCCTTCTACGTGACGGGCCAGCGTGTGGCGGATGCCGCCGTTGGCGCGCATCGCGGAATAGAAGGGGTTGATCGCCGCGCCAGGCAGGCCGAACGCCTCAATGGCGCCTTCCTTCACCAGGATGGCTACGGCAGCGTCAACGGTGCGCATCTTTGCCATGGTTTGCTCCTTGAAAAGTCTGAAAGGGGTGCGACGACGGCGCGTGGGCTGCTCTCGCGGCCTTGTTGCGGGAGGTGATGCGTGAGCGGGTGGTGCGCACGCGCCGTCGTACGGTCTGGGGTGTTGTGTGCTCAGTTGTCGCGGGTGTTTCGGGCCGGAAGCCGCATCTGCTGAGCACGCAACGTCGGTGGAGTGGTCAGTTCTTGCCGGACAGCTCGGTGGTGAGCTTGAAGAGGCCGGAGTGGTCCAGGCCGCCGTCGCCGCGGGCGACGAGGGCGGAGACCAGCTGGGCGACGGCGGAGCCGAGCGGGACCACCACTCCTGCTTCGCGGGCTGCGGAGGTGACGATGCCGAGGTCCTTGTTGTGGAGGGCAAGGCGGAAGCCGGGGTCGAAGTTGCGGTCGAGCATCTTCTGACCCTTCTGGTCGAGGACCTTGGAGCCGGCGAGGCCGCCGCCGAGGACCTTGAGGGCGGCGTCGGTGTCCACGCCGTACGCTTCGAGGAAGGTGACCGCCTCGGCCAGGGCCTGGATGTTGACGGCCACGATCAGCTGGTTGGCGGCCTTGACGGTCTGGCCGGAGCCGGAAGGCCCGACGTGGACGATCGTCTTGCCGACGGCGTTGAGGACCGGCTGTGCGTCCTCGAAGTCGCTCGCTTCGCCACCGACCATGATGGACAGCACGCCGTCGATGGCGCCCTGCTCGCCGCCGGAGACGGGGCCGTCCAGCGGGCGGAGGCCGGCTTCACGGGCGTCGGCGGAGAGGCGTGCGGCCACGTCCGGGCGGATGGAGGAGGCGTCGATCCAGAGGGCGCCGGACTTCGCGTTGGCGAAGACGCCTTCGGGGCCGGAGACCACGCCTTCGACGTCCGGGGAGTCCGGGACCATGGTGATGATGACGTCGGCGTCCTTGACGGATTCGGCGATGCTGCCGGCGCCGTTGCCGCCTGCCTCGACGAGTGCGTCGATCTTGTCCTGGGAGCGGTTGAAGCCGGTGACGGTGAAGCCGGCCTTGACGAGGTTCTTGGCCATGGGCAGGCCCATGATGCCGAGGCCGATCACGGTGACGTTGGTCATTGGAAATCCTTTGCTAGCTGAGGTGAGCTAAAAATCTGTGGTGGTGCTGGGGCGGCCGGGGCGGCAGCCGCTCAGCGGACCAGCCAGGAGAAGGCCGATTCCTGGGGCTGCTTGTACTCCAGGGCGATGTAGCCGGTGTAGCCGAGTTCGCGGCTGCGGCTGACCCACTCGCCGAGCGGGAGGTCGCCGGTGCCGGGGGCGCCGCGGCCGGGGTTGTCGGCGATCTGGATGTGGCCGAAGTCCTTGGTGTGGTTCTCGATCACGGCGGCCACGTCGTCGCCGTTGACGGACAGGTGGTAGAAGTCCGCCAGGAACTTGACGTTGTCCACGCCGGCTTCCTGGGTCTTGGCGATGACCGCGAAGGTGTCCGCGGCCGTCTTGAGCGGGTAGGCAGGGGTGCCGGAGACGGGCTCCAGGAGGACGGTGCCGCCGATCTTCGCGACGCCCTCGGCCGCTGCGACCAGGTTCTTCAGGCCGAGCTCGTCCTGCTCCTCCGGGGTGAAGCCGTCGAGGCGGTTGCCGTAGAGGGCGTTGAACGCCTTGGTGCCGAGGCGCTCACCGATGCCGACGACGACGTCGATGTTGTCCTTGAACTCGCCGCACCGGCCCTTCCAGGAGACCAGGCCGCGGTCGCCGCCGGGCATGTCGCCCGCGAAGAAGTTGAGGCCGGCCAGCTGGACGCCGGCGTCGTTGATGGCGTTGACGAACTGGTCCACGTCCGTATCGGCCGGGACGGCCTCGGCGAAGGGCCACCAGAACTCGACGGCGTCGAAGCCGGCGGCCTTGGCGGCGGCCGGGCGCTCCAGGAGGGGGAGCTCGGTCAAGAGGATTGAGCAGTTCACGGAGTAGGTCATGTCGTGTCCTTCCCGGGCGTCTTTGCCCTGCTGGTGGTCTTCGGAGTCCTTCCGTCCGTGTCCTCTCGCCGCTTCCGGCTAGATTCCACATTGTGGAAGGAAAGTTTTGCTTAGTGAAAGTTTACGGAGGGGCGAGGGTGGGCGTCAAGTGGGGTGGGTCACGTCGGGGCGGATGGGATACAAAAATCTGACGTGTTCGGGGTGGGGCGCTATCTGGCGTTGAGTCCAGACAGGCTCGGCGGTGGGGGGCGAAGAGAACTTGTGGAACGGCAATCGCATTGGTGATGCTCGGTGAGAGTCCGCGTGGGAGTGGGCTGCCGCGAGATTCAGGGGAATAGCCGTGGGATTGGGATCTTCAATAGCGACCAAAATGTCTTGGTGGACTCTTCTATCGATCGTTCGAGTGCGCATACGATGTGCACATGGCATTCAAGGTGTTCCACAAGGGAAGCGCGCCCGTTCCTAGCGTTCCCGCCGTCACCATCCAGAAACGGGGACTCTTCTCGGTAAACGATGCCGCGTATCGCCTCATTGGCGAGCCTGAAGGTGTCCAGTTCCTTTGGGAGGAAGACTCTCGTCGTATCGGCATCCAAGGCGTCCCTCTCGAATCCCCCAATGCGTATCCAGCGAGGCGACAAGGAACGGGAAAATATGCGAACCGGAGTGTTGTCCTTATCGCAGGAACCATGTTCAGCAGGTATATCGGCCTCGATACGACGGTAGCGAAGCGTTGGGTTCCGACGGTTGAGAACGGGATGCTGGTCATCGACCTCAAGCTGCCGGCTCAATTGGCTACTTCGCCTCGTGGCAGGTCGGCTCAGGTCACTTCCTTCTTGGCTGACGACTCATAGTTGTGCTTGCCATACGCTGCGGGTCTAGATCTTATTGAAGGTTTGTGCGGTGCCTATGGAAGCTGACTCGCCTGTGGTTACCGGACTGCCCAGTGGCTGTGAGAATCTGTATCCTCGGTTCGGCTAGATCTGTGATAGCTGGGCTGCCAAATTTTTGTCAGCGCTCCCTCTTGTTGCCCAGGTCATGACTAAATTGGAGGGATGGGGTGACAAATGAAGGTTCCTGCGTATCGCTTGATCAACCCGTGGGACCCTGATGTGCGTCACGATCAGGTCGACTGCCCCGTTGGGCGCCGGATTCCCACGCGTAACAGGCGTCTGGGGGCTAGCGGGTGGCTCAAGTGCAAGCGCTGACTAGTCTGATCCGCTGGCTACCCGCGCCTACTTCCGGAAGTGAAGGGCTCGGGGCGCCGAGGCTTCCCGAAGCCGTTGTCCGAAACGCCCCCGCTCAGTCCTCAAACCCCACCAGCCACCGCACTCCGTACCTGTCCACGACTTGCCCGTCGGTAGCGCCCCAGGGCCGCACCTGAAGCGGGTCCACGACGTCGCCACCGTCGGAGAGCTGGTCGAACCAGGTGCGGAGCGTCTCGGCGGGCGCCGTGCCCAGCAGGGAGAGCATCAGTCCTTCTGCCTGGAACGGCCGGTCCTCGCCCGCGGCATCCGCTCCGGCCAGCTCCACGGTGCCCGTCAGCATGCCGTGAGCGACGGCGTCAGCCGGGCCGTCGTCGCGCCCGAACTGGGCGAACGTGTTCAGGCTCAGCTCGCCGCCGAAGATGCCCCGATAGAACTCGAGCGCCTGCCGCGCCGTGCCGGGAAAGTGGATGTACACCAAGGGATGCGCCATAGGCCCAGTCAAGCAGGAATCCGGAAAATTGAGAAGCAGTTCAATCGAGGTCGAGGAACACTGCTAGTCAGCATATTCAAGGTGAGGAGCTAAAATCCTTATGCACCCCTTGATGGATTCCAAGGTTTGGTCCCAGCTGCTAAGCCCCGTCAAAGTTCGATAGTCAACTCGCTCCAGGACCATTCTTCGATGGTGGACAAAGTCCTGAGCTTTACGCTTCCGCTTTCGTCCGGTTTCCCCACTTGCCAAGAGCAAGGCTTCTTCTAAGGCCTTCTTAGGGTCTCGAACTCCCTCAACATGCTTTTTACTCGGAAGGTTCAGCGGAATGACCGCTCTGGGCTTTCCGGCAATCCTGCGAATCTCGTACTCGCTCAACAGCGCCCAAGCCTCTGTCATAGTCTTAGGCACGACCATCACGGTAGGAAAGCCTTCGCCAAATGCGTGTACCACCGACGCCGAAATCTCATCATGCCTAACCGCGGGATCCTGATTGTCGCAATCCCTGTGGATCACAACGAAGTCAATCTCCGAGTAGACCCTTTTAGCAGCATCCAGCTTCTCCACCACGGAACGTCCCGCCCCGCGGATCTGGGCAACATCGAAGTGGCGAATGTCGACCTCGAGATTGTGGTCATCAAATACGTTCGATACTAGGCGGATGAGTGGGACGTCAGACGTCCCCTCGCCCACGAATACACCACGTTTCATCTTCAGGAAATTCCTTCAAAAAGATCAGCGGGAAGCGACATCTGCGCTCCGATCGGCGTGGTCAAATAGGGAATGAGATCCCCCTCCTCGAAGTACGGCAAACCCGGCACGGTTCGCCATGATCCCTTGAACGGTAGGCATCGCAAAGCGCGAACTGGTGTGCCATCATCAGACCGCGTCTTTCTTACATCGGCCATGATTACTTCATTTGGATCGCAAAGCTGTATCACTCCCGGCGAATGTGTATTTATGATCACCTGCCGAAATGGATTGTCCTCACCCGGCTCCTCCTCAACATCAACGGCGATATCGCTCACGAGTCGAACGATTGAAGGGAGGTTGGCCGGATGAATTCCGTTTTCTGGTTCCTCGAGGCAAATTACACCCGTAAACGAAGGGTCTTCCAACAGTACGCAAAGTGCGAGGAACCTTAGTGTTCCTTCCGAAAGTGCGCGTGCAGGCAGCCGTAATCCCCCCCGCTCAGTCATATAAAGAGTGAAAACTTCTCGAACGGTATCTAGATCGACTTCGATGCGATCTACGTCGATTCCGATAAGTTCTGAAAGCCTAGTCGCGACCCGCGCATAGATATCCTCTGCGTGACCTTCACCAGAGGCTTCGTGGTTCGTTGCAATACGGTAGAGAGTTGACGCGAGATAGTCGCCGTCCGGGGCGAGCGTGCGAGAGTCGTGGAAGTTGTTCGGTTTGCGAAGCGAGGATGGTTCGAGTGCAAGCTGTTTCCAACTCTCCATTTCGCGGCGCGCGGCTAGGATTGTAGGGTAGTCGGTAACGTTTACTGTGCTCAAAATCGTCCGACCGGCCCTCTGGGCGGCACGAGGCGATGGTTTTCCGTAACTGCCTCCATCGCCGTGCATGTTAATTACGGTTATTTCATCCTTTTCCGTGGTAGAAAGGAAAAGCCCACCTCGCCGTTCATTAGTAACCACGGCATTTCGGAACTGTTTCGCAGAATGAGGGAACTTGAGGTGCCGCTTGGCTTCTCCTTTGTTGATGTGAGCGAGCTGCTCGTGGAGAAGAGTCAATCTGCCGGTAGTTGCGAGCCCCTCAGGTTCTTCGTACCCGAGCTTCAGCTCATATCTCAGAAAGGTAGTTTTGACCTGCGTCGTTGCTCCGAGATCGTCTTCGACCTCGCGTGGAACGATCATTTCTGCGGCGAAGCTGATCTCCCGGTTGGGTTCTGAAAAGCCATTCCAGAACAGTTCGCGCGGATCTGCGGAGCGTATATCGGTTGTTCCGCGGATGAGCTGAGCCGCCTCGTGGAGTGGTCCATGTGCCGCGTGAGCCAAGAACATGATCGCGTCAAATATGTTCGACTTACCGATGCCATTGGGACCAGCAATGCATGTGAATGCGCCGAAGTCGACCGCGACGTTCTGGAGGTTCTTAAATCCTTGAACCTCGATCCTCGTGAGCACTGGTGGTCCTTTCGGTCGACGTGCGCTGTGGTTTCAGGCTGAGTCTAGCGTCATGGCGGTTCCTCGCGATGAGAACTGGCAGTTCTAGAACGCTTCGCCTGCGAGATGGAGGGCGGGGGTGCGGGATGTTCTGTGGTCCCGCTGGGTGGTGCCGAGTGCATCACGCACTGGGAGCAGGTTCTGATCGGCTGGATGACACTTCGCGGAGCTCACTCATTGATCCCGACCGATTCGACGGGTCTCGTCAGCATTCCAGAAGCGAACTCGAGCGCCTGCCGCGCCGCGCCGGGAAAGTGGATGTACGCCAGGGGATGCGCCATAGGCCCAGTCAAGCAGGGATCCGCGCGCTTGCCCAGACCTTCGGGCAACCCCGTAACCCTCCCGTGAAAAGGGCCGGCGGGGGTTGCACTTCGATTGGTCATACATCGATTGGATTAACCCGATTGTTCGCTGATACCTAAGGATCCCCATGAAACTCACCGGCAGACTCCTGGGCGGCTTCGCCGTCGCGGCGCTGGCTTTCACCACCGCCGCCACTCCGGCCCAGGCGGCCACCCAGTACCCCACCCCGACGCCGACCCCGGCCGACTGCTACACCGGCATGCGGACGGTGAACGCGGACCGGAGCGTCGGCGTCGTCAGTCTCAGCAACTCGAAGCTCACCTGGGAGCAGAACGCTTCCGCGCCGGTGCCCTTCGATGCGACCTACCTCCGCCAGACCGGCGCGGCGGGTGACGCGACGACGTTCCAGGAGAGCTACTTCGGCACCGCCTCGGACGGCACCGCGAAGTTCTACCGCTCCCGCTCGGAGAAGCAGGCGAACGGCACGTGGAAGCGCTACGTCGACGGCGCGGTGACCAGCATGAGCAGCGGTTGGTTCCAGAAGTCCCTCACCACCGCCTACCTCCCGTCGGCCGTCGCGAACACCCCAGGCCAGGACTACCTGTACCGGCTGACTACGGCCGGTGACCTCTACCGCTACGCCGTCAATTTCTCCGGCAAGACCATCGGGGCGCCGGTCAAGGTCTTCGGCGGTGGGGCGGCCATCAACGCGATCGGCGCCGCGCCGTCCACCACGGTCAACGGCAAGCCGACCGCCGTTCTGCTGGCGACCCTCTCCACCGGCGAGCTTCGTGAGTACCTCATCCCGGGCGCGACCCCCACCCAGTGGACGTCCCGCACGGTCCGCCCGGCGTCGGCCAGCGGCTGGCAGAACTTCACCACCATCTCGGCCCGCAGCTGTGGCACGGGACAGGTGGTCATCGGACTGAGCGCCCATCACGTCGCCTCCTACTACGACCCCAACGGCCTCACCGCCAATGACGCCGACATCCACGGCGGAGCCAGCACCATGCCGGTCCTGCCCAGCACCACCCGCGTCTTCGCCTGGTGACCACGGCATACTGAACAGACACGCAGGCTGACACAGAGAAGGCCGACGACGGCGGAACCCTCGTTCCGCCGTCGTCGGCCTTTCGCGTGTGGCCGGCTCAGCGTCTGCCGGACACGACCATCGCCGAACCCCCGCCGCGCCGGACCGGCTCGGCCGCCGCGACGGTGCTGCCGTCCGGCCGGAACTCGATCGCCGTGGCCGCCCCGATCTCCGAGGCCGAGGTGAAGGAGTCTCCGGAGGCGACCAGCTTGTGGCCGAGCGCGCCCAGCCCGGCGCCGTACTTCTCGATGAACGCCGGTTCCGCCACCACGGTCGCCCCGTTCCGCGGGGACACCCGCGGGGCCGCAATCGCGTCCGAGACGTTCATCCCCAGATCCACCCGGTTCAGGATGGTCTGCAGCACGGTGGTGATGATGGTCGAGCCGCCGGGCGAGCCCAGGGCCAGGAAGGGCTTGCCGTCACGCAGGATGATGGTCGGCGACATCGAAGATCGCGGGCGCTTGCCGGGCTCGATCCGGTTGGGATCGGCGGCGCTCCAGACAGTCGAGAAGTCGGTGAGCTCGTTGTTCAGGAGGAAGCCGCGGCCCGGCACGACCATGCCCGATCCGCCGGTCTGCTCGATCGTCAGGGTGTACTCCGCGACGTTGCCCCAGCGGTCGGACACCGTCAGGTTCGTGGTCGAGATGTTCTCCGTGTCGCGCTCCTCGGCCGTCTTCGCCGTGGAGGCCGGGCAGACGCCGTCGTAGTTCGTGACATCCCCCGGTGCGAGCGGCTTCGGCAGCGCCTTCGCCGGATCGATCAGGCAGGCGCGCTCTTTGCCGAACAACGGATCGGTCAGGGCCGCCGTCGGGACGTTCACGAAGGCCGGATCGCCCACGTACTTCCCGCGGTCCGCGAAGGCCAGGGAGCTTGCCTCGATGTAGTGGTGGAGAGCCTGGGTGGGGCTCATCCCGGACAGTTCGGAGGTCTTCAGGATGTTCAGCGCCTCGCCCACGGTGGTGCCGCCACTGCTGGACGGCGCCATGCCGTAGACGTCCAGGCCGCGGTAGCTGACGTGGGTGGTGCCCTGGTCCGCGACCGTGTACTTCGCCAGATCGGCCGCGGTCATGGACCCGACCGGCGCCGGCAGCGTGGTGTCCGGCGACTTCGGGGGAGCCTGCACGGTCTGCGCGATCTCCCGGGCCAGAGGGCCCCGGTAGAAGGCGTCGACGCCGCCCTTGGAGAGCAGCCGGTACGTGGCGGCGAGATCGTGGTTGCGGAACACCGTGCCCACCGCCGGAGCGTCCCCGCCCGGCAGGTACAGCTTGCTGGTGGAGGTGAAGGCGGCGAAGCGGGCCTTGTTGTCGAGGGTCTGCTGGCGGAACGTGTCGTCGACGACGAAGCCGCGGTCGGCCACCCGGATGGCGGGTTTCAGGGCCTCGCCCAGGCTGAGCTTGCCCCACCGCTGGAGGGCCCGGGCCCAGGTGGCCGGCGTTCCGGGCACGCCGACGGCGACGCCGCTCGTGACGAGTTCCGGAGTGAAGGGGTATGGCTGGCCCGTGGCGGGGTTGATGAACGCGTCGTGCGTGATGCCGGCCGGCGCGGTTTCGCGGCCGTCGATGGAGCTGACGGTGCGGGACTTCGCGTCGTAGTAGACGAAATAGCCGCCGCCCCCGATCCCGGCGCTGTAGGGCTCGGTCACGCCGAGCGTCGCAGCGGCCGCGACGGCGGCGTCCGCCGCGGTGCCGCCCTTGCGGAGCACTTCGACGGCGGCGGCGGAGGCCTCGGGGTCGACGGTGCTGACGGCCCCGCCGTAACCCGTGGCCGTCGGCGTCTTCTCGGTGTGCCGGGGCTCGGCGTGGGCCGCGGGCAGTGACGCCGCCCCGGCGGTGAGGGCCAGTGCCAGGGCGGAGAGCGCCGGCTGCGGCTCTTCTGGGTAACCGGTTCACGTGAATCCTCCTGATCGAGTCATGCAACTTGACGGTTCTGTCACGCTACTGCCGGGGTGGGGGCGGGGCAATGGGTGGGTGTTTCGTGACGCGGGGTGGGGGTGTGGCTGGTGGGGGCGGCCTGTTCCGCGTGGCCGTTCTGCGCTCGAAATCGAATTCTGCGCCCCCATTGAGGCGCAGAACGCGAAGAAGGGCGCAGAACCCTTGACGCAACCGTCTCCGAGCGATAACGTACAACCAAATGGTTGTAGAACAGCTCCGAACCCCCGAGCCGGAAGAGCTCGATCGACTCTTCCAGGCGCTCGCCGATGCCACCCGACGCGACATTCTCACGCAGGTGTCCCTGGCCGAACGCTCCGTGTCCGGCCTCGCCGCCCTCTACGCCATGAGTTTCGCCGCGGTTCAGAAGCACGTCGCCGTCCTGGAACGTGCCGGCCTGGTCCGCAAGGACAAGCGGGGGAGGGAGCAGATGGTGAGCGCCGATCACGAACGACTGGCCCTGGCCCGCAGGGTGCTGGACCGCTACGAGGAGATCTGGCGCGAACGCTTCCTCCGGATGGACCGGATCCTCGCCGAAACACCGCAGGACTTCACTTCGCAGGACACTCGGTAGGCACAGGAAGGCAACGACATGACAGTCATCAGCTCGGTCAAGGATTACGAGGCCCTGACCCTCACCATCGTCAATGAGTTCGACGCCGGCGTGGACCGCGTCTGGCGGCTCTGGGAGGATCCACGTCAGCTCGAGCGCTGGTGGGGCCCGCCGACCTGGCCCGCCACGTTCACCGCGTTCGAGTTCGCTCCCGGCGGCCAGGCCAGGTATCACATGACCGGCCCGGAGGGCGAGAAGGCCCACGGCTGGTGGAAGTTCCTCTCGATCTCCCGTCCCACCGGCCTGGAGATCGAGGACGGCTTCGCCGACACGAATGGCGACCCGGACCCGAACACCCCCTCCGGCACCATGCGGATCACGCTCGAGGATCTCGGCGGGCGCACCCGGATGACCATCGAATCCCACAACGACACCGTCGAACAGCTCCAGGAGCTCGTGGAGATGGGTATGGAGGAAGGCATGAAGGAGGCGCTGGGACAGATTGACGCAATCCTCGCGGAGTAAAGCTCCCGCAGACGCACGCACGACGACGGCGGTGTGCGGCCAGGTGCCCGGGCAGGGCGGCGGCCGCGCGCCGTCGTCGTTCTTCTGCCCTGTGGGACGGTGGGCGATCAGAGGTGGCGGAGATAGCGCTCGGGTTCGTTCAGGAAATTGCGCCAGTTCTTGACGAGGTCGAGGTCGTCCCAGGGTTCGGCGCGGAGGCCCCACGCGCCGACCTCGTAGATGGTGGCTCCTGGGAGGGCGGCGAGGAGCGGGGAGTGGGTCGAGAGGATGACCTGGGAATCGCCGCGGTCGATCAGGTCTTTGAGGATGCCCATGAGCGCGAGGCAGCCGGAGAGGGAGAGAGCGGATTCGGGTTCGTCGAGGATCCAGAGGCCGGCGCCGCGGAAGCGATCGACCGCCAGTTCTAGGAATGACTCGCCGTGGGACAGCTCGTGGAAGGCGGCCTCGGGCGGGATCCTGGGATTCCGTTCGAGATAGGTGAAGAAGCCGTGCATCGCTTCCGCCCGCAGGAAGTATCCACGCCGGGAGGCGCCGGCATTGCGGATCAGACGGAGATGTTCATGGAGGGGTGACTCGGACACGCGCGTCGAGTGCATCGCGCCGGTGGAACCGCCTTCCGGAGAGAAGCCGAAGGCGAGGGCGATGGCCTCCACCAGGGTGGACTTTCCGGTGCCGTTGTCCCCGACGAACACCGTGGCCGGGCCGAGGTCCAGCCCTTCGTCGAGCAGCTGGGCGACCGGCGGCAGCGTGGCAGGCCATTCGCCGCGCGGAGCCGGCCTGCGATCGTCCGGTTCCACGCGCCGGATCGGATACTCGGCCCATGTCATGAGAGCAGGCTATCTGAGCTCACTGACAAGAAGGGGCGCGCGGATGTAGCCCGCTTGTGCGATAAACCGTCGCCGTACGACGACGGTCGCCGGGACAGGAGGCAAGGGACAACCGTCCGGGAACGGCGGGGCCGTTCCCGGACGGTTGCGGGTGCTTCACGGGGTGCGGAGTGGGGGGAGTGTGAGGGGATGAGGGTTCGTGCTGTGCGTCGGCCGGCCCGGGAGGACCGGCGGAGCCCGGCCGGGTGAACGATGATCATCGCCCACCCGGCCGGACCGGTTCAGGAAGCGGATGCTCCTGGGTCAGCCGCGACGCCTCGGCATGAGGAGGAATCCTCCGACCATCATCAGCAGGCCCACCACCAGGGTGGCCTCTGCCGGGATGGCGCCCGTGCGGGCCAGTTCCTTGGAAGGATCGCCGGCGATGTCCGCCGAAGACCCGTTCAGGGAGTAAGGATCGAAGCCGGCCGTGGCCGGATCGACCCAGGAACCTGTTCCGTTACCCGGAGCGGAGCCGGGGACGAAGACGCCAGGAACGGAGACCGGAACGGTTCCGCTGCCGGAGTTCGACCCGGTGCCGGTGCCGGTTCCGGTATCCGTGCCCGAACCGGTGCCGGGAGTGCCGGTTCCCGTTCCGTTGCCGCCCGGGAGACCCGGGATGCTCGGCAGGCCGGGGATGGTGCCCGTTCCGCCGTTGCCGCCCGGGAGGCCCGGGATGGTGCCGGTTCCGCCGTTGCCGCCCGGGAGACCCGGGATGCTCGGCAGGCCGGGGATGGTGCCGGTTCCGCCGTTGCCGCCCGGGAGGCCCGGGATGGTGGGCAGGCCGGGGATGGTGCCGGTTCCGCCGTTGCCGCCCGGCAGGCCCGGGATGCTCGGCAGACCCGGGACGGTACCCGTTCCGCCGTTGCCGCCCGGCAGGCCCGGGATGGTGGGCAGGCCGGGGATGGTGCCGGTTCCGCCGTTGCCGCCCGGGAGGCCCGGGATGCTCGGCAGGCCGGGGATGGTGCCGGTTCCGCCGTTGCCGCCCGGGAGGCCCGGGATGGTGGGCAGGCCGGGGATGGTGCCGGTTCCGCCGTTGCCGCCCGGGAGGCCCGGGATGGTGGGCAGGCCGGGGATGGTGCCGGTTCCGCCGTTGCCGCCCGGGAGGCCCGGGATGGTGGGCAGGCCGGGGATGGTGCCGGTTCCGCCGTTGCCGCCCGGGAGGCCCGGGATGGTGGGCAGGCCGGGGATGGTGCCGGTTCCGCCGTTGCCGCCCGGCAGGCCCGGGATGCTCGGCAGACCCGGGACGGTACCCGTTCCGCCGTTACCGAGAACTCCATTCAGAAGTTCGCCGGGAATGACAGTGACCAAGTTCGGGATGTCATTGAAGAGTCCACCCGGAAGGTCGGCTGGGCCAGTCCCAGGCAAACCTGGAACTCCTGGAAGGTTCGGCAGGCCGGGGATGGTGCCGCCGGGAGTACCCGGGTTGCCACCGGGCAGGCCTGGGAGGCCTGGCGTGGTGCCGTCGTTGCCGGGGATGAGTCCGCCGATCAGGTCGGGCAGGCTGCCCAGGATGTCGCCGGGGTTACCGCCGGGGGTTCCCGGGGTTCCGGGGTTGCCGCCCGGGAGGCCCGGGATGTTCGGCAGGCCGGGGCTGGTGCCACCCGTTCCCGGGAGACCGGGAAGGCCAGGCAGGCCGGGGACGGTTCCGCCGGGGGTTCCCGGGGTACCGGGGTTACCACCGGGCAGACCCGGGAGACCAGGCGTGGTGCCGTCGCTGCCGGGGATGAGTCCGCCGATCAGGTCGGGCAGGCTGCCCAAGATGTCGCCGGGGTTACCGCCGGGGGTTCCCGGGGTACCGGGGTTACCACCAGGCAGACCAGGTAGACCCGGGATGGTTCCACCCGTTCCAGGCAGACCGGGCAGGCCCGGGAGGCCGGGGACGGTTCCACCGGGGGTTCCCGGGGTTCCGGGGTTGCCACCTGGCAGGCCCGGGAGACCAGGCGTGGTGCCGTCGCTGCCGGGGATGAGTCCGCCGATCAGGTCGGGCAGGCTGCCCAGGAAGTCGCCGGAGTTGCCGCCCGGGAGGCCCGGGATGTTCGGCAGACCTGGGATGGTGCCACCCGTTCCAGGGAGCCCCGGAAGGCCAGGCAGGCTGGGGACCGTTCCGCCGGGAGTACCCGGAGTGCCGGGGTTACCACCCGGGAGCCCCGGAAGGCCCGGAAGGCCCGGCAGGCCGGGGATGGTTCCACCGGGGGTGCCCGGGGTTCCGGGGTTGCCACCGGGCAGGCCCGGGAGACCAGGCGTGGTGCCGTCGCTGCCGGGGATGAGTCCGCCGATCAGGTCGGGCAGGCTGCCCAGGATGTCGCCGGGGTTACCGCCGGGGGTTCCCGGTGTACCGGGGTTGCCGCCCGGGAGGCCCGGGATGTTCGGCAGGCCGGGGATGGTGCCACCCGTTCCAGGGAGACCCGGAAGGCCAGGCAGGCCGGGGATGGTTCCGCCGGGGGTTCCGGGATTGCCGCCCGGGAGACCGGGCAGGCCCGGGAGGCCGGGGATGGTTCCGCCGGGGGTGCCGGGGTTACCACCGGGAAGGCCAGGCAGACCCGGAAGACCAGGCAGGCCGGGGACCGTTCCGCCGGGAGTACCCGGAGTGCCGGGGTTGCCACCCGGGAGGCCCGGAATGCCAGGCAGGCCGGGGATAGTTCCACCCGTTCCCGGAAGACCGGGAAGACCCGGGAGGCCGGGGATGGTTCCGCCGGGGGTTCCGGGGGTTCCGCTGGTGAGTCCGGGGAGTTCGATGTTCAGGTGGGGTTTGCCGTTTTTGAGGGGGGCGGCTGCGTCGACGAAGACGTTGGTGGTGTCGGTGCCGATGCGGTCGGTGGTGGAGGCTCCGTTGGGTCCTACGGTGAGGTCCCAGAGGTCTTTGACGCCGGCGACGTTGAGGTTTTTGCCGACGCTGACTCCGCCGTTGGGGGTGGTTCCGGCGCGGACGGTGCCGATGCCGGGGGCGGGGATTTCGACGCCCTTGGGGGTGCCGTTGTTCCCGCCAGGGATGACCCCACCAGTACCGGGAGCGCCCGGGGTTCCGGGGTTACCACCGGTTCCCGGGAGACCGGGCAGGCCCGGGAGGCCGGGGATGGTTCCGCCGGGGGTGCCGGGGTTACCACCGGGAAGGCCAGGCAGACCCGGAAGACCAGGCAGGCCGGGGATAGTTCCACCCGTTCCCGGGAGGCCCGGAAGGCCCGGGAGGCCGGGGATGGTTCCGCCGGGGGTTCCGGGGGTTCCGCTGGTGAGTCCGGGGAGTTCGATGTTCAGGTGGGGTTTGCCGTTTTTGAGGGGGGCGGCTGCGTCGACGAAGACGTTGGTGGTGTCGGTGCCGATGCGGTCGGTGGTGGAGGCTCCGTTGGGTCCTACGGTGAGGTCCCAGAGGTCTTTGACGCCGGCGACGTTGAGGTTTTTGCCGACGCTGACTCCGCCGTTGGGGGTGGTTCCGGCGCGGACGGTGCCGATGCCGGGGACGGGGATTTCGACGCCCTTGGGGGTGCCGTTGTTCCCGCCAGGGATGACCCCACCAGTACCGGGAGCGCCCGGGGTTCCGGGGTTACCACCAGGCAGACCAGGCAGGCCCGGGATCGTGCCGGTGCCGCCGGGGATGAGTCCGCCGATGACGTTCGGCAGGCTTCCCAGCAGACCGCCCGGGTTCGTGCCCGGGGTTCCCGGGTTACCACCGGTTCCCGGGAGACCGGGCAGGCCAGGCAGGCCGGGGACCGTTCCGCCGGGAGTACCCGGAGTGCCGGGGTTGCCACCCGGGAGGCCCGGAATGCCAGGCAGGCCGGGGATAGTTCCACCCGTTCCCGGAAGACCGGGAAGACCCGGGAGGCCGGGGATGGTTCCGCCGGGGGTTCCGGGGGTTCCGCTGGTGAGTCCGGGGAGTTCGATGTTCAGGTGGGGTTTGCCGTTTTTGAGGGGGGCGGCTGCGTCGACGAAGACGTTGGTGGTGTCGGTGCCGATGCGGTCGGTGGTGGAGGCTCCGTTGGGTCCTACGGTGAGGTCCCAGAGGTCTTTGACGCCGGCGACGTTGAGGTTTTTGCCGACGCTGACTCCGCCGTTGGGGGTGGTTCCGGCGCGGACGGTGCCGATGCCGGGGACGGGGATTTCGACGCCCTTGGGGGTGCCGTTGTTCCCGCCAGGGATGACCCCACCAGTACCGGGGGTTCCCGGGGTTCCGGGGTTACCACCGGTTCCCGGGAGACCGGGCAGGCCCGGGAGGCCGGGGATGGTTCCGCCGGGGGTGCCGGGGTTACCACCGGGAAGGCCAGGCAGACCCGGAAGGCCAGGCAGGCCGGGGACCGTTCCGCCGGGAGTACCCGGAGTGCCGGGGTTGCCACCCGGGAGGCCCGGAATGCCAGGCAGACCTGGGATGGTGCCACCCGTTCCAGGCAGACCGGGCAGGCCCGGGAGGCCGGGGATGGTTCCGCCGGGGGTTCCGGGGTTACCACCGGTGAGTCCGGGGAGTTCGATGTTCAGGTGGGGTTTGCCGTTTTTGAGGGGGGCGGCTGCGTCGACGAAGACGTTGGTGGTGTCGGTGCCGATGCGGTCGGTGGTGGAGGCTCCGTTGGGTCCTACGGTGAGGTCCCAGAGGTCTTTGACGCCGGCGACGTTGAGGTTTTTGCCGACGCTGACTCCGCCGTTGGGGGTGGTTCCGGCGCGGACGGTGCCGATGCCGGGGACGGGGATTTCGACGCCCTTGGGGGTGCCGTTGTTCCCACCGGGGATGACCCCACCAGTACCGGGAGTACCCGGAGTGCCGGGAGTGCCCGGGGTTCCGGGGTTACCACCAGGCAGGCCAGGCAGACCCGGAAGACCAGGGATACCGGGAAAACCCGGACCACCCGGAAGCGGACCGGTCCCGCCCGGAATCGGCAGACCCGGCAGGCCCGGCAGTTCGCCGGAGCCGTCGAGAGGCGGAACCGGGAGACCCGGCACATCCACCGGCGGCTTGCCGTTTCCGTGTCCCGGAACCTTGCCGATGAGCCCGCCGAGCACGTTCTCCACGGGGGTCGCCACGGGGTCGACGACCCCGCCGAGCAGCTTCCCGGTGGTGGAGTGCGTGCCGTCAGGGCAGCCGCAAGGAGCCGTGCTCCCGGAACCCTGGCCGGTGCCGCTCGGCACGTGCGTGGACGGCGTGTGCGTCGACGGCACGTGGGTGGTCGGCGTGTGAGCGCTCGGGGCGTGGACCCGCGTCGAGGTCTGGGCTCCGGCGGTGGCGTTCCCGGCCGAGGCGTTGGCCTGACCGTTCGCCGTCGTCGGCTCCGCCACGTGGCGGCCGTTGCCCGGCGCCGGGGTGATGACCTGAGCGATCGGACGGCTGGCCGGGGCCACCCGCTTCACGACGTTCTGCGGGGTGATCGCCTCAGGCGCCTGGACGTGCGGCGCCGGGACGCTGGGAGCCGGCGAGGCCGGGATCGCCTTCGCGGCGACCTTCCGGACCACATCGGTCGCGGGTGCGGGGGCAGGTGCCTTGGCCGCCGTCGACGTCGCGCCCGGTGAGGGCTCCGACGGTCTGGTTGACGGTCGCCGTGGCGGTTCCGGTCACCTGGCGGGTGAGGCCGGAGACCGCTCCGAAGAGGGACGGTTTGGCGGTGGCCACCTGAGGGTCGGCCGCCGGAGGGGTGGTGTCGTTGGAGGGGGCTGCTGTTGCTGCGGTCTGGCCTATGCCGTACAAGCCGCAGGCGAAGAAGGTGCCGAGAAGTACCCGGCGTGCATGCCTGTTCACTGTATTTCTCCTGAATGATGATGATGCGGGAAGCGCCGCGAAGCGCTCGGATGAGGTGTCTGCCGGTCTGGCGCAGACGCTTCCCGTGATCAGTCAGGAGTGGAGCCGGGGCTGAAAGCCGCGGAGGCGGGCGGGGTGCCTGCGGTGCGGGCACCGGCGTCGCCGGCCTGGTGGGGGAGAAGAATGAAACCGTTCGGAGGCAGGGCGGCGACGGCGCCGCCGCCCGTCTGCGACGAAGAAGAGGAGCTCAGGCCGCTGGTGATGTTCAGCGGTTCCGGAGTGTGGGTGGGGCGCTTCGGCTGCTGCTCCGTGGCCGTCGGCACGGAGGCCTTGCCGCCGTCGGCAGCCTTCACGACGTCGGCCAGGGCCGCGTCCGCCGGGGTCCAGCGGAGGGTGCCGGCCGCCGTCGTCGTGGTCGCCGCGGAGCCGACCGTCGCAGCCGCCTGGCCGGCGGCCGGGACGGTGCGGGCGGGGACCGGCAGGGCCGGGATCCGAGGAGCGGCAGGCGTCGTCACGGGGACCGTGGGGGTGACGCCGGGGACCGGGAGCACTGCCCCGGGAAGCGAGGGGACGAGACCGCCGGGACCGGTCACCGAACCGACGATGCCGCCGACCTGTCCGGTGGTGTCCTTGACGGCCCGGTCGACGCCGGTGGTCACCGACGCGATCGGTGCGGTGATCTGTGCGACCGGCAGGTCCTTGACGGTCCCGCTCACGGCGTCACCGGCGGAGGCCACGGACTTGTCGACGACGCCGGTCACTGCGTCCACGGTGGGAGCGAGCGCCGGGGCGGTGGCTTTCACAGTCCGGTTCACCACGCCCGTCACGGAGGTGATCTCCGTGGACACGGTCTTGGTGGTGGAGGCTACGGTGTCGGCTGCGACCTTCTGCACCTGAGGAACGACGGCGGTCACGGACCGGACGGTCGACGTGACGGTCGAGGTGGTGGAGGCGACGCTGCCCGTGGTGGTGTTGAGAGTCCGGGTGACGGTCCCGCTCAGTCCGGAGACGGTCGAGCCGAGGGTGACCGGAAGGGCTGCCGGCGCGGGTGCGGTCCGAGGAGCCTGCGGTGCCGGCGTGGTGTGCACGGGGGGTGCCTGCCGGGCGGGGGCCGCATGAGCGGACGTCCGGGTCGCCGAGCCGAGGTCGTGGGAAAGTCCGCCCACCGTCGAGCTGACCGAGCTGGTCACGGAGCCGAGGAGACCCTGCGAGGATCCGTCGTCGGTGGCGGCGGAGGCGGGTGCCGCGGACAGGAGGAGCCATCCCGCGCCGGTGCCTGCGGCCAGAGCCGCATAGCGCAACAGGCGGAGAGCCCGCGACTGCGAGCCTTTCCTGGATGGCATGTTCCCTCCCCTCGGTCACACCAGGTGTGGAACTCAGGGATGGTCCCCAAACCACAACTACTGCTACCAATTACACAAATGCGTGACAAGCATGTCAAGAAGATTTCAGTTAACGGGGCTTAAACTTTTCAGCATTCCGCATCGTGAGAGTTTTCCAAGGTGAGAGCTTGTTTTCGATTGGGGCGCCTGTCATGAGGTGTGGGCGATTTGTGAAGCAGTAGGTTCACATTTCGAATCACTGAACCGCGAGCGATGCGACCAGATAGTTGATTTTGTTTCGCGGCAGTTAAATCCCGCAGTGGACGCGGGGGTTTTGTCCATTCTTTGTGCGTGGAGCCGCGCGAAGCCGGGCTTCTTGTTAGCGTTGGATCGTGATCTCCGAGGCCTTCAAACGCCATGTTCTCCCTTTTATAGCACTGCTGTGCTATTTGGCGGCGACCCCGTGGCTCGCCGTTGAGAAGGCGACGGACTTCCCACCTTTCCTCCTGGCGATCGTCGCCGGAGCCCTCCTCGGGCTGTGGATCACCCCGAGGATCCAGAGCGTGGGACGAGCGTGGGTCCGGATGGTGATCCGCGCGGTCATCCTGGCGCTCGGGTTCCTGGTGCTCGCCAACGTGAAGCCGGTCTACGAGGCTGTCCCGGGTGGGCTGATCGGAAGCACCGTCTTCTTCCTCAACATGACGGCCATCCCGTTCCTGACGCTGTGCGCGACGGCTCTGCTCACGGACGTCCTGTTTCTTCCCGGCATGATGCGGCGGAAAACCGAAGGCGAGGCCGAGAAGTAGTCCTGAGAGGAAGAGCCGTGCTGTGGGCGAGACTCGGCCCGGCGTACTCGGGGCTCAGTACTCCTGGAATGCCGGCGCCTGTGCGCGCTGGGACTTCGTGGCCTGGGGGTTGAGCCCTTCGCACCACGACGGGTACACCCTGAAACCGCGTTTGCCCGGACGGGACCCGGTGGTGATGCCGAGGTCCTCGAGGTGTGCGTCCGTGAACCGGAAGACGCCGCGGCGTCCTTCCTCCTCCACGAACACGATCAATCCTGCGCCGACGTCCTCGCGGCCGAACGGGGCCGTGGCGCCGTCGTCGTCGCGTCGCCAGAAGGCCAGGAACGCGCCCGGCTTGGTGGGCGTGATCCGTGCGGTCCGGACATGCCAGGACGCTCCCCTGAGGTGGGCGACGCCTGATTCATAGTCGCTGTTCTGCGCTTCGGGGGTCACCGTGAACGGTTCTCCCAGGACGGCCGCGTATTCCTCCAGTGCACTGAACAGCATCCGGCAACGCTACCGCACGACGGCGGCGCTCCTCATCCGGGAATACCTTGTCCACATACAGCCCTTACCCCTATGCGGGCCTGGGGAGGGCGCGCAGAATTGAAAGACGGTCCGTCCTGGGGAGGAGGGCGTTCCACCACGAGCCTTCGGGCAGGTTTTCAGGAGCGTGCAGATGTCAGAAACGCATACAGCCACCACGGTGCCGGAGGGAGGCCTGCGCCGTTCGCTCGGTCTCAAGCAACTGATCGGCAATGGCCTGGTCTTCATCGGGCCGGCCGCGCCGGTGGGCATCTTCGGTCCCATCTACGCCAAGAGCGGTGGCGCGGTGGTCACGGTCTACGTGGTGGCCACGCTGATCATGGCACTGACGGCGATCTCCTACTCCCAGATGTCGCGGGTGGTCCCGGCCGCCGGGTCGGTGTACTCCTATGCCACGGCGGGCATCGGCCGTGGCGCGGGATTCGTGGCCGGGTGGATGGTCCTGCTGGACTACCTCCTCATCCCCAGCGTGGCCTTCCTCTTCACCGGGCTGGCCATGCACTCCTTCCTCCCCGCCATCCCCGCCTGGGTCTTCACGGCACTCGCCGTCCTCCTGACCACCGGGCTGAACCTCGCCGGCGGCAAGAGTCTCGCCCGTGCGGCGATGGCCGTGGTGATCGCCGAGGTGGCCGTGCTGGCGATCGTCCTCGTCGCAGCGCTGGCCGCCATCGCGGGATCCGGGATCCACCAGGCCCCGCTGTCACCGATCGCGGGGGTGGACGGGTTCTCTCTGGCCGCCGTCCTGGGCGCGGTGTCGATCGCGGCCATGGCGTTCCTGGGGTTCGACGCGATCGCCACCTTCGCCGAGGAGGCCAAGGGCAGCAGTCGGATGGTCGGAAAGGCCATGCTGGCGTGCCTCGTGATCGCGGGTGTGCTCTTCCTCTTCCAGAGCTACATCGTGGAGCTCATCACGGTTCCGTCGCCGGCGCAGCTGGCCGCCGATCCTGAGGCGCAGGGCACCGCCTTCTACGACACGATCCGCTCGCAAGTGGCTCCGTGGCTTGCGACGCTCCTCGGCATCGCCAAGGCGCTGGGTGCGAGCTTCGCCGGAATGATGGGCCTGGCCGCGGGGAGCCGGGTGGTCATGACGATGTCGCGCGAACGCCGCTTCCCTGCCGTGTTCGGCAAGGTGACCCGGAACGGCTCGGCCCCGGCGCTCGCCACGGTGCTCGTCACCGCGGTCACTCTGATTCTGGCGGTGTGGGCGGCCGCCGAGCCCGACGGGCTGGACCTGTTGTCCTCCACGGTCTCCATCGGGGCCATGAGCGCGTTCATTCTGCTCCACGCTTCCGTGATCGGGTACTTCCTGATCAAACGCAAGAGCGGCAACCGCCTGGTGCACCTGGTCGTGCCGGTGGTCGGAATCGTGTTCTTCCTGGTGGTGATCGCCTTCGCGAACATCAGCGCTCTGACCGTGGGCGCCGTCTGGCTGGTCCTCGGCATCGCCGTGGCCGTGATCCAGCACCTGCGTCGACGTGGCACCGACTCCCCGTCGACGGACAGGCCGGACACTCCGGCGCCAGCCGCCGGTCCCGCTCACGACTCGACACGCGACTAGACACACGACCAGACGTCCGACCCAGGCCCGAGGAGGCTCCCATGGCAGATCACTACAGCATCACCGCTCAGCAGACGGCGGCGCAGAACTTCACCGTCCGGTCCGGCGACAGCTCGGTGGAGGTGGGGATCGGGACGTTCATGCCCACCGAACTTCTTCTCGGCTCCCTCGGATCGTGCATCCTCTCCGTGGTGTCCGACTACGCGCAGCGCAACGGCATCGAACTGTCCGCCCCGCTGACTGTCCAGGTGGACGGGGACATGGCGAACAAGCCGCGGCGGATGGGGTCGATCGTCGTGCGGCTCGGCCTTCCGGAGGGGCTGACCGACAGCCAGCAGCAGGCCCTGCTGCGCGCCAGCAGGCACTGCACCATCCACGCCACCCTGGCCGCCGAACCTGAGGTGACGGTCGAGCTGCTGCAGGAAGTACCGTAGAACCATGGCCACCGGTGGTTCCCGCAGGAATTCGCTCGAGGCCCGTCTGGAACGGGCCGCGGTGCTGCGTGCCGGGGCGGACGGCGCAGCGCTGACCGAGGAGGAACGCGCCCACGAGGCCGAACAGGAAGCGCTCCGGGAGAAGCGTTCCCGCGTGAACACCGCGGCGCGCGCCGACTACCTGGTCCGTGAAGCCATGGCCCAGGGCAAGTTCGAGAACCTGCAGTACGCGGGGAAACCCATCCCCGGTCTGGACGGCGGCTATGACCCTGATTGGTGGCTCAAGGGCCTCATCCAGCGCGAGAACCTGAGCGGTCTGGCTCCGGAGGCGATCCTCCTGAGAACCGTGGACCGTGACCTCGACTCCACCCTGGACGGGCTGCCCGGCGAACGTCAGGTCCGCGAGGCGCTCGAGGAATTCAACCGGCGCGTCATCAACGCCCGCCGGCAGCTGCAAGGCGGTCCGCCGGTCGTGACGCCGACCCGGGACGTCGAGGAGGAAGTAGAACGCTGGCGCTCACGTCGCGCCGCCGTCGTCGCGCGTCCTGAAGAACCGCCGACGCCGGAACCCGGCCACGGCTGGTGGCGCCGGCTCTGGCGCGGCGAGGCGTAGCGCGGCACCGCCCGGCGATCGCACCGCCAGCGCGCCTCCCGTCGGCCCGCCTTGCGTCAGGCGGGAACCGCGAGGACCGCCTGGCCGGCGAGTTCGCGGCTCATGAAGACGCTGTTCGGATCCTCGGCGTAGTCCGCGAAAGGCCGGCATTCCCGGAAACCCGCCTGCCGATACAGGGCTCGGGCGGGTTCGAAGAAGGCCATGCTCCCAGTCTCCAGGGAGACCCGGGTGACGCCCCGGCGCCAGGCATCCTCGAGGAGGAAGTCCAGCATGCGGCGAGCCACACCGCGGCCCCTGTAGTCCGGGTGGGTGCGCATGGACTTGAGCTCCTCGTGGGTGCCGTCGATCACCTTGAGGGCTCCCGTGCTGATCAACTCCCGCCCGAGGTATGCAGCGAACAGGCGGACGGAAGGGTGCAGGAGGGCGTCGACGTCCAGGGCATGGCAGCTTTCCGCGGGCGCGGTCTGCGACAGCTCGGCCTGATGGGTGGTCAGGAAGTCTTCCAGCGCGGGGGTGGTGAGCCGGGCACGTTCGATCATGATTTCCACCCCTTCACCATCGCAGTCGACGATTTCCGGCGTGTTTCCTGACGGTGTCGGAGCTGTTTTATCTGCCGTCGTAGGACGGGGCCCGCTCGCCGTCGTGGGTCTCCGGGCGACGGGACGAGGGTGCCGCCTGCGCCTCGAGCCAGCGGTCCAGCTCGGCGGCCTTGCGGAACACCAGGACGGGCGGGGCCGAAGGGTCGTCCGCCCAGGCATGGATCCGGGCACGCTTCCCCGGGAAGCTCCGGAAATGCCACAGCAGGATGGAATCGTTGGAAAATGTCTGCCGCAGGGTCTCGATGTTCCCGTTGCATGCCGGCGTGCGGTCCTTGACCCGCAGGAACGTCCGCCGCACCAGACGGCCGAACGAGAACAACCGCGAGTAGTCCAGCCCGACCACCAGTTCCACCCGGGCCAGCGCCGCGTCCCGGAACTGACGGTATGCGCTGTCCAGGATCCACTCATCGCATGCGACGATGTCCTCCGCGATGGCTCTCATGTCCTCATCGGTGCGGTTGGCCCAGGGTGCCTCGGACGCAGGCAGCCAGCCGATCTCATCGTCCGACGAGTGCCACGGGATCCCCGTGATCCGGCTCAGCCGGGCCGCCGCCGTCGACTTCCCTGTTCCGGCCACGCCGTAGATCAGGATCCTTCGGGGCAGGGGGAAATCCACGGACGCTCGGCTCATGGCCCCAGCCTACCCAGAGGCCCGTGCCGGTCAGGGGAATCCTCCTCAGTATCATGGCCGCATGAACCAGGAATCCGTGTCCGTGCAGAACGGTCAGCGCTGCGACGTCATCGCGGGCACCCACGCCGGGAAGTCCGGAATCGTGCAGGACGTCAACACGAGCAAGACCGGTGCGGTCACCCTCACCGTGCTTCAGCCCGACGCCGTCCGGTTCAAGACCCTCGCGAAAAACGTCCGGATCACCGGCTGACCGCCGGATGCCCTGAGGACAGCAGGACTCAGCGCGCGACGACGGCCAGCGGCCTCTGCGGCGCCGCGCAGCTGGCGAGGGGAGGCCCGGCGTCGGCGTGGGCAGCGAAGGCCGCGGCCCCGGAGTTCTGGCGGTCCGGAGTCGATCCCGCGCGGCGGGCGGAATCGAAGCAGGTGTCGATGCCGTACGGGGTGGCGGTGACCGTGTAGTCGCCGGGCGGGACATTTCCCGGCACATTCAGGGTGGTGCGGAAGCCGCCGTCGTCGCTCATCGGGACGAGCAGCCGGACGACGCTCGTGGACGTCCGGTCCATCAGCTGGACCTCGGCTTGAGCATTCGCGCCGTAATGCGGATGGCATTCGGCGTCGGGCGCCTCCACGGTCAGGGTGTCCCCGGGGTGGGCGGTCGGAGCGCTGAGGTGAAACGCCGGGGGCAAACACGGGGCGGACGGCGGGAACTTCTGGCCGTTCAGAGCCATCATCCCGAAGAAACCTGCCAGCAAAAGGACGCCGAGGCCGAGAAGACCGAGGTTGAACAGGCGCCAGAGGCGCGTGGCAGGATCGCTGCGAGTGCTCATGCCCTCATTCTGGCGGAGATGAGGGAGACGGCGGTGACGATCCCATCACGATCGTCGGGGAAGCAGTGAACGGCCGGGTTCACGCCACCAGATTCAAGGGGGCCGGGTCCAGTCCCACCAGGACCTCCTGGCCCCAGGTCAAGGTCAGCCGGTCGTCCTCCATGCCGTCGCCGAACACCACGAGCTGTTCCGAAGACACCGTGACGCTGAGAGACTCGCCGGGCTGGAGGAGCCCCTCGGTCAGCGTCGCCCCGGTCGCCGGGGAAGGCCAGGCCTCGCGGACGAACCACGCCAGCTGCGGATCGGTCGGCGCGGGCAGGGTCCGTCCTCCCCGCTCCCCGGCGATCGACGCGCACCAACCCGTGGACCCGGTTCCCGTGGAGACGATGAGGCCGGAGGAGGACTGCCGTTCCCGCTGCCCGTCCGGGGTGCGCAGTTCATAGCGCGCGGACTGATGCGAGGCGTGCCCCAGGAACACCTCGTTGAGGGCGGAGAGCTCCTGACCGTCATCCGTGCGAGCAGTCACCATGGAGAGCCGCTCCTGCGGCAGACCCCAGGCGCCCGGCGTCCCGGCGGCGGCCTGGGCGAGCAGCGCCGCCGCCCGCTGCGGGCTGTGGCGGACGAGCACTCCCGGGTTGCGGCGCGGCTCGGCGTTGACGCCGATCACGGGCTGGCCCGCGAGGTACTTCGCCGTGTTCGCCACCAGGCCGTCCTGCCCGACCACCACCACGACGTCGTCGGGCGCCATGAGGAAGCGGCTGAGGTCCGCGCGTTCCACTTCTCCCGTCCGCCAGCCGGCGGGAACCGCCTGGCGGAGCGCGGCGCGGGCTTCGGTGAGGGTGTCGTGCGCCGCCTGCACCTCCGCCAGATCGCGGTCGCGGACCTTGAGGAAGAACTCCACCTGGCCACGCGTCCCGTGCCGGTCCAGAAGTTCGTCCAGCTCGGTCCGGCGGTGGACCAGGACCATCCGGGGATTGGCCATGATCAGTCCTCTCTACTTCTTCGCCGCGGTCAGGGCGGCCAGTGCGGTTCCGAGCATGTCCGGAGTGATGGTCAGGTTCTGGATGCCGGGCAGGTTCGCCGCGGCCTCCTTCAGCGCCAGCGCCAGCAGGATGCCCTGGTCGAGACCGCGGTAGGTGTCCATGGTGGCCTTCTCGCGGGCCGCCTCGGCTTCACCCACCAGCTTGATCCTGCCAGCTTCGGCCTCCGCCGCGATCGCGCCGCGCTCGGCCGCGGCCTGCGCTTCGATGCCGGCGGCCGCTGCGCGTTCCTCCGCCTCACGGCGGGCGTTGGCGCCCTCCTGGGCCACCAGGTTCTCCCGGCGGGCCGCGAGTTCGATCTGATTGGCCAGTTCATTCTCGGCGATGGCGCGTTCACGTTCGACGGCGAGTGCCCGCCGTTCGAAGGTGGCGCGGTCCGCCTCGGCCTGGAGCTGCTCCCGGACCGGGGTCTGCAGCGCACGCTCCACCTCGGCCTCGGGCCGGATGGCGAGGACGTGCACGCCGAGCACCGCGATCCCGGTGTCCTGGAGGCGGGCGTCCCGGGTCAGGGTCCCGAACAGGACGTCCCGCAGCGGGGCAGCCCCGTTGCTTAAGGCGTCGGCCAGGGTGAAGCGGGCGACGTGGTCGTTCGCGGCCGCCTGGCAGAGCTGGCCGATGATCGTCTCGACCTGCTGGGCGCCGGTCGCGGGGGCCTCGTCCTTCTTCTTGAGGCCGAAGTCCAGGCGGGCGCTCGCGAGCACCGGGTCGGTGAAGCGGTACGTGATGTTGGCCTGGACGCTGACGTCCTGGTGATCCTGGGTGAGGGCGTGGAAGAGGGTCGGCAGTTCGCGGTCCTCCACGGGGATCTCGCTCAGCACGGAGATCCCGGGACGGTACCAGAACGCCTGTCCCACTCCCTGGTGGCGGACCTGCCCACCCTGGACGTGGACCACGTAGCCGGTGGGGCCGCCGAGGAAGTGGTTGATCCAGGGGTAGCTCTTGATGGTGGTCATGATGTCTCTCCTTCACTAGTTATCGTCAACTTGACGATAACTGAACTCTAGAAGGTCTCGGCCATTAATGTCAAGGTGACGATAAATGCTAGGCTGAGCATCATGACGAACCGGAAGTCTGACTCCCTCGCTGCTTTCCACGCCTTCCCGGTCACCGTGGACATCGTCGCGCTCACCGTGCGCGATGCCGCGCTGCACGTGCTGCTGGTGCGCCGTCTGCTCGAGCCGTTCAAGGACCGGCTGGCGCTGCCGGGCGGCTTCGTCCTGCCGGGGGAGGAGCTTCCCGCGGCGGCGCGACGGGAGCTCGCCGAGGAGACCGGCGTCGAACGCTTGCCCGGCCATCTCGAGCAGCTGGCCAGCTACGGCCCCGCCGGCCGTGACCCCCGGGGCGATGTCCTGACGGTCGCCCACCTGGTGCTCGCGCCGGACTTCCCCGTGGTCGCGGGCGGCGGCGACGCGAGTGAGGCCCTCTGGGTCCCGGTGGACCGGGTGCTGGGCGACGCCGGCGCCCTGGCCTTCGACCATGCGCGGATCCTGGCCGACGGCGTGGAGCGGGCGCGCGCCAAGCTGGAGTACTCGCCCCTGGGGGCGGCGTTCTGCGGTGACGAATTCACCATCGCACAGCTGCGGGGCGTCTATGAGGCGGTGTGGGGCGTCCGCCTCGATCCGCGGAACTTCCACCGCAAGGCCACGGGCGCCGCGGGATTCCTCGAGGAGACGGGCGAGGTGTCCTCGGGCGATGCCGGCCGGCCTGCCGCCCTGTACCGGCTGGCACCGGAGGCCCGCACAGGAAACCGCGCGGTGCTGAACCCGCCGCTCATGCGACCGGTGGTTTGACGCTCCGGTCTGAGCCGGGGTTCGAGGCGCGCATCGCGGGTGGCGGCCCGGACCGCGGCCGGCTGGTTCGTCGGAGCGCCCGTCTTTGAGACACTGGAATCAGACCCACCCCGCTCCGGAAGGCATCCCATGGCAAGCACTCTGCATCTCGTCCGACACGGCCAGACGGACTGGAACGTGCAGCGCCGCTTCCAGGGGCAGACGGACATCCCTCTGAACCAGACCGGCGTCGAGCAAGCGGCAGGGGTCGCCGAGGCGCTGCGTGAGGTGCCGCTGGCCACCGTCGTGACCTCGACTCTGGGCCGCGCCGTGGCCACCGGCCGGGCCATTGCCGACGCGCAGGACCTCCCCGCTCCCGCCGCGGACGCCCGCCTCATGGAGCGGCACTTCGGCGAGGCCGAAGGCATGCACGACGACGACGTCAAGCGCCTCTTCCCCGACCGCGAGCAGATCCCGGGCCGGGAGAGCGATGAGGAGTTGCGCGCGCGAGCGTTCGGAGCGCTGGAGGAACTGGCCGCGGCATTCGACGGTGAGGAGATCGCCGTCGTGAGCCATGGCGGCTGGATGGCCATGGTCCTGCGCACGCTGGTCGGCGAGGCGTACGACTACTCCACGCTCACCAACTGCTCCGTGCACACCCTGGTCTGGGATGCCGCCACGGGCGAGGTCCGGGTCGCCGGGGTGGAGACCGCCGCGCAGCTCGTCCGGGACTAGCAGCCGGTCCGGACGGGACGAGTCCGGGCCTAGACGAGCCCGATCTTCCGGAGCTGTTCCGCCAGCCCGGCGCCGTCCGGGGCGTAGACCCACGGGATGGCCGAACCCGAGTGGTCCATGTCCGGGGTGTGTCCGCCGGCCAGGACGGCTTCGCCCACGGAGAGCTGCCGGATGGCGACGGCCGCCACGTTCTCGGGATGCCGCTGGGCGAATTCCGAATAGATGGCTTCGTCGTGCTGGCCGTTGTCGCCCACCAGGAGCCATTTCACCCGGGGGAATTCCTGCGCCAGCCGTTCCAGGTTGTCCTGCTTGTGCTCCCGGCCGCTGCGGAACCAGCGGTCCTCGGTGAGACCCCAATCGGTCAGGAGCATGGGTCCCACCGGGTAGAGGTTGCGGTGCAGGAAACGGCTCAGCGTCGGGGCGGCGTTCCACGGGCCGGTGGAGAGGTAGAACGCGGGGGCGCCGGGGTGGGCGCGCAGAATCCGTTCGTACAGCACGGCCATGCCGGTGGTGGCCATCCGGGCGCGTTCGTTCAGGACGAAGGCGTTCCAGAACGCCAGCAGGGGCCGGGGGAGCGCCGTGACCATGACCGTGTCGTCGATGTCGGAGAGGATGCCGAACTCCATGTCCGGCGGCAGCACCAGCAGCGCCGCCTCGGCGGCGGGAGTCCCGGAGGCGCGGATCGTGGCGGTGTGCCAGCCCGGTTCCAGGCTCACCTCCACGGTGGTGTCGACGAGGCCGCCGCGGTCCGCCTTCACCCGCACCCGCGCGTCGCCGATCTCGATGTCCACTTCGCGCTCCGGAATCGGAACAGAGGTGAAGGCGCGCCAGCCGCGGATGTTCTGATTGCCGTTCCGGGCCGCGCGGTCGGCGCGACTGCCCGGCAGCAGACGGGAGGCGAGCATGACGCGGGCCAGGATCCGGACCTGCGTGGTGGAGCCATAGCCCATATAGGGGACGGTCGCAGGCTGGAAATGCGTCTTCCGGGCCATCTTCAGGCGCGCCGAATTGATGAAGGAGGAGATCCTGTGGGCCGCCCCGAAGAGCGGGTTGCCTGCCCAGGAGCGGCGGGCTGGCTCATGCTGCATGGGGTTAACTCTGTCACAGACTGCGGGCCGCGCCCCGGCGGCGCGGCCCGCAGTCTGTTTGCCCTGGTCCGGACGGTGTCACAACTGTGCACCCCGCGAACAGCGGTGGTCCCCGGGCCGACCGTCCGACCCGTCCGACTCAGGGAGCCCTTGGCTCAGATGGTGCGCGGCGCCTTCGCCAGGTTCGCTTCCAGCTCGGCCGCGTTCTGCCGGACGACGTACGCCGGGCGGTCACGCTCCACGCGCCAGCTCTCCGAGAGCGGGCCGACGTTCACGGTGTCGAAGCCGAACTCGTCGTAGAGGCGCGTGACGAGGGCTGCCGCCTCGGGGACGTCGCTCGCGGTGGCCAGGGCGCGGCGGTTCTCCGTGCCGGAGGGGGCGCCGTCCGTGGTGATGTCGGCTGCCGCGATGTGGTTGAAGCCCTTGGCGACCTTCGACTCGGGCAGGTGTTCCTGCAGGAGTCCGGAGGTGGTGGCTTCGCCGCGATCCAGGGCGTCGATGTGCCCGTCGCGCTCCCAGTAGTAGTTGTTGGTGTCGATGACGACCTTGCCCGCCAGCGGCGCCACGGGGACGTCCTGATAGGCCTTCAGCGGGACCGTGACGACGGCGAAGTCGCCGGCCGCTGCCGCCTCCTCAGCCGTCGCGGCCCGCGCCCGGGGGCCGAGCTCCGTCACCAGCTCAGTGAGGGTCTCCGGCCCGCGCGAGTTGCTGATCACGACGTCGTACCCCAGTTCTACCGCCTTGCGGGCGACCTGGCTGCCGATGTTTCCTGCTCCGATGATTCCAATGGTTTCGCTCATGTCCGGCACAACCGGCTCCGGGCGGACTCCATTCCGGCATTGAGAAATATGACGCGGAATGAATCAGTGGGGGCCGGGGTCACTCCGGGAGCAGGATCAGGTCGAGATAGGCCTCCAGGCTGGCGGCCACATCCACCGTGTCCGGCGCGTAGAGGCGCTGGAGCTGCACACCGTCCCAGAGGCCGATCAGGGATGCGGCCGCCTGCGCGGGGTCGACGCCGGGGCGCAGCTTCCCGGCTGCACGCAGCGCCTCGAGTTCGCTGGTGTACTCCTCTCGCAGCCGCTCGAAGCGCTGGGTGAAGTAATCCCGCCCCGGATGGCCTTCCGTAGTCGATTCGCCGCTGAGCACGGCGTAGAGCTGGGTGAGGCCCGCGATGTCCACGTTGGCCCGCGCCTGCAGGAGCACCATGTCCCGGAACGGCATGGGTCCGAGGCGGGACACGCCTCCGATGTCGCGCTGTTCGAGGACTTCCAGGAGGAGGTCGCTCTTGCGCTTGAAGTGGTGCAGGAGGCTCGTCTGGCTCATGCCCACCTCGTCGGCCACATCCTGCAGGCTTCCCGCGTGATAGCCGCGCGTGGCGAACACGTTCAGGGCGGCGTCGACGATCTTCTGGCGGGTCGCCGCCGTCTTGGCGTAGGGGCCGCGTTTGCCGGTGCGGGGTGCTCGCTGGACGCTCATGGAGTGGAGCTTAGCGCCGGTGTGGCGAACTCGGTGAAATCAGAGTGAGTACTCGAAATTTGTGTTAGCCTCGTCACACTGGCCGCGCCGGCCTCCGTCGTCCGGCGCCCGCTACAGGTACAGAGAGGTATGTGTCATGCCCCATGTTTCCCGGAGACGGCTGCTCGGCACAGGGCTGGGCGCCCTGTCCCTGGCCGCACTCGGCGCCTGCGCCACTCCCGGCACGCACTCCGTCAACGCCGATCCGGCCATCCCCGCCGCGACGGGGGAGAAGATCCGGCTCACCTACTGGGCCTGGCTCAAGGATTTCCAGAAGGTGGCCGACCTCTGGAACGCCAAGAATCCCCAGGTCCAGGTGGACGTGGTCTGGATCCCGGGAGGCAACTCGGGCGGATACCAGAAGATGTACTCGGCGCTCGCCGCCGGCGCCGGCCCGGATCTGGCACAGATCGAATTGCGGTCCATCCCCGAGTTCATGCTGGTCAACGGCCTCGTGGACCTGAACCGCTACGGCGCGCAGGAGTTCGCCCCGCTCTACGACCCCACGCTCTGGGGCCAGGTCAGTTTCACCGGCGGCGTCTACGGGATCCCTCAGGACTCCGGCCCCATGGCGACCTTCTACCAGCCCGCGCTCCTCGAGAAGGTGGGGGCCACCCCTCCGAAGACCTGGAACGAGTGGGCCGCCGTGGGCAAGGAGCTGCGGCGCGCGGGCAGTTACATCGACTGCTTCGCGATCAGCGACGCGAGCCCCTTCGCCGGCTTCGCGGGCCAGGCGGGCGCCACCTGGTTCCGGCCCGAGGAGGACGGCTGGGTCATCAACATGACGGATGACGCCACCCTGAACGTCGCGCGCTTCTTCGACAAGGCGATCGACGACGGCCTGGTCCAGACCGGCTTCGCCCACTACAGCCCGGCCTGGTTCGCCGCGGCCGCCAAGGGCGGCATCGCCTCCATCACGTCCGGCAGCTGGGGCGACGCCCTCGTGGAAGGCGTCAGCGGCGGCAAGGGCAAATGGAAGGCCGCCCCCATGCCGGTCTGGGGCAAGACCGGGTTCGGGTCCAGCTACCTCGGCGGCTCCACCACGGCCATCCTCGCCGGCAGCAAGCACCCCCGCGAGGCCCTCGAATTCGCCGTCTGGCTGACGACCTCCCACGAGGGCATCGACGCCATGATCAAGCACAGCGGCATCGGCTGGTCACCCGCCAAGGACTTCGTCGGCACCGCCCGTCAGCAGCCCTCGGAGTTCTTCAGCGGGCAGAACTACTTCAAGGACGTGCTGATCCCGGCGAGCCGCGAACAGAACCCGAAGTGGTCCTGGTGGCCTGTCACGCAACAGAGCTTCAACATCCTCAGTGACGGCTTCCGGAAGAAGGCGAGCGGCACCTCCCTGGTGGACGCTGTGGCCTCCGCCGAGAAGGACGTCATGACCGTCTTCAGGAACAAGGGCCTGACCATCAGGAAGGAACAGGCATGAGCAGCACACCAGCCGCAGCACCGTCCAGGGGCGGCCGATCCCGGGCCGCGGCCCGCGCCCCCTGGATCCTCCTGGCGCCCTTCCTGGCCCTCTTCACCCTGACCTTCGTCCTGCCCATCCTCGTGGCCCTCGTCTCCAGCTTCACCAAGGTCACGCGCAGCGGGCTCTTCGGGGAGAAGGGCGTGACCAGCGGGTTCGCCGGCTTCGACAACTACGCCCAGGCCCTCGGCGACGCCAATTTCATCGCCTCGATCGGGCGCGTGCTGCTGTTCGGCGTCGTGCAGGTGCCCGTCATGATCGTCCTCTGCACCGTCCTGGCCCTCCTGCTGGAATCGGCCTCGGCCCGGTGGCCCGGCTTCTTCCGCGCCGCCTACTTCATGCCATACGGCGTGCCCGGCGTGATCGCCACGATCCTGTGGTCCTTCCTCTACGTGCCCGGCCTGAGCCCGTTCATCGACATCGCCGGGAGCATGGGCATCACGCTGGACTTCCTGGGGCCCGATCACGTGCTGTGGTCTATCGCGAACATCGTGACCTGGAGCTACACGGGCTACAACATGCTCATCATCGTCGCGCAGCTCAAGGCCATCCCGGCCGAGCTCTATGAGGCGGCCCGCGTGGACGGCGCCTCGCCGTGGCGGATCGCCCGGAGCATCCAGCTGCCGCTCATCACCCCGGCGCTGGTCCTGACCACGGTGTTCTCCATCATCGGAACCCTGCAGCTTTTCGCCGAGGCTCAGGTCCTGAAGACCTCGGCCCCGGCCATCGACAGCCAGTACACGCCGAACCTTTCGGCCTACTCGACGGCGTTCGCCTACAACGACTACAACGTCGCCGCCGCGCAGGCCGTCCTGATCGCGCTCGCGGCCTTCATCCTCTCCTTCGTCTTCCTCCGCCTCACGAACAGGAAGTCCTCATGACCAGCACCACGGCCACTCCCGCCACCCGTCGCGCCGCCGAGGCGTCCCGCTCCGGCGCCGCACCGCGCACCGGCCGCAAGCGGTCCAGCACCATCATTGTCACGGCGATCCTCGTCGTCGTCGCGCTGTACTTCCTGGTGCCCGTGTACTGGGTCCTGGTGGCGTCGACCAAGACCACGCAGGACCTCTTCTCCACGAACGGCTTCCTGTTCTCCGGGCAGTTCGCCCTCTGGGACAACCTCGCGAGGGTGCTGAGCTACGACGACGGCGTCTTCCTCCGCTGGTTCCTGAACTCGGTCCTCTACGCCGGAGTCGGCGCGCTGCTGGCGACCTATCTCGCCGCCGCGGGCGGTTACGCCCTCGCCAAGTACGAGTTCCGTGGCCGCAACGCCGTGTTCGGCACAATCCTCGGCGGCGTCCTGGTCCCGGGCACCGCCACGGCCCTGCCCATGTTCCTGCTGTTCAGCCAGTTGGGCCTCGCCAACACCTACTGGTCGGTGCTCATCCCGTCCCTGGTGTCCCCGTTCGGCCTGTTCCTCTGCCGCATCTACGCCCAGGCCACGGTGGACACGGCCCTGATCGAGGCGGCGCGCATCGACGGCGCCGGGGAGCTGAAGATCTTCCACACCATCGGTCTGCGCGTCCTCACGCCGGCCCTGGTCACGGTGTTCCTGTTCCAGCTCGTCGGAATCTGGAACAACTACTTCCTGCCGCTGGTCATGCTCTCGGACAGCAAGCTGTACCCGATCACGCTCGGCCTGAACAACTGGCTGTCCCAGGTGGACCGCCTGCCCGAGTTCTACGAACTCACCACAGGCGGCGTGCTGCTCTCCATCATCCCGCTGGCCATCGCCATGATCGTCCTGCAGCGCTTCTGGCGCGGGGGCCTGACCGAAGGAGCCGTCAAATGACCGCCGCCTACCTCACCAGCACCGCGCCCGGCGAGGGACGCCGCAGCCCGGCCCGTGCGCGGCTCGCCTCGGACGCCCCGGAGCTGAGCCTCGACGGCGACTGGGACTTCCGCCTCCTTCCGGCCGCGCCCGGAACCCCGGCGGGGGCACTGGCCCTGCCCGACGGCGAAGGCGCCGAGGACTTCGCGGCCCCCGGCTTCAGCACCGACGACTGGGACACCCTGCCGGTCCCGTCCCATTGGGTGCTCCAGGGTGACGGGAAGTACGGCCGTCCGATCTACACGAACGTCCAGTTCCCGTTCCCCTGTGAGCCGCCGTTCGTCCCGGACGCGAACCCGACCGGTGACCACCGCCGCGTCTTCACGCTGCCCGAGAGCTTCGACGGCGCCGAACGCGTCCTGCTCCGCTTCGACGGGGTGGAGTCGCGGTACAAGGTGTGGATCAACGGGACGGAGATCGGCGTGGGGTCGGGCAGCCGCCTGGCGCAGGAATTCGACGTCACCGAGGCCGTGCGCCCGGGGGAGAACGTGCTCGCGGTCCGGGTGCACCAGTGGTCCGCCGCCAGCTATCTCGAGGACCAGGACCAGTGGTGGCTGCCGGGCATCTTCCGCTCGGTCACGCTGCTGGCGCGTCCCGTGGGCGGGATCGATGACCTCTGGCTGCGCACCGCGTACGACGGCGACGCATCCGGAACCGGGCAGGGCACGATCGTGCCCGAGGTGAGTGCGGGGGAGGCAGCGTTCCCGGTCCGGTTCCGGATCGCGGAACTGGACGTCGACGTCGTCTGGGAGCGCCCCGGCGACGTGACCCCGGTGGTGGTGGCCGGCGTCGAGCCGTGGAGTGCCGAGACGCCGCGGCTCTATGAGGCGACCGTCGAGGCGCAGGGCGAGACCGTCACCCAGCGGATCGGCTTCCGCACGGTGCGGATCGAGGGCGACCGGTTCCTGGTCAACGGCCGGCGCGTGGTGTTCCACGGCGTCAACCGGCACGAGACGCATCCCGAGCGGGGGCGTGCCTTCAACGAGGAGTTCGCCCGCGAGGACCTGCTGCTGATGAAGCGCTTCAATGTCAACGCGATCCGCACGAGCCACTACCCGCCGCATCCGCGCCTGCTGGATCTGGCCGATGAGCTGGGATTCTGGGTGATCCTGGAATGCGATCTGGAGACGCACGGCTTCGAGCGGCACGGCTGGGACGGCAACCCCGGCGACGACCCCGTCTGGCGCGACGCGCTGCTGGACCGCATCGAACGGACCGTGGAGCGCGACAAGAACCACCCCAGCGTCGTCCTGTGGTCGCTGGGCAACGAATCCGGAACCGGCGCGAACCTCGCCGCCATGGCCGCCTGGGTGCACGCGAGGGACCCCGAGCGGCCCGTGCACTACGAGGGCGATTACACCGGCGCGTACACCGATGTGTACTCCCGGATGTACTCCTCCATCCCGGAGACCGAGTCGATCGGGACGGACGGCGCCACCGATCTCCTGCTGGGGTGCAGTGCCGCGGAGTCGCTGCGGCAGCGCCGCAAGCCGTTCATCCTCTGCGAGTACATCCACGCCATGGGCAACGGACCGGGAGCGATCGACCAGTACGAGGACCTCGTGGACCGGCACCCCCGGCTGCACGGCGGCTTCGTCTGGGAATGGCGCGACCACGGACTGCTCAGCCACGCGGAGGACGGCATCCCGTTCTACGCGTACGGCGGTGACTTCGGGGAGGAGATCCACGACGGGAACTTCGTCATGGACGGCATGGTCCTCGCCGACGGCACCCCCAGCCCGGGACTCCACGAGTACCGCCAGGTGGTCTCGCCGCTGCGGCTGACGCTGAGCGGGACGGCCGCTGCACCCGTCGTCCGAGTGGAGAACCGCCGCCACAGCGCGCCGGCGTCGGACGTGCGGATCAACCTGCGGCTGGAGCACGACGGGCGCCCGGTGGACACGGGTGCGCTTGCGATCGTGGGCGACGACGGCGGGGCGCTGGCTGCCGGGGCGTCGGCCGCCTACGCTCTTCCCGCGGTGCCGGTGTCCCCGGAGGGTGAGACATGGCTGACGGCCGAGGTCGTGCTCGCCGCGGACACCGCGTGGGCGGAGGAGGGGCACGTCCTCGCGTCCGCTCAGCTCGACCTGACCCCCGCGCGGGAACGTCGTGCGGGGCCCCGTCCGGCGGCGGCCTCTTCCAGCGCCTCCTCCGGTGCTTCTTCCGGTGTTCCGCGCCGGCTGGAGCTGGGCCCTGCGGTGTTCGACGGCGGCCTGCTCACCTCGCTGGCCGGACAGTCCGTGGAGGCGCCGCGGCTGGAGCTCTGGCGGGCGCCCACGGACAACGACCGCGGGCAGGGCTTCGGCTCCTATGACGCCGCCGACCCGCGCTCGCCGGGCGTCCGGGGGCTCGGCACGGGTCAGCCCGCGCCGACCTGGGAGGAGGTATGGCGGTCGGCCGGACTGGACCGGCTCCACCGCCGGATCGAATCCATGGAGGCGACGGACCGTTCGCTCACGGTCCGCGCCCGGTACGCCGCCGCGGACACCGCCCGGTCCTTCCACCTCGACGAGCACTGGGAGCTGTCCGGGGAGGAACTCTGGTTGCGGCTCGACCTCACTCCGAGCGGGAACCACGTCCCTGACCGGGCCTGGGACCTGCTCCTGCCCAGGATCGGGGTGCGGTTCGGCCTGCCGTCGGAGGTGTCCGGCGCGGAGTGGTTCGGCACCGGTCCCCGTGAGTCGTACCCGGACAGCCGTCACGCGGCGCTCGTCGGGCGGTATGCGGATTCCGTGGAGGGTCTGGGGACGGCGTACTCGCGGCCTCAGGAGAACGGTCACCGGAGCGACGTGCGGGAACTGGAGCTGCTGCTGGGGGGCGCTGGTGGTGGTGCTGACGGTGCTGGCGGTGCTGGCAGCGACGGTGGTCCGGGCAAGCCCTGGCTCCGGGTGGAGGCGGAGCGGGACGCCGCCGGGCGCCTGCCCGGGTTCACGCTGTCCCGGCACACGGCCCAGGAGCTCTCCGGCGCCGCGCACCCGCACGAGCTCCCGGAATCCCGCCGCACGTGGCTCTACCTCGACGCCGCGCAGAACGGCCTCGGCTCGCGGGCCTGTGGTCCGGACGTGTGGCCCGAGCACGCCCTGCGCCCCGAGGCCCGGACGCTGTTGCTGAGGTTCACGGCGCTCTGAGCGGGAGGCGCGGCCCCGCGCCTGTGCCTCAACGCCGACGGCCGCCGTCGTGCCCCTCCTTCGAGAGTGCACGACGGCGGCCGTCGCGGTCAGCGGCTCAGCGCTGAGGAAGCTCGTCCCTCCGCTGACGGCTCTGCGACGCCGCCTACTCCGGGCTTCCGACCCACCCGTGCCCAGGCACCCAGGTCACAGCGTCCGGCATCGGTTCGGAGGACAGCACAGGATCCACCATCCGCCCGACGAGCGCCTCAGCGTTCACGGGATTCAGGTCGGCGCCGACGACGTGCGCCAGGCGTTCGAACTCGCGTCGTCCAGCAGTTGTCGTCCATGGCCTGGGAATCAGGAAAGTGATGTTCTCGGGGGAGAGCTGACCGGTGGCCTTTCTGGCGTCCAGTGCTTTCTGGAGCTCTCTGGCGTTGAGTTGCTGAGTACCCGCGATGACGACCAGGTCCACGAGGTCTTTCACTCGCGTGGAGGGCCGGCCACCGAAGGTCGACATGACGCCGGAGACCTTGTCGGCGACATGATCGGCCAAGGGGTAGAGCCGGTAGGGGGACGTTCTGAGTTTCTTTCCCAGCGCCATGCGGTTGGCCGGTTGCACAACGTCCGTTTTTCCGATGGGCGCGGGAGTAAGAGCGACATCGACGGAGACCTCGCCCAGGTTCCTGCCGGTCTCAGCGTCGCGGGCGACGAACACGGCCTTGCGCAACCGGACTCCGGGTTGATTGCTGCCGCGGCCGGTCGCGATCGTGCGGACCAGTTCGAAGCGCAGATGGTCGCCGAAGTCGACACGAGTGCGTTGTTCCAGGTCGCGAATCGCGTCGTCGAGGTCCTGATCGGTTCCCAGATCCAGGTCCTTCGTGGCCCGGGTGTCAGGGATGCGCGCGAGCATGGCGTTTCCACCCTTGAGCATCCAGCCTTCGCCACCATCGGCGAAGACACGGGAGAGGAACCGGTCGAAACGAGCGATCGTCAGCTGCTCGTGCACGCTTTTAGTGGTCGCGCCGTTCTTGAGGTCCTGCTGGGCCTTGGCCTTCAGTGCCGCAGCCAGTGCCGTCCACGAGGCGTAGCCTTCGCTCACGCGACAGCTCCTAGCGGTTGCAGTCCGGCGTGTTCGTACAGCCACTCCGCGACTGCAGCACCGTCACCGGCCGCGAAACCCCGGGCCGCAGCCATCGGTGCCAGCGCTTCGGAAAGCCGTTGAGGGTGAACGAGCCGTCCAGCCTGGATCGCGTCCCTGACCACGTCGATCACCAGGCTCGACTCGACCCAGGTGGCCATGAGGTCTGCGATCATCCGTTCGACGGTCAGCACGGGCACCGAGGCGGCCCACGTCACGTCCTCTGGGTGCAGCTGCGCGTGCCGGATCCGCACATCCGATTGCCGTGTGGTCTTCCGGGATGCAGAGATCAACTCGTGGTCACCGGGGTAAAAATCACCGAGGCCGTGCAGGATCGCGGCGTCGACACCGGCGACGACCAGACCCTGCGCGCCATGCTCCGACGCCGGGGCGTCGATCCCTTTCAGTGACAGCCATGTCGCCGTGATGTCCTCATGCTCGAGTTCGGGCGCCCCGACCATCCGATAAACACCCCGACGCCCCACGGGAATCAGCACTCCCGCATCCGCCATCCGGGACACCTGGAACGGCGAAACACCCGCCGCACTGGCCTGGGCGGAAGTTACCAGGCCTCCACGGACCTCCCCAAGGTGACCGAGAATGGTCACAGCCTCATATGTCATACATCAATTATAGCGCTGAGCGCTATAAACGAACATAGCCACTCCGCCCCGCGCCTCCCCCCAACGCCGACGGCCGCCGTCGTGCCCCTCCGTGGAGAGTGCACGACGGCGGCCGTCGCGGTCAGCGCCTCAGCGCCGGAAGACCGGTGCCGGTCAGCCCGGCAGCGGAGCGCCGGTGAGCTTGATCTGGCGGTTCTGATCCTTGTAGAGCAGGTAGCGGAACTGGCCGGGGCCGGACGCGTAGCAGGCCTGCGGGCAGAATGCGCGGAGCCACATGTAGTCGCCCGCCTCGACCTCCACCCAGTCCTTGTTGAGCAGGTACATGGCCTTGCCCTCCAGGACGTAGAGGCCGTGCTCCATGACGTGGGTCTCCGGGAAGGGGATCACGCCGCCGGGCTGGAAGGTGACGATGTTGACCTGCATGTCGTGCGCCAGGTCGTCTGACGGCACGAAGCGCTGGGTCTTCCAGACGCCGTCGGTGTCCGGCATCGCGGTGCCTTCGACGTCCTTCTCGTTGGTGACGAAGGACGTGGCCTCGTAGCCTTCGAGACGGTCGTAGGCCTTGCGGATCCAGTGGAACGTGGCGATGTCACCGGTGGTGTTCTCCACACCCCACTCGTCGCCGGCGGCCAGGTAGGCGTAGCCGCCTTCCTCCATGACGTGCTGCTCGCCCTTGAGGTTCAGCGTGAGCGTGCCCTTGACCACGAAGATGACGCCCTCGACGCCGGACTCGAACTCGGCCTTCGGCGCGCCGCCGCCCGGCCCCACCTCGACGATGAGCTGGGAGAACGTGGTGGCGAAGCCCGAGATCGGGCGGGCGATGATCCACGAACGGGTGTTCGTGAAGCCCGGCAGGAGGCTCGTCACGATGTCCGTGAGAACGCCCTTGGGGATGACCGTGTACGCCTCGGTGACGATCGCGCGCTCGGTGGTGAGATGGGTCTGCGGCGGCAGGCCACCCGTGGGGTAGTAGAGATTTCCCATGAAGGACTCCTTCGTGAATCAGTGAGAAGTGGTGGCGAGCCGCGGGTGCGCGAGCACCGTCAGCTCCGGGAGTGCGACGCCGGTCAGGGCCAGGACCTCGTCCTCGCCGACCGCGCCGCACTGGACGCCGCGGAGGACGAAGTTGGCCAGCGCCCGCGCGGTGGCGGGCTCGTCCATGACACCCGCGTCCGTCTGGGAGAAGTAGTTCTTCAGGCGGGTGGTGGCCGCGGCCAGGCCCTCGCGGTAGAAGGCGTAGCTCGCCGCGAACCGGCTCGGCAGCTGGTGGGCGTGCAGGTCCCAGCCCTGGTAGTAGCCACGCTCCAGGGAGCGGCGGACCAGGCGGCCGTGCAGCTTCCAGGCGTTCTCCACGTTGTCGCCCACGGGGATGATGTTCGTGGAGCCATCGGAGAGGCGGATGCCCGTCCCGGCGACGGCCAGCTGCATGATCTCCTTGGCCACATCGGCCACCGGGTGCTCCATGGACTGGTACTCGGCGGCGATCTGCAGGCTGGCGGAGTAGTCGTAGGTGCCGTAGTGCAGCGAACTGATGCGGCCCGGCACGACGTGCGGCAGCTGCGCCACCGGGTGCGTGCCCTCATGGCCGAGGATCAGCTGCGGCGTCTCCACCTGCACCTCGAAGCGCAAGCGGCCGGCGGGCAGCCCGTGGATCTCCTCGAGGCGCGAGACCACGTGGTCCATGGCCGTGACCTGGTCCACGGTGGTCACCTTCGGCAGGGTCAGGACCAGGCCGTCGGGCAGGCCGCCCTGCTCCACCAGGGTGGAGACGAAGAGGTCCAGCGTGCGCAGGCCACGGGCCCGGGTGGGAGCCTCGAAGCACTTGAAACGGATGCCGATGAACGGGGGAGCCGTGCCGGCCTCCACCGCCTGGTGGACGGCCTTGGCCGCGGTCACGACGTCGGCGTCCTCAGCCTCGTCGCCACGGTTGCCGTAGCCGTCCTCGAAGTCGAGACGGAGGTCCTCGATCGGCTCGTTCGCGAGCTTGGCCGCGACGCGCGGCGCGACGGCGGCGTTCAGCTCCTCGGACTGACCCAGCAGCGCGCCCAGGGCCTCGAGCCCGCCGTGCTGCGCGACGACGTCGTTCGCGGCCTGTCCCCATTCCGCGGCGAAGTCCGGCGTGAAGCGGTCCGCGGAGACGTAGACGGTGTGGATGGGCTGGCGGCTGCCGTCATCGCCCGGGTAGTTGCGGTCCAGGAGGGTGTCCGTGGCCGCGAGCCGGGTTTCGACGTCCGCCAGATCGGCGGCGGAGAGTGAAGTGCCCGCCATCAGTCGACCAGCTCGTAGGCCGGGGTGGTGAGGAAGTCGACGAAATCCTCGCCCAGGCACAGCTCGGCGATCAGCTCGCTGGCGGGGGAGTAGAACTTCTCGAAGGCCTCCTCGCCCACCTCGCCGCGCAGCTTGTCGGTCTCCTCGGTGAGGATCTGCCGGACGAGCTCGCGGGTGACGGTGTTGCCGGTGTCGGCCAGCACGGAACCGGCGTTGATCTGCTGCCACACCTGGGAGCGGGAGATCTCGGCGGTGGCGGCGTCCTCCATGAGGTTGTGGATGGCGACGGCGCCGTTGCCGGAGATCCAGACGGCGGTGTAGGCCACGGCCACGTAGAGGTTCAGGCGCAGGCCGGCCTCGGTGACCTCACCCTTGGCGGAGGCGACGTCGAGCAGCTGGGCTGCGGTGACCTCGACCTCGGGGCGCTGCTTGTCCAGCTGGTTCGGCTTGTCGCCGAGGAACGAGTCGAACACCTCGACGCAGATCGGGACCAGGTCCGGGTGCGCCACCCAGGAGCCGTCGAAGCCGTCGGTGGCCTCGCGGGTCTTGTCGTTGCGGACCTTGGCGAATGCGGCCTCGGTGACCTCGGGTTCGCGGCGGTTCGGGATGACGGCGGCCATGCCGCCCATGGCGAAGGCGCCGCGCTTGTGACAGGTCTTCACGAGCAGTTCCGTGTAGGCGCGCAGGAAGGGCGCGGTCATCTGCACGGAGGCGCGGTCCGGGAAGAGGAAGTCCTCGCCGGCGTCGCGGAAGTACTTGACGATGCTGAACATGTAGTCCCAGCGGCCGGCGTTCAGGCCGGAGGCGTGATCGCGCAGTTCGTAGAGGATCTCCTCCATCTCGAACGCGGCCGGGATGGTTTCGATCAGCATGGTGGCGCGGATGGTGCCGTACGGGATGCCGACGTACTCCTGGGCGAAGGTGAAGACGTCGTTCCAGAGGCGGGCCTCGAGGTGGCTCTCCATCTTGGGGAGGTAGTAGTACGGGCCGTGACCGTTTTCGATCAGCTGCTGTGCCACGTGGAAGAAGTGCAGACCGAAGTCCACGAGCGCGCCCACGGCGACCTGGCCGTCCACCAGGACGTGCTTCTCGTCCATGTGCCAGCCACGCGGACGGGTCACGACGACGGCGAGCGGCGCATCCGTGCGCAGCCGGTACTCCTTGCCCTCCGGGGAGGTGTAGGAGAGGGTGCCGCGGGCGCCGTCGCGCAGGTTGAGGATCGCGTCGATGACGTTGTGCCACGTCGGGGTGCTGGCGTCCTCGAGGTCGGCGAGCCAGACCTTGGCGCCGGAGTTCAGGGCGTTGATGGCCATCTTGGCCGGCGAGGCGGGTCCGGTCATCTCGACGCGGCGGTCCTGCAGGGCCGCGGGGGCCTCGGCGACCTTCCAGTCGCCCGAGCGGACCTCGGCGGTCTCGGGAAGGAAGTCCAGGGTCCCGGTCTTGGCGACCTGCTCGCGCTTGGTGACGCGGGCGTCGATCAGCTCATTGCGGCGTGCCGCGAACTTCTGGTGCAGGGCCTCCACGAAAGCGAGGGCTTCCGGGGTGAGGATCTCCTCGGCGCGCTCCACCGGCTGGGGGTTGGTGACGGTGATGGTCATGTGCTGTCCTTACTTCTCCACGGTGCCGTCCGGCCCCGCGGGGCCGGACGGCGAGTGCTGGATTACCCAGCCGGTCAGAGGGCTGCCACTGCCTCAGCAGCGGCCGAATTGGCGTGGGCGGCAGCGGCGACGGCCGCGGCGACGTCCTTGGTCACCTGAAGATCGAAGATGCTCGGGATGATGTAGCTGGCGTTGAGTTCATCATCCGCCACGCGGTTGGCGATGGCCTCGGCGGCCGCGACGAGCATGTCCGGCGTGATGTCGCTGGCCCCGGCGTCCAGAAGACCGCGGAACAGGCCCGGGAAGGCCAGCACGTTGTTGATCTGGTTCGGGAAGTCGCTGCGCCCGGTGGCGACGACGGCGGCGTGCTTGGACGCGACGACCGGGTCCACCTCGGGGGTCGGGTTGGCCATGGCGAAGACGATCGCGTCGTCGGCCATGGACGCCACGTGCTCCTCGGCGAGGATGTTCGGAGCGGAGACGCCGATGAAGACGTCGGCGCCCACGAGCGCGTCGTGGAGGCTGCCGGAGAAGCCTTCTTCGTTGGTGTTGGTGGCGATCCACGTGCGGTGGTGGTCGTCGTAGCTCTCACCCTTGTGGATGGCGCCGGAGCGGCCGGCGGCGATGATGTGCTGCGCACCCTGGGCCTTGAGGAGCTGGATGATGGCGGAGCCGGCGGCGCCGACGCCCGAGACCACGATCTTGACGTCCTCGATCTTCTTGCCCACCACGCGCAGGGCGTTGACGAGGGCGGCGAGGGTGACGATCGCGGTGCCGTGCTGGTCGTCGTGGAAGACCGGGATGTCGAGCTCGTCGCGCAGGCGGGCCTCGATCTCGAAGCAGCGGGGAGCGGCGATGTCCTCGAGGTTCACGCCGCCGAAGACGGGTGCCAGGAGCTTGACGGTGCGGATGATCTCCTCGGTGTCCTGGGTGTCCAGGCAGACCGGCCAGGCGTCGACGTTGGCGAACTGCTTGAACAGGGCGGCCTTGCCTTCCATGACGGGGAGGGCGGCGGCCGGGCCGATGTTGCCGAGGCCCAGGACGGCGGAACCGTCGGTCACCACGGCGACCGTGTTGCGCTTGACCGTCAGGTTGCGGGCGGCGGAGGGATCCTCGGCGATCGCCATGCAGACGCGGGCGACGCCGGGCGTGTAGGCGCGGGACAGGTCGTCACGGTTGCGGAGCGGGACCTTCGGGACCACCTCGAGCTTGCCGCCGAGGTGCATGAGGAAGGTGCGGTCCGAGACGTGGAGGACCTTGACGCCGTCGAGGGCGTTCAGGGCGGCTTCGACGCGCTTGGCGTGCTCGTCATCCGTGGTGTTGCAGGTGACGTCGACGACGATGGTGTTGTGGTGGGATTCCGCCACGTCCAGTGCGGTGACGGCAGCGCCGGCGTTGCCGACGGCGGCGGCCAGTTCGCTGGTCGCGGTGAAGCTCGAGGGGGCCTCGACCCGCAGGGTGATGGAATTTCCGGGGCTGGGATTCGCCATTGAATTCTCCTCCAGTGTTGGGCCCGCGGAGCGTCAGCCTCCCGCGAGATGTTTTCGTATTATGGATATTATTCTCTACAAAGTGGAAAGACAAGAGCAATTGCTCTTGCTTCTGGACCGTTTCTAACTGTTGGATGGTAGGCAGACGGTCCACGGCTCTTTCCACTATGCGGATAAGATTTACCGGACGGTACCGCACCATACGCAACGAAGCGGGAAGGAGTTGAGATGGCGGAGAAGACCTCAGGCGGAGTTCAGTCCGTGGAACGCGGTCTTTGAACTGCTGGAACTCATCACTGATGCGGGCGGAGACGTGACGCTCAGTGAGCTGTCCTCCTCCACGGATCTGCCATTGCCCACGATCCACCGGCTCCTGCGGACCCTCGTGTCGCTCGGCTACATCCGGCAGCTGCCCAACCGGCGCTACGCCCTCGGCCCGCGGCTGATCCGCCTCGGCGAGGCGGCCTCGATGCAGCTCGGCGCCGTCGCGCGCCCGCAGCTCAAGTTCCTGGTGGACCGTCTCGGCGAGACCGCGAACATGGCGGTGCTGGACACGGACATGATCATCTACGTCGCTCAGGTGCCCTCGCCGCACGCCATGCGCATGTTCACCGAAGTGGGCCGCCGTGCCCACATGCACGCGACCGGTGTGGGCAAGGCGATCCTCGCTCAGCTCGACGACGAGACCGTGCGCGGGATCGTGCAGCGCGCCGGGATGCCGACGCCCACCGTCAAGAGCCTGGGGTCCGTCGAGGCCCTGCTGGACGACCTCGCCCTGATCCGCGAACGCGGCTACTCGATCGACGAGGAGGAGCAGGAGCTCGGCGTGCGGTGCTTCGCCATGGCCGTGCCGAACGCGCCGACCCCGTGCGCCATCTCGGTCTCCGGCCCGATCACCCGCGTGGACCAGGCGTTCTCCGAGCGGGCCGTCCCGATGCTGACGGAGGCCGCCCACGCCCTGTCCCAGGAGTTCAACCGGGTCTGACCCTCTCTCCCTCCCCACGCGAAGTCACAGATGGCGCCCCTACCGAGAGGTTTTAGGGGCGCCATCTGTGACTTCGCGGTGTGGGGCTTCGTGATCCTGTGGATAACGTCTCGCGAGGTGTGTGCGGGTGGGCAGAATGAGGCATGCCCCGCCGCCCTACATCCCTGCCACCCGAGTTGGTGAGCACCTCCTTCGCTCTCCCGCATTCCGACCGGCTGGGTGTTCCACGGAAACGGACCCACGGGTCGGATCTGCACGCTCCGTCGCGAGGGATCCGAATTCCTTCGGGGCCGGTGGAGTCTCACGCGGACGCTCTGCGCGCCTACACGGAACTCGACCCCTCGGTCACGTTGGTGGACCTCAGCGCTGCTGGGATCTGGGGTGCGCCTTTGCCCTTCTGGATCCAGGCCTCGGCTGAGATCCGACTGGCGCGGTCGCGTGGCTCCGGGCAGCCGCGGCGGAGGCGGGTCACCGGCCGGAAGCTGAGCTTCGCTCCGGGTGAGGTGGTCGTGACGGAGGGTGTGCGGGTGACCTCCCCGGCGCGTACGTTCCTTGACCTGGCCGAACTGCTCCCACTTCATGACCTCGTCGCCGTGGGGGACTACTTCGTCAGCGAGCATCCGGAATCCCACCCACGCCCGAAAATCCCCCTGTGCACCACGGCCGACCTCCGACGTGTCGTCGCGGCGCATCCGGGAAAACGCGGGGTGAAGAACGCCCGAGCAGCGTTGGACCTCATCAGGGCCGGCGCGGATTCCGCCCAGGAGACCTTTCTCCGGCTGGCGCTGGCCGATCACGGCCTGCCGGAACCCGTGCTCAATCACGCTCTCGATCTCCCCTGGCGAGGACCGTGCGTCTGGCCGGATCTCGCCTATCCGGGGTGGCGGCTTTCCCTCCAGTACGACGGCGAGACTCACCGGGACTCCGCGCAGTTCCGTCGCGACTTCGAGCGTCAGCGGCTGACCGAGGAAGCCGGGTGGACGGAGGTGCGGATCGGCCACGGTGACCTCAAGGGAAGCCGGCCGTTCGCCGTCGTGCGTGTCCGGGAAGCGCTGCTGAAGGCCGGTTGGGAGCCTTCCACTCCGCGAGGGAACAGCTGATGCCCGGAAGAGCACATCTTCCGGGCATCAGCTGTTCCCTCGCGTGGAGGACAAGGACGGCGCTAGTGGGCCCCGCCGGATTCGACCTTGACTTCCTTGCCGTCGCAGTCGATCAGCTTGCCGTTCTCGAAGCGGTCACCCTCCCGCAAGCCGCGGAGGTCCTGCGGGGTGAGGACGCGGTCCGTGCCGGCCACGAACACCGAGGAGTTCTTGGAGTTGCCGGTCTTGAAGTAGTTGAACAGGAGGTTCAGCAGGATCGCCATGAGGGCGGCCGAGCTGATGCCGGAGTGGAAGATGGTCACGAACCAGTCCGGGAAAGCGTGGTAGATGTCCGGCTTGACCACCGGCAGCAGACCGAAGCCCAGCGAGGACGCCACGATGATGAGGTTCATGTTGCCCTTGTAGTCCACCGTGGACAGGGTGCGGATGCCGGAGGCGGCCACCGTGCCGAAGAGGACGATGCCCGCGCCGCCGAGGACCGGCATGGGCACGGCGCCCACCACGCGGCCCATGACGGGGAGCAGACCGAGGACGATCAGGATGACACCGCCGGCGCTGACCACGAAGCGGCTCTTGATGCCCGTGATGGCCACCAGACCCACGTTCTGGGCGAAGGCGCTCTGAGTGAAGGAACCGAACACCGGGGAGACGGCGCTGGAGATCATGTCCGCACGGAGACCATCGGCCACGCGCTTGCGGTCCACCTTGGTGCCGACGATCTCACCGACGGCGATGATGTCCGCGCTGGTCTCGGTCAGCGTCACCAGGATCACGATGAACATGGAGATGATGGCGGCCACGTTGAATGTCGGCAGGCCGAAGGCGAACGGGGTCGGGAACGCGAAGATCGGTCCGTTGCCCACGTTGGAGAAGTTGGCCTGGCCCGTGAACACGGCGATGATCGTGCCGATCACCATGGCCAGCAGGATGGAGAGCCTCGAGATGGTGGCGCTGCCGACCTTGGAGAGGACCAGGACGATCACGAAGGTCAGGCCCGCGAGCCCGACGTTGGCCATGCTGCCGTAGTTGTCGGCCTTGGCGTTGCCGCCCATGACCCAGTTGGCGGCCACCGGCATCAGCGTGAGGCCGATGGTGGTGATCACGGTGCCGGTCACCACCGGCGGGAAGAAGCGCAGGATCTGCGAGAAGAGCGGTGCGATCACGAGCCCGATGATCGAGGCCACGATCACCGAGCCGAACACGGCCGGGAGACCGCCGCCCTGGGAGACGATCGCGCCCATGGTGGCGACGCCCGCGAAGGACACGCCCTGCACCAGCGGGAGCTGCGAGCCGAAGAACTTGATGCCGAGGGTCTGGAGGAGGGTCGCCGCGCCGCCCATGAACAGACAGCTGGCGATCAGGACGCCGATCTCGTCCGGCTTGAGGCCCGCGGCCTGGCCGATGACGAGCGGCGGCGCGATGATCCCGCCATACATGGTGAGGACGTGCTGGAATCCGTACGCGAAGGTGCTGCCGAGGGAGAGGCGCTCATCCTCCGGCCGGGTGGTGGGTTTGACGGTTGTTGCACTCATTTCAGACTTCCTGTCTGCCTAATGATTGATGGGGTGCCGCGGCGTTGCGACGATCGGCCGGCATCGGTGGGGGCACCGGGGGCCTGGGAAGGTGGTGCGGCGCGTTCCGGCGCCATTGCCGGAAACGGTCACAAGATCAAGGGAACGACGACGCCGGGTCGCCGGGTGGGTGCGCTCCGGGAGGGGGTGTCACCCGGGCTGCGCTCGCGGCCGCCTCGGTGCAGAGCAGGCACGAGGGGCGCTGGTGGCGCGCAGCCCGGGCGAGTCAGGGGATCAGCAGAAGCCGACGATGCCGTCCCAGGCGTTGCCCGGGTCGGAGATGGTCTCGCGCTCGAAGTTGGCCTCGATCAGGCCGTACGGGCGGTCCGCGGCGAAGAAGACCTCGCCGGGGTTGTCGAGACCGAACGGGGACAGGTCCACCACGAAGTGGTGCTTGTTCGGAGTGGAGAACCGCAGCTCGTCGATCTCCGGGTGTGCCGCGAAGACCTTCTGCGCCATCTGGAACAGGGTCTGCTGCAGCGCGTAGGAGTACTCCTCGGAGAAGCCTTCCAGGAGGAGGGCCTTCACGGACTCGTAGGTGGCGTTGTAGTCGATGCCACCCTCGGCGACGGCGTCGTTGCGGTAGCGCCAGCGGGCCGAGACGTCGGTGGCCAGGATGCGGTCCGTGGTCTCCTGCAGGGTGGTGTACTTGTCCTTCGGGTAGCCCACGAAGCCGGACTGGGTGGACTTGAGGACCGTGAGGTCGTTCAGGCCGGAGATGACGTAAAGGTCGTCGCCGTCCTTGGTGACGACGGCGTTGCGCACTTCCTGGCCCTTGCGGACGAAGGAGTGGTTGTGCTCCTCACCGCCGGCGAGGATGCGCTCCCAGGCGAACTGCTCGGCTTCCCAGCGGCCGCCCGTGACCCACTCGAACTCACCGGTGAAGTGGTTGGCCAGGCGGATGAGGAATTCCTCGGGGGAGCCGATGCCGTCACGGGCGAAGGCGAAGACGGTGTTCTTCTGGGTGTCGGTGGGGACCACGTGGGCGTTGTCGCCGTCGATGTGCGCCGCGGTGAAGTCGCCGCGGAGCTGCGAGGTGACGTTGAGATCCTCGATCTCGTGGCGGTCCGTGTCGCGGGTGATCTTGACGACGCGGTTCTCCGCCTTGCCGTACTGGTTCTTGCCGAGGACGATGTTGTTGCTCATGGTCTTGTCCCAACTTTCCTGATGGATGCTCAGTCCACCGTTGTCGTGTCGTGCGCCGTGCGGCGCCTGTTGGCGGATCCCGGCACAAAAAAATGAGCCGACATCCGTGGATGCCAGCTCATTACGACCCTGCCTGCTGCTCTCAGGTATTCGTGATCTGCGTCACGAATTGAGACTCATCCTAGACCCGGGTTTCCGGTGTTGTAAATCACATTTTCTGACTGATTCAAAAGAGGCGATTGTGACAGTGGCCGTTGATGACGTCCCCGGAGGGGGTCTTGACGGCCCCGGGGGCCCCTCCGTAGACTTTTCGTAGAACAGAAAAGTTCTTCCGCAATACGGAAGTAAGCGGAACATCAGCTACGGATCGTCCGCTCGATGCGGACCCTGGGCGAACGGTAAGGAGTAGATCATGCAGGATCGCAGCAGCACCACACGGATTCACGAACTCGCGGCTCAGGCCCGCACTCAGGAGTTCTACCTGCCGCTCGGCGGCACCGATCCCGACTTCTGCCTGCCGGCCTATCGCCGGGCCCGCGAAGCGGAGGCTGCCAAGGGCCGCCCCGCCAACCGCTGGGTCAAGGGTCTGCCCTTCTTCCGTAAGCCCGCCTCCGGTTCCTGAGGCACTGGCTCCAGAGTCCGAACTCGCCCCGAACCCTGAGAACCCCCGGTCGACGACGCCCGGGGGTTCTTCGGTGTGCGGGACCAGGTGGGTGTGCCGTCAGACGGAGATGATCCGGCGCGCGGCGGCGCTGTGCCGGCGGATGAGGTCCTCCAGATCCAGACCTGGGATCTCGCCGTCCACCACGCGCCACTGTCCGCCGACCATGACGCGGTCGGCACGGTCGGCGCCGCAGAGCAGCAGGGCCGCGAGCGGATCGTGGCTGCCGGAGAAGCGGAGTCCGTCGAGGCGGAAGAACGCCAGATCGGCCTGCTTGCCCACCTCGAGGGAGCCCAGGTCGGCATCCCGCCCGAGCACGCGTGCAGATCCGAGCGTCGCCCAGCCGAGCGCGCGCTCCACGGGGATGTCCGCGCCGTACCGCAGCCGCTGCAGATAGAGGGCCTGCCGGGCCTCCTGGATCATGTTCGACGCGTCGTTGCTGGCCGAACCGTCCACGCCGAGGCCCACGGGAGCTCCCGCGTCCTCCAGCTCGACCACCCGGGCGATGCCGGAGGCAAGACGCATGTTCGACGTCGGGCAGTGCGCGACGCCGGTGCCCGCGGCGCCCAGCCGGGCCACCTCGGCGTCGTCGAAGTGGATGCCGTGGCCGAGCCAGCTCTGCGGCCCCAGCCAGCCGACGCTTTCGAGGTAGTCCACGGTGCGCAGGCCGAACATCTCCCGGCAGAAGTCCTCCTCGTCGAGGGTCTCGGCGAGGTGGGTGTGCAGTCGGACGCCCCGGCGTGCGGCGAGGTCGGCGCTCTCTGTCATGATCTCCCGCGTGACCGAGAACGGCGAGCAGGGGGCGAGCGCGATGTGGAGGTCGGCGTCGCGGGCGGTGGAGTGATAGGTGTCGATCAGCCGTTCGGCGTCCGCCAGGATGGTGTCGCCGTCCTGGACCACGCTCTGCGGCGGGAGTCCGCCGTCCTTCTCGCCGAGCGTCATGGAGCCGCGGGTGAGGGTCGCGCGCATGCCGAGGCTGCGGACGGCGCCGGCCTCGATGTCGATGGCGTCGTCGAGACCGGCGGGGAAGACGTAGTGGTGATCCGCCGCCGTCGTGCAGCCCGAGAGGAGCAGCTCCGCCAGGGCCGCGGTGACCGCGAGCTCCAGGCTCTCCGGGGTGAGCCGCGCCCAGACCGGATAGAGGTTCTTCAGCCACGGGAACAGTTTGGCGTTCGCGGCCGGTCCCCAGGCGCGCGTGAGCGTCTGGTAGAAGTGGTGGTGCGTGTTGATCAGGCCCGGCGTGACCACGTGGGCGGAGGCGTCAAACGTCTCGTCGACCGGCGTCGCGGGGCTCTGGCCCGAGGCGAGGATCTCGGCGATCACGCCGTCCTTGGTGACGATGCCGCCGCCGGCATCCTGCTCCGTGGCGGTGTAAGCGGCGAGGGGGTTCTTGATCCAGATCCGGCTCATGGCTGGCTTCCTTCCGTGCGGGGAATGTGTGCCAGCTCAGTTATGGCCTGTCTGCTGATCCAGGTGTCATCAGGGTAGGGCCGGGCCGGTTCGCGGTCAATCATGACCGCCTTGCTGGAGACGCGGAAACATCAAGGGGACGGTGTCCTCCCAGCTCAGCCGCATTGTTCCACAAGATGGAAATCAAATTTCAAAAAAGTGTGGCGCAGCTCACAGGTCCTCTGCTAGATTCGTTCCTGCCAAAGGCGGGCACCCCGAACACGGGACGCTATCTACCAGGCGTTACAACAAATCCTTCACAGCACAACGTTGGATCCTGGTCGACGAAGCCCGCGCAGCTCTCAGTGGCTTCCGCGCGGCCGGATCCAGCCTTCGCAAGGGAGTCTCTGAGATGAGCACCACCGCCACCAAGGAATTGGCCGCCGCAGTCCAGCTGGCCACAGACAACGTCCTCAACAACGGAGGCCCGTTCGGCGCCCTGATCGTCACCTCCGACGGTCACCGCTTCGACGGCGTCAACCGCGTCACCGCCACCAACGATCCCACGGCCCACGCCGAGGTCACCGCCATCCGCACCGCCTGTGCGGCGCTCGGGACCTTCGACCTCAGCGGCGCCACCCTCTACACGAGCTGCGAGCCGTGCCCCATGTGCCTCGCGTCCGCACTCTGGGCCCGCGTCTCCCGCGTGGTCTTCGCGGCGGACCGCCATGACGCGGCCTCCGCAGGCTTCGACGACGCCGTCTTCTACGACTACTTCGACAAGCCGGAGACCCGCGGCATCATGCCGGTGATCCGGGCCGAGCTGGACGCCGAAGGCCCCCAGCGCATGGACCCCTTCACCACCTGGAACACGCTCGACTCCCGGATCGATTACTGAGGGAGGCGTCCCGATGTCCATCACCTCAACCCAGTCCGGTACTCACGGCGGGAATTCAGGGAACACCAGCGCACGGGGCAAGAAGGCCGGCCCGTCCGGCGGACCTGCCCAGACGAGCGGCACTCCGGGCGGCACGAGCCCCCTGGACCGCTTCTTCGAGATCACCCGGCGCGGCTCCACGGTGGCCCGTGAGATCCGCGGCGGCGTGGTCACGTTCTTCACCATGGCCTACATCGTGGTGCTCAACCCGCTCATCCTGGGCGGTTTCTCGGCGGACCGCGCCCCGCGGGACGTCCTCGGAGGCTGGCTTCCCGCCCTCCAGGTCGGGGCCGTCACCGGCCTGACCGCCGGCGTCATGACCATCATCTTCGGTCTGGTGGCGCGGCTCCCGTTCGGCCTCGCCGCGGGTCTCGGGATCAACTCCTTCCTGGCCGTCTCCGTCATCCACGAGGTCACCTGGCCCGAAGCCATGGGCCTCGTGGTCATCAACGGCATCCTGATCGTCCTCTTCGGCATCACCGGCGCCCGGACGGCCATCTTCAAGGCCGTGCCCAAGGAACTCAAGGCTGCGATCACGGTCGGCATCGGTCTGTTCATCGCCTTCATCGGCTTCGTGGACTCCGGTTTCGTGACGCGCACCCCCGGCGGTCCGCCGGTCCAGCTCGGCACCGACGGGTCCATCGCCACCATCCCCACGCTCGTGTTCATCATCGGGCTGCTCCTCATGAGCGTCCTCGTGGCGCGCAAGGTGCAGGGCGGTCTCCTGATCGGGATCGTCGTGGCCACCATCCTGGCGGTCGTGGCGGAACAGGTCTTCCACATCGGCGCCGCCGGACCCGACAACCCGGGCGGCTGGCACCTGAACACCCCGGTCATCTCGGGACAGCTGGTCTCCGTGCCGGATCTGTCCCTGGTGGGCCAGGTCGATTTCTTCGGGGCGTTCGGCCGGATCGGCGGTCTGGCCGCGACCATGCTCGTCTTCACCCTGGTCTTCACCAACTTCTTCGACGCCATGGGCGCCATGACCGGCCTGGCGAAGAGCGCGGGACTGTCCTACAAGGACGGCACCTTCCCGCGGCTGAAGAGCGCCTTCATCGTGGAAGGCTTCGGCGCGGTGGCGGGTGGCCTCAACAGCGGCTCCTCGAACACCGTCTATATCGACTCGGCCGCCGGCATCGGCGAAGGCGCACGCACCGGCCTCGCGTCGATCGTCACGGGCCTGCTGTTCATCGGCTCGATGTTCCTGACCCCGCTGACGTCCGTGGTCCCGCTCGAAGTGGCGGCCGGAGCGCTCGTGGTGGTGGGCGCCCTCATGATGTCCCAGATCCGCGAGATCCGGATGGACAAGTTCTCCGTGGCCCTGCCCGCGTTCCTGACCATCGTGACCATGCCGCTGACCTACTCGATCGCGAACGGCATCGGGGCGGGCTTCATCTCCTGGACCGTGGTCGCCACGGCCTCCGGGAAGGCCCGCAAGGTCCACTGGCTCATGTGGGTGGTGACCGTGGGATTCCTGGTCTACTTCGCCCGCGGCCCGATCAACACGCTGATGGGCGTCTGACGGGAACCGCCCCGCAGGGGGCATCCTGACAGGAACATCCGGCGCACCGGCGCCGGACGCCCCGCACGTGAGAAGGAACCTTGAGGAAAGGAGGAGCGCGGTGCTGGAACTCGGACGGCATTTCGACGGCTGGGCCCCCGCCCGCGACGGCGAGGACCTGGTGGTCGCGACCATCGTGGCCACCAGCGGTTCCACACCGCGCCCCGCGGGGACGTCCATGCTCGTCGCCGCGGGAGGCGGCATCCTCGGCAGTCTCTCCGGAGGCTGTGTCGAGGGCGCCGTGGTGGCCGCGGCGCAGGAGGTCCTGGCCTGCGGCAGGGCTCGTCGCGAACGCTTCGGCTACAGCGCCGAGGACGCGTTCGCGGTGGGACTGACCTGCGGCGGGGAGCTGGAAATCCACCTGAGCCGGCTCAGCGAGCCCGAGCGGATGGCCCTCGCCTCCGCGCCGGTGGCGCTGCTGCGCCGCCTCGACGACGACGGCGCGCCCGCAGTGACGCTGGCCGCGCCGTCGTCGGGGGCCGGCATCGCCCGGGAGGCCTGGGTGGGCCTGCTCGGTCTGGGGGCCGCACCCGAGCCGATCCAGGAGGAACTCCTGGCCCGGGCCCGCACTCAGGTGGAGCCGCTGCTCCGGCAGGGCCGCTCCGGGCTCGTCCGGGTGGCGCCGCCCGAAGGCTGCCACGATGGCGAGGCCGGCACGCGCCCGCTGGAGCTGTTCGTGGAAAGCCGGCTCCCCGCGCCGCGGGCCGTGGTGGTCGGGGCGAACGACTTCTCCGAGGCGCTTCTCCCGGTCCTGAAACTCCTGGGCTTCCACGTCACCCTGTGCGACGCCCGGCCCGGGTTCGTGTCCCAGACGCGGTTCGCTCCGGCTGACGCCGTGGAGCGCACCTGGCCGCACCGCTACCTGGAACGCCAGGCCGAGGAGGGGCTGCTGGACGAACGCAGTGTGCTGTTCGTTCTCTCCCCACGATCCCAAGTTCGACGTCCCTCTGCTGCTCACCGCGCTGCGTCTGGACCTGGCCTATGTCGGGGCCCTCGGGTCGCGGCGCAGCGACCGGCAGCGCCGCGCGTCCCTCGTGGACCAGGGACTGGAATCTGGTCTCCTGGACCGGCTGCATTCACCCATCGGACTGGACCTCGGCGCCGTCACCCCGGCGGAGGTCGCGGTGTCGATCGCCGCGGAGCTGGTGGGCGTCCTGCACGGCGCGCCCGGCACGGCGGGTTCCCTCTCGCGGGGGAGCGGCCCCCTGCATCACTGACCACATCACTGACCAGCTCGCCAGGCCGTGCGCTCACGGCCGGCACATCGGAAAGACCCTGCCACCGGCGGCGGGACGGCGCGACGAAGCACCGTTCCGGCGCCGGGGCATCGCAGTAAGGAGGACGACATGGACATGAACACCATCGAGCAGGTGGTGCCCACGGCCGACCCGGCGCAGTGGCGTGACGGGGATGCGTGGCTGGCCGGCGGGACGGTCCTGTACTCCTACGGGAGCAGCACCCTGAAGAGGCTGCTGAGTCTGCACGACGCCGGCTGGGAGCCGGTGACCGTGCACGAGGACGGGCTCGAACTCGCCGCCACGTGCACGGTGGCCCGCGTGTACGCGCTGCCCGGCGAACTGACCGGCCGCGCCGACTGGCCGGGCCTCGCGCTGTTCCGCCCCGCCTGCGACTCCTTCGTGGCGTCCTTCAAGATCTGGAACATGTCCACCCTGGGCGGCAACCTCTGCACCTCCCTGCCCGCCGGTCCCATGATCTCCCTGACCGCAGGGCTCGACGGCGTCGCGCTGATCCTCTCCCCGGACGGAACGTCACGCCGGGTGCCGGTCGCCGACTTCGTGACCGGCGACGCGCGGAACGTCCTGGCCCCCGGTGAACTGCTGCGGAGCGTCTTCCTGCCCGCGACGGCCCTGCGCGCCCGGGTGGCGTTCCGGCGCCTCTCGCTCAGCAAGCTCGGCCGGTCCGGCGTGCTGCTGATCGGGCGCCTGGACGAGGACGGGACCTTCGTCCTGACGATCACGGCGTCCACGAAGCGGCCCGTTCAGCTGCGGTACGAGGGGACGGCGGGAGCGCCGTCCCTCCCGGACGCGTCGGCCCTGACCCGGGACATCGTGACGGTGGTCCCGGACGCGCTCTGGCACGACGACATCCACGGGCTTCCCGCGTGGCGCCGGGACATGACGCTGCGCCTGGCGCGCGAGATCCTGGCCGAGCTGGGCGGTGCAGCGACCGCAGGAGGCGGGGACGGCGTCGTCGTGTCCGGCGATTTCTGGCCGCCCGTCGCGCCCAAGGAGGCGTCCGCGGAGCTCGCCGCGATCGGCCTGGACGCGCTCGGCGACCCGCCCACCTCGGGCGAGTTCGTGGATTCCGGTCGAATTCGCGGGCAAGATCCGCGAACTCACACGGAACCCACGAACTCAGCGGTGGGGACGGGACTGGGGACAGCACTGGGCGTGGAGTCTGAGCCGCAGATCGTCATCAACGGCGGCCCCGCCACGGCCGAACCGCGCGCCGGGCAGTGCCTCCGGACCTTCCTGCGCGAACAGGGCAACACCGGCGTGAAGAAGGGCTGCGACGGCGGCGACTGCGGCGCCTGCACCGTGCACGTCGACGGCAAGCCCGTGCATTCGTGCCTCTACCCGGCCGCGCTCGCCGGAGGCCACGAGGTGACGACCATCGAGGGCCTCGCCGCCACCTGCTCGCACGGCTCGCACGGCGACCACGACGCAGACTCCCCGGGTGACGCCGGCGCCCTCCACCCGATGCAGCGCCAGTTCCTGGAGACCCAGGGCTTCCAATGCGGCTTCTGCACGGCGGGCATGATCATGACCAGCGCCACCTTCTCCGAAGAACAGAAGCTGGACCTGCCCCGGAACCTGAAGGGCAACCTCTGCCGCTGCACCGGCTACCGGGCCATCGAGGATGCGATCCGGGGCGACGCCGACGGCGAGAACCGCGGTCACAGCGGCGGCATGGGGGACAACGTCCCCGCCCCGGCCGGGCCGGGCGTCGTCACGGGCGCCGTGCAGTACACCCTGGACGTGGATCCCGCGGACTTCCCGGGACTGCTGCACATGAAGCTCCTGCGCTCGCCGCACGCGCACGCCCGGATCGTCTCGATCGACACGTCGGCCGCCCTGGCCGTGCCCGGCGTCGTACGCGTCTTCACGCATGAGGACGTCCCGGACCTCCTCTACTCCACCGCGCAGCACGAGCTGGTGGAGGACGACCCGGATGACATGCGCATGCTGGACACCGTGGTGCGGTTCGTCGGGCAGCGGGTGGCCGCCGTCGTCGCCGATTCCGTTCAGTCCGCCGAAGCGGGGGTCCGGGCCCTCGAGGTCGAGTACGAGGTGCTGCCCGCCGTGTTCACGCCGGAGGAGGCCATCCTGCCCGGGGCGCCCACGGTGCACGGGGAAAAGGACGGCGCCGTCGCCCGGATCTCCCGGCCGCAGGACAACGTCCTGGCCGAACTGCACTCCGAGCTGGGGGACGTGGACGCCGCGTTCGCCACGGCGGACGTGGTCCACGAGAAGGAGTACCGGACCCATCGTGTCCAGCACGTGGCGCTGGAGACCCACTGCTCCATCGCCTGGGTGGAGGACGGCGTGCTCACGGTGCGCTCCTCCACCCAGGTGCCGTTCCTGGCACAGCGCACCCTGGCCCGGATCTTCGACCGGCCGCGGGACAGCGTCCGGGTCCTGACAGGCCGCGTCGGCGGCGGTTTCGGCGGGAAGCAGGAGGTCATCACCGAGGACCTCGCCGCTCTGGCCGCCCTGGAACTCGGGGTGCCCGTGCAGCTCGAATTCACCCGTTCCGAGCAGTTCACGGCCACCACCACGCGCCACCCGTTCCACATCCGGCTCAAGGCCGCGGCCCGCCGGGACGGCACGCTGACGGCGCTCCAGCTCGACGTTCTGACGAACACCGGGGCGTACGGCAACCACGGCCCGGGCGTCATGTTCCACGGCTGCGGCGAGTCCGTGGCGGTCTACAACTGCGCCAACAAGCGGCTCGACGCCCAGGCCGTCTACACCCACACCCTGCCCTCCGGCGCCTTCCGCGGCTACGGCCTCAGCCAGATGATCTTCGCGGTCGAATCCGCCATGGACGAGCTGGCCCACGGGATCGGCATGGACCCCTGGGAGTTCCGCCGGAAGAACATGGTCCGGAAGGGCGACCCCATGCTCTCCTCGCACAGCGAACCCGAGGAGGACGTGCTCTACGGCAGCTACGGTCTGGACCAGTGCGTGCAGCTCGCCGAGGACGCCCTGCGCCGCGGCGCCGAACGGGAGGCGTCGTTCGGCACGGAGCTCGGCGAGGAATGGCTCGTGGGGGAGGGGAGTGCGCTGTCCATGATCGACACGGTCCCGCCGCGCGGGCACTTCTCCCACAGCCGGGTCTCACTCGGGGCCGACGGCCGGTACCTCGTGGAGTTCGGGACGGCCGAGTTCGGCAACGGCACCACCACCGTGCACACCCAGCTCGCCGCTGAGGCGCTCGGCACCAGCACCGACGCCGTCGACTACCGCCAGGCGGACACGGCGAACACCCGGCATGACACCGGGGCCTTCGGGTCCACCGGGACCGTGGTGGCGGGCAAGGCCACGCTCGCGGCGGCCACGGAGCTCGCGGACCGGCTCCGTACGCTGGGCGCCGACCTGCTGGGCGCCCCGGTGGAGGACTGCGTCCTGGGGCCCGACGGCGTCGCCCACCCCGGCGGCACGGTGAGCCTCGAGCGGCTGCACGCCGCCGCCGTCGAGCGCGGTCTGTCCCTGGTGGCCGACGGCGAATGGGGTGGCACGCCGCGCTCCGTCGCCTTCAATGTGCACGGCTTCCGGGTGGCGGTCAGCCGCGTGACGGGCGAGATCCGCATCCTCCAGAGCGTCCAGGCCGCCGACGCCGGCAAGGTCGTCAATCCGCGCCAGTGCCGGGGGCAGGTGGAGGGCGGGATCGCGCAGGCGCTGGGCGCGGCGCTGTACGAGGCGGTGCGGGTCGACGACACCGGACGCGTCTACACCGACATCCTGCGGCAGTACCACATCCCGACCTTCGCGGACACGCCTCGGAGTGAGGTGTACTTCGCCGAGACCGAGGATTCCACGGGCCCGCTGGGCGCCAAGTCCATGAGTGAGAGCCCCTTCAACCCGGTGGCTCCGGCCCTGTCCAATGCGATCCGCCAGGCGACGGGGGTCCGGTTCAGCACGCTGCCGCTGACCCAGGACGCCGTGTACCTGGGGCTCAAGGAGGCGGGTCTGACGCTGGTGTAAGTCACTGCCCGACGGGGGCCCGGGACCTCAGGTCCCGGGCCCCGGCACGTTCACGGTTCGGCCGTCAGCGTTTCAGAAGTCCGCGTTCCAGAAGTCACCCTTCCAGCAGCGGCAGATCCGCGGGGGTGTCCACGTCCCGCCCGTCGCCCCAGACCCGGCAATCGACCAGGTCCACCAATTCCGGACGCGCGCGGGAGGAAGTCCCGGGCCCCGGCGTCGCCGTGCGCCGAGTCCGCGACGGCGGCCAGCAGCGACGCGTCGAACAGCGCCGGATGCCCTCGTTTCAGCTCTCCCGACGCGTCGGGGTACGCCGCGGCGGTCACGCGCCCCGGCCGGTGTGCGGCCAGCAGCGCGGCGACGGCCTCCGCGGTGAGCGCCGGCTGGTCCACCAGGGCGACCAGCGCGTGATGCCCCGGCGGCACGGCCGCGAGCCCGGCCTTCAGCGAGCCTCCCATGCCGCTGGGCCAGTCGTCGTTGACCACGACGGCGCAGTCCGTCAGCGCGGCCTCCTCGCGCACCCGCCCGGCCTCCGCGCCCAGCACCACGACGACGCCCTGGCAGCCGCCGTCGTGCAGCACGGTCGCGAGATGGTCCACCAGGGGAGTGCCGTGGCGTCGCAGCAGCGCCTTGGGGCCGAGGCCCAGACGGGTCCCGGCGCCCGCGGCGAGGAGGACGGCCGTGGCCGCTGTGCTCGGGGTCATGCTGTCACCCTAAGTCCTTCCCGCGAGACGCCGAAAGGTGCCCGTATTCCTCGCGGATACGGGCACCTTTGGCGTCTCGGCGCGTCAGTCGCGTCAGGTGGATCAGGCGTCGCCGCCCGCGCCTCCCGTGGTTCCGGCGGTCACGTCGAGGAGGCTGTACTTCTCGATCGCCTGGGCCGGGGCCTGGGGGTCGACCTTGCCCTGACGGGCGAGCATCTGCAGGGTCTTGACCACCACGGAGTGGGTGTCGTTCTTGAAGAAGCGGCGGGCTGCCTGGCGGGTGTCGGAGAAGCCGAAGCCGTCCGCGCCGAGGACGCCGTACTCGTTCGGGATGAACTGGCGGATCTGATCCGGCACGGCCTTCATGTAGTCGGACACGGCCACCACGGGACCCTCGGCGCCCTCGAGCTGCCGGGTCACGAACGGCACCCGCGGTTCCTCGCCCGGGTTGAGGAATCCGTGTTCCTCGGCGGCCAGGCCGTCGCGGCGCAGTTCGTTCCAGCTCGTGACGCTCCAGACGTCCGCGGCCACGCCCCAGTGCTCGGCGAGGATCCGCTGGGCGTCCAGGGCCCACGGGACGGAGACGCCCGAGGCGAGGATCTGGGCTCGCGGCTTGCCCTCGGCATCCTCCGCGGGGGCGACCTTGTAGATCCCCTTGAGGACGCCCTCGACGTCGAGGTTCTCCGGCTCGGCCGGCTGGGTGATGGGCTCGTTGTACACCGTGAGGTAGTACATGAGGTTGCGGTCCTCGGAGTCCGGGCCGTACATGCGCTCGAGACCGTCGCGGAAGATGTGGGCGATCTCGTAGCCGTACGCCGGGTCATACGTCACGACGGCGGGGTTCGTGCTCGCGAGCAGCGGCGAGTGGCCGTCGGCGTGCTGGAGTCCCTCGCCGGTGAGCGTGGTGCGGCCGGCGGTGGCGCCGATGATGAAGCCACGCGTCATCTGGTCCGCCGCGGCCCAGAAGGAGTCGCCGGTGCGCTGGAAACCGAACATCGAGTAGAACACGTAGATCGGCACCAGGGGCTGGCCGTGCGTGGCATAGGCGGTCCCGGCCGCGGTGAAGGCGGCGACGGCGCCCGCCTCGTTGATGCCCGGGTGGATCAGCTGGCCGAGCGGGGACTCCTTGTAGGCGAGGACCAGTTCGCGGTCCACGGACAGGTAGTTCTGGCCCTTGGGGTTGTAGATCTTGGCCGTCGGGAAGAACGCGTCCATGCCGAAGGTGCGGGATTCGTCCGGGACCACGGGGACCAGGCGCTTGCCGAAGTCCTTGTCCCGGAGGAGATCCTTGAGCATGCGGACGAAGGCCATGGTGGTGGCGGCCTTCTGCTTGCCGGAGCCCTTCTTGGCGATCTCGTAGGACTTCGCGTCCGGGAGCGTCACGGGGACATGGTCCGGTCGGCGTTCCGGAACGGACCCGCCCAGAGCCGAGCGGCGCTCCATCATGTACTCGATCTCGGGGGCGTCCATGCCGGGGTGGTAGTACGGCGGGCGGTAGAGGTCCTTCTCGAGGACCTCGTCGCTGACCGGGATGCGGAGCAGATCGCGGAAGGCCTTGAGGTCCTCCATGGTCAGCTTCTTCATCTGGTGGGTGGCGTTCCGGGCCTCGAAGTGCGCGCCCAGGCCGTAGCCCTTGACGGTCTTCGCGAGGATGACGGTCGGCTTGCCCTTGAACTCGGTGGCCGCCTTGTAGGCCGCGTACACCTTGCGGTAGTCATGACCGCCGCGCTTGAGGTTCCAGATCTGGTCGTCGGTGAGGTCGGAGACCAGCTCCTTCGTCTGGGCGCTGCGCCCGAAGAAGTGCTCGCGGATGAACGCGCCGTTCTCCGCCTTGAACGTCTGGTAATCGCCGTCGACGGTGTCGTTCATGATGTTCACCAGCGAACCGTCCCGGTCCTTCGCCAGCAGGTCATCCCACTCGCGGCCCCAGACGACCTTGATGACGTTCCAGCCCGCGCCCCGGAAAAACGCCTCGAGCTCCTGCATGATCTTTCCGTTGCCCCGCACCGGGCCATCGAGGCGCTGGAGGTTGCAGTTGATCACGAAGTTGAGGTTGTCGAGCCCCTCGTTCGCCGCGAGCTGGAGAAGACCACGGCTCTCCGGCTCGTCCATCTCGCCGTCGCCGAGGAACGCCCACACCTGCTGGTCGCTCGTGTCCTTGAGGCCGCGGTCCTGGAGGTAGCGGTTCGCCTGCGCCTGGTAGATGGCGTTCATGGGGCCGATGCCCATGGAGACCGTGGGGAACTCCCAGAAGTGGGGCATCAAGCGGGGATGCGGGTACGAGGAGAGCGCGTGGCCCTCCTTGGACTTCTCCTGGCGGAAGCCGTCCAGATCCTCTTCGGTGAGACGGCCTTCCATGAACGCGCGGGCGTACATGCCCGGTGAGGCATGTCCCTGGAAGAACACCTGGTCGCCGCCGCCCGGGTGGTCCTTGCCGCGGAAGAAGTGGTTGAAGCCGACTTCGTACAGGGTCGCCGCGCCGGCGTAGGTGGAGATGTGGCCGCCGACGCCGATGTCGGCCCGCTGCGCGCGGTGCACCATGATCGCGGCGTTCCACCGCATGGCGCGGCGGTAGGCGCGCTCGTACTCCTCGTTGCCCGGGTACTCGGGTTCCTGATCGGCCGGGATGGTGTTCACGTAGTCGGTGGTCGTGACCATGGGGACGCCCACGGACTGGGCCCCGGCCCGCTGCAGCAGGGAGCGCATGACGAACTGAGCGCGCTCCGTGCCCTGCTCACGCACCAGGGCGTCGAACGATTCAACCCATTCTCCGGTCTCCTCGGGATCCGAGTCCGGCAGGTTGTTCGTGAGCGTACTCAGGATGGAGGGCGTGATTTCTTCAGCAGCCACAGGGGACCTCTCTTCATCGAATGGTTGGGCTGGCGTCGCGATGGCAACGTCTTTCCGACATGCGAAAAAATAATTTTGTCTATCGAGATTATCGGGCACTCCGCTCGGCGTCAACGGAATCTCCCACCGTTCGGATTGCGACAGTCCGGGCTGCTTCGCCTGGTATCAGCGCGACCAGAGGGGCGTCAGCCCCGCATTCGAGACCGGCCGGCAGGCCGGACCTCGCCGCCCCCCGGCCGCCCACCAGGGGAGACGCTCCGGACGACCAGGCTGGTATGCCAAATGTGACTGCGGACACCGCGGAACCATTGACCGCCTGTGATCCGGGCCATATTCTGTATTCCATACTTCAATAAATCAGTTCCGCATTATGGAAGCCGGCCCAATGGGGAGTCCGCGACCGACGGGTGCGGAACCGTCAGCATCGAAACGGAGCACCCATGCAGACGAACCCCAGCGGCGTCGAGCCCACCACCCCGGTGGCGGCTCAGCCAGGTCCGGAAACGCCGGATCATCACCACCACCATCACCACGACTTCACGGGTGACCTTCCCCGGATGTCGGAGATGACCGGCGTCGAACTCAGCCCCCGGCTGTACAACAAGGACCTCGCCCCCACCCGCAAGGCCGGGCGTACCTGGACCGCGTACAGCATCTTCACCCTCTGGGCGAACGATGTGCACAGCCTCGGCAACTACGCCTTCGCGGTGGGCCTCTTCGCCCTGGGCATGGGCGCCTGGCAGATCCTGCTGGCGCTCGGCGTCGGCGCGGTCCTGCTGTTCCTCCTGCTGAACTTCTCGGGGTTCATGGGGCAGAAGACCGGTGTCCCGTTCCCGGTGATGAGCCGCATCAGCTTCGGCATCCGCGGCGCGCAGATCGCCAGCGTGGTGCGCGGCGCCGTCGCGGTCGCCTGGTTCGGCATTCAGACCTATCTCGCCTCGGTGATCTTCCGGATCATGATCATCAAGCTGATCCCGGGACTGGCGCCCCTGGACCGGAACGACGTTCTCGGCCTGTCCACGCTCGGCTGGATCGCCTTCGTCATCCTGTGGATCATCCAACTGGTGATCGTCAGCTTCGGCATGGAGATGATCCGCAAGTACGAAGCGTTCGCCGGACCGATCATCCTCGTGACCATGGCCGCCCTGGCCATCTGGGTGTTCGTGCAGGCCGGCGGCACCATCGAGATCAACGGCATCAAGCACATGGACGCCGGCGAGACCTGGCGGAACATCTTCGCCGGTGGCGCGCTCTGGGTCTCCATCTACGGCACCTTCGTCCTGAACTTCTGCGACTTCACCCGCAACGCGGTGGGCAAGAGCTCGATCGTCAAGGGCAACTTCTGGGGCATCCCGATCAACATGCTGCTCTTCGGCGGCATCGTGGTGGTCCTGGCCGGTGGTCAGTTCAAGATCAACGGAACCCTCATCACCTCGCCGTCCGACGTGGTGCAGCTGATCCCCAACACCCTCCTGCTGGTGCTGGCCTGCCTCGCGCTGCTGGTTCTGACCGTGGCCGTGAACCTCATGGCCAACTTCGTGGCCCCCGTCTACGCCCTGACCAATCTCTTCCCCAAGCACCTCGACTTCCGCCGGGCGGCCTGGGTCAGCGGCACCATCGGCCTGGTCATCCTGCCGTGGAACCTCTACAACAACCCGTTCGTCATCGTGTACTTCCTCGGCGGCCTGGGCGCCCTCCTCGGCCCGCTGTTCGGCGTGGTCATGGCGGACTACTGGCTGGTCCGCCGCGGCAAGGTGGAAGTGGTCAAGCTGTACACCGAGGATGAGCAGGGCCCGTACTTCTACAAGCGCGGTTTCAACCCCAAGGCCATCACGGCCCTCCTGGTGGCCGCCGCCGTGGCGGTGCTGATCGCCTTCGTCCCGGCCCTGGATCACCTGGCGGCGTTCGCCTGGTTCTTCGGAGCGGGCATCGGCGCTCTGGTCTACTACTTCATCGCGGACCGCGGCGCCCGGTACCTCGACTCGGACGGCGAAGTGATCGCCGTGGCGAGCACGCACTAGCCCGCCGGCGCAGAGCCACAGACACCGACTGAGCCACAGACACCGACAGCAGACGACGGCGGGGCGCGGCATCCGCGCCCCGCCGGATCCTGGGGAGAAACACATGAAAATCCTGGTTGCCAACGTCAACACCACTCAGACCATGACGGACTCCATCGCGGCGCAGGCCCGCGCCGTCGCCGCCCCCGACACCGAGATCGTGGGCATCACGCCGCGGTTCGGCGCAGATTCCTGCGAGGGGAACTTTGAAAGCTACCTCGCCGCGATCGCGGTCATGGACTCGATCGTGAACTACGACGGCGAGTTCGACGCCGTCGTGCAGGCCGGCTACGGCGAGCACGGCCGGGAGGGCCTGCAGGAGCTGCTCGATGTCCCGGTGGTGGACATCACCGAGGCCGCCGCGAGCACCGCGATGTTCCTGGGCCACAAGTACTCCGTGGTCACCACGCTGGACCGGGCCGTGCCGCTCATCGAGGACCGGCTCAAGCTGGCAGGCCTGGACGACCGCTGCGCCTCGGTCCGCGCGAGCGGCATGGCCGTGCTCGAACTCGAAGAGCACCCGGACCGCGCCGTCGAGGCGATCGTCCGCCAGGCCGAGCTCGCCGTCACGGAGGACAAGGCCGAGGTGATCGTGCTCGGGTGCGGCGGCATGGCGAATCTCGACGAGCAGATCCGGGAGCGCTGCGGCGTCCCTGTGGTGGACGGCGTGGCCGCGGCCGTGCTGATCGCCGAATCGCTCGTGCGGCTGGGCCTGTCCACCTCGAAGGTCCGCACCTACGCGACGCCGCGGCCCAAGACCGTCATCGGCTGGCCCATCACCCAGGGTCCCGTACGGTAGTCCCCAGAACAGCCCGGTTCCAGCAGAGCAGGATCGATCATGAACACCACAGCGCCATGAACAGCACAGTGAACAGCGCAGCCCAGTCGACGGACAGCAGTGCCCCCACGAGGATCGCGGTCGTCACGGGGGCCGGGTCAGGTATCGGTCGCGCGGTCGCGCGCCTCTTCCTGGCCGAGGGCTGGGGCGTGGTGCTCGCCGGGCGGCGGGCCGCCGCGCTCGAGGAGACCGCGGCCGGCTCGCCCCGGGCGCTCGCGGCGCCCTGCGACGTGACCGTCCCCGACGACGTCGCGCGCCTCTTCGCCGCGGCCCGCGAGCGTTTCGGACGGGTGGACGTCCTGTTCAACAACGCCGGGATCTTCGGCCCCAGCGGGGCGGTGGACGCCGTGGATCCCGAGGGCTTCGAGGAGACCCTGCGGATCAACGTCACCGGCTCGTTCCTCTGTGCGGCGGAGGCGGTGCGCGTCATGAAGGAGCAGGCGCCTCAGGGCGGCCGGATCATCAACAACGGCTCGATCTCGGCGCACTCACCCCGCCCCCTTTCGGTGGCCTACACGGTGAGCAAGCACGCCATCAGCGGCCTGACCAAGAGCATCGAACTGGACGGGCGGCCGTTCGGCATCAGCTGCGGCCAGATCGACATCGGCAACACCCGCACGGAGATCATGGACGTGATCGGCGTGGGGGACGGAGCGCTGCAGGCGGACGGTTCGCGCAAAGTCGAGCCCATGTTCCCGGTCGAGGACGCGGCCCGTGCGGTGCTCTTGATGGCGTCGATGCCGCCGAGCGCCTCGGTGGGCAGCCTCCTGGTCACGGCGGCCGGCATGCCCTTCGTCGGACGGGGTTGAGGGCCTTCCGGGGAGGGCCTGAAATTATGAGCCATTCCGAATAAAGCGGATATTACTGATTTCACATGATGGAAACAAATTATTCCCTTGTGGAATCGATGTGATCTTCGTTACCTTGGGGTTCACCCGGAAACCGGGCGCAATCCCAAGAGAATGGTTCAGGACATGAAGATCCCCACCGAAGCGGAGCTGAAGGCGAGTTCGGCCCCGCGGACGAAGACGCCGGGTCACCGGCCGCTCTTCCTCCAGATTCTGATCGCCGTCGTAGCAGGTCTCACGATCGGGCGATTCAGCCCGAGCGTCCCGGTGGGGGGACGCCATGTCTGACAATCAGAGGGCCGTGGATCAGAACTCGGCCACCACGCCGCTTCCGGCGAACATCGCGCGGGCGGGCAAGAGGGGCATGGTCCGCTGGTCCATCGGCATCCTGCTGTTCTTCGCGGTTCTCATCAACTACATCGACCGCAGCTCGATGTCCGTGGCGGAACACGATATGCGGATGGAATTCGGCATGACCGAAGGCCAGATCGGCATCATCCTCGGCAGCTTCGGCTGGACCTACGCCATCATGCAGATCCCCATGGGCATGCTGCTGGACAAGATCGGGATCAAGTGGGTCATGCGGGTCGCGACCACACTGTGGGCGATCTCCTGCTTCCTGACCGCTGCGGTCAGCGGCATGGGCCTGCTCCTGGTCGCCCGTCTGATCCTCGGCCTCGCCGAAGCTCCGATCTTCCCGGGCGCCATGAAGACCACCGGCTACTGGTTCCCGCGGTCTGAGCGTGGCATGGCGACCGTGATCTTCGACAGCGGTCAGCGCCTGTCCAATGTGATCGGCTTCCCGATCGTCGGCGCCGCCGTGGCCATGTTCGGCTGGCGCGGCGCGTTCATCACCATCGGTGTCCTCAGCCTCATCTACACGGCCGTCTTCTTCTTCCGCTACCGGGACCCCAAGGAGATGAACCGCAAGGGCAAGCTGAGCGACGCCGAGCTCGAGCACATCGTCTCCGGCGGTGCTCAGGATGAGGACGCCCCCAAGCCCAACCCCCTCAACAACCTCGGTTACATCCTGCGCCAGCGCAAGGTGTGGGGCATGTCGCTCGGCCTCGGCTGTGCGGGCTACGTCCAGTGGATGCTGCTCACCTGGCTCCCGGGCTTCCTGCAGTCCCAGATGCACATGGACGTCGCCAAGTCCGGCCTCGTCACCGCCATTCCGTGGCTGTTCGCCGTGATCGTCCAGTACGCCCTGCCCGGCTGGTGGCTCGACCGTCTGATCAAGAACGGGAAGTCCAGCACCACCGTCCGCCGCGTCTTCATCATCGGGGGCATGCTGCTGGCCATCACGATCGCCGGCACCGCCTTCACCACGGACCTCTTCTGGTCGCTCGTGTGGATCACTCTCGGGACCACGGGCATCACCATCGCCTTCAGCGTGACGAACTCGCTGCCGGCCCTGATCGCCCCGGAAGGCGCCGTGGGCGCCACGGGAGCCGTCATGAACACCGTGAACAACATCATCGGCACGACGGCGCCGATCGTCACCGGCTTCATCGTCCAGTTCACGGGCAGCTTCGCGATGGCGTTCGTCGTGGCCGGCGTCATGCTGGTCATCGGCATCATCTTCTACACGGTGGTGCTCGGCCGGATCGAGCCCATCCCGCCGAACCCGGCGGCTCTCACGGAGCAGGCTGCCTGAGGCCCTTCGCTCGCAGAACGCCCCAGGGACGCGGTGTGAACCGCGTCCCTGGGGCGTTGGTGTGTGGGCTGTCAGCCCCGGTTACTAAGGCGAGTCGGGCCGGCTTAAGGCGAGTCGGACCGGCTCAGAGCGCGCAGCCGGCTCCCGGCACGGCGGCGGAGCAGTCCTGGGGGTGTTCCGTGCACCAGGGAGTGGCGCCCGGCAGCCGGTAGCGGTGGGCGGCGATCCAGCGGTAGGCGGCCTCTTGCACGCGTCCGACGCCGGGGATCCGGTAGAACGTGGCGAAGAAGCGGCCTCCCACGGCGGTGTCCAGGATCGCGGCGATGGCGCGGGCGCCGGCGTGCCGACCGCCGTCGTCGGTCAGGGCCCAGACGGAGGACCGCGCTTCCTCGTAGCTCAGGCGGAAGGCGTCCAGCGTGAGAGGATCCTGGAACGGGTGGAAGGTGATCCTGCGGTGGCGGTCCAGCCGGCGCACCCAGCCCACGGCGCGGGTGCAGAACCCGCACTGCCCGTCGAACACCGCGTCCATGAGAACCCCCGTAGTCCTTGCGGCCCGCGGTTCCGGTGATCCGGGCGCGTGGCCTGCTCTCATCGTAACTCCGCTTGCGGAAGTGTGAGTCTGTGATCCCGCCCGCCCCTCGAAGTGACCAAAACCACACAATGATGATTTTTTGTGATCAATATCGCCTTCAATAGTGCGAGATCAATCACACTCTGCGTAGACTGAGGACAACAGAATTCCTCTGGTCCCCGCCCGGCCCCGGCCGCGAGGACAGAAAGGGCCGGATCGGTCCCCAACCTTCAGGAGATGCAGTGTCGCTTATCCAGGACATCAGGAGCACGCCCCGTGCGGGGCTTCTGGCAGGCATTACCGCCGCCGCGGTCGGCATCATTTACGGTTACGACTCCTCCAACATCGGCGGCGCGCTGCTCTTCCTCAAGGATGAGTTCCGGCTCGACGATGCCGGCCTGGGCCTGGTGACCACCACGGTCGTCATCGGCGAGGTGGTGGGCGCCTTGCTCGGCGGCGTGCTTGCCAACAAGCTCGGACGCAAGCTCTCCATGGTCCTGGTGGCCGCGGGCTACGCCGTCTTCGCCCTGCTCAGCGGCCTGACCCCGAACCTCGAGGTCCTCGTGGCGGCCCGTCTGTTCCTCGGCCTGACCGTCGGTGTCTCCATCGTGGTGGTCCCGGTGTTCGTGGCCGAGAGCTCGCCGGCGAAGATCCGCGGCGCCATGCTCGTGGCGTATCAGGTGGCCACCGTGTTCGGCATCATCCTCGGGTACCTCGTGGCCTGGGCGCTCTCTGACGCCGGCGCCTGGCGCTGGATGCTCGGCCTCGCCGCCATCCCCTCCCTGCTCGTCTTCTTCCTCGTGATCCGCATCCCGGACACCTCCCGCTGGTACGTCATGAAGGGCCGGATCGACGAGGCCCGCGCCACCCTCGCCAACATCGAACCCGACGCGGACATCGACCGCGAGATCGCCGACATGCGGGCCGCGCTGAGCGAGGAGAAGGGCGGCGCCCTCAAGGAGATGCTCTGCAAGCCCTACCTCCGCGCCACCATCTTCGTGGTCATCCTCGGCTTCTTCATCCAGATCACCGGCATCAACGCGATCGTCTACTACAGCCCCATCCTCTTCAAGTCCATGGGCTTCGAGGGCAACGCCGCCATCCTGGGCCTGCCCGCGCTCGTCCAGGCCGTCGCTCTGGTGGCCGTTTTCATCTCGCTCTCCCTCGTGGACCGGGTCGGGCGCCGTCCGATCCTGCTCGGCGGCATCGCGATGATGATCGCGGCGAACATCCTCCTGGTGGGGGTCTTCATCGCCGGTGGCAGCAGCTTCGGCGGCATCCTCACGGCCCTGGGCTTCATCGGGGTCCTGCTCTTCACGGTCGGGTTCACGTTCGGCTTCGGCGCCCTGGTGTGGGTCTACGCCGGTGAGAGCTTCCCGGCTCGGCTCCGCTCCCTGGGCTCCTCGGTCATGCTGACGAGCGACCTCGTCGCCAACGTGATCGTCGGCTTCCTGTTCCTGCCGATGCTCAGCGGTCTCGGCGGCGTGGGGACGTTCCTGGTCTTCGGCCTCCTGGCGCTGGCGGCGTTCGGCTTCGTCTACAAGTTCGCCCCGGAGACCAAGGGCAAGAACCTCGAGGACATCCGCATCTTCTGGGAGAACGGCGGCCGCTGGGAGGCGAAGGGCTAGCCCTCAGTCCGCATTACGACGGCGGCGCCCCCTCACGCTGAGGGGGCGCCGCCGTCGTCGTGTCCGGGGGAGGGGAGCGGCTGAGCGCGCCTCGCCGCCCAGGCTTGGGGCGGCTCTGAGGACGCCGGAACCCTCGCCGTTCCGGCCGGGCGGACCTAGACTCGCAGTGTGGACACGAATCGCAGGGTGAACAGCAACGACGCCGCCCACCGGGGCGCTCCCGTTAACCGCGGACTGGCGCTGTTCCGCGCGTTCTTCGCGCTCTTGGGACTGGCCGCCATCGTGACGCAGCTGGTCGCCCTGCTGCTGCGGACGCCGCCTGGGAAAGTAAGCAACTTCTTCAGCTACTTCACCATCCAGTCGAATGTGATCGTGGTGGTCGTGCTGACGATCGCCGCCGTCGCCGCGTGGCGTGGGAGGGGCGCCCGCTGGCTGGACTATCTCCGGGGCGCGGCCACCGTCTACATCTCGATCACGGGCGTGGTCTACAGCCTGTTACTGTCCGACATCGACGTCGACACCTCACTGCCCTGGGTCAATGTGGTGCTGCACTACACGATTCCGACCATCACGGTCATCGACTGGCTGGTCGATCTGCCGTCGCCGCGGATCGGCCTGCGCACGGCGCTCATCTGGCTCGCCTACCCCGCGCTGTACCTGGTGTACAGCCTGGTCCGCGGCCCGCTCGTGGACTGGTACCCCTATCCCTTCCTCGATCCGCGCATCTCCGGGTACGGGCAGGTGGCGGTCATGAGCGTGGTGATCGCGGTGGCGGCGTTCGTGTTCGTGGCCGCCGCGGCGCTGTCCACACGGCTGGCGGGCTCGCGCGTCCATTTGCACCAGCACCGCGAGCCGGATGCGCAACCGGACGGGCCCCTCGACGCCTGAGGCTCAGCTCAGCGGCAACTGCTCGCTGAGGTCGGCGCGCGTCCCGGACGCCACCACGCGACCGGCCGTCACGGCGTCCGCCCAGTTCAGGGTTCCGGTGACGAGCTCCAGCCAGGTCACGGCATCCGTCTCGATCACATTGGGCGGGGTTCCGCGGGTGTGCCGGGGGCCTTCGATGCACTGGGTCACTCCGAACGGCGGGACCCGGACCTCCACGGAGTTGCCGGGGGCGCGGGACGTCAGTTCCTCCAGCGCGTACCGCACGGCCATGGCGGTCGTCGCGCGGGGAAGGGCCGCGTCCGATGACCCGGCCCGGGCCGCCTGCCATGACGCCAGCGCCGCCTGGCCTTCCGCGACGTCGATCCGCCGTCGTGCGCCTGCCATTCCCGCTCCTAACCCAGCAGCGACATGACGGGAGTGCCCAGGCGGAGGCCACCCACGGGACGCCCGCCGCCGAGCACCGGTTCCACGATCTGTTCCAGGACGGCCGCCACGGGTCCCACTTCGAGGGCCCCGGCCGCGGTCAGCAGGGTCAGCGCCACGAGGGACGCCGCGCGGAGGTTGCCGTCCAGGATCTTCAGGGCCACCGTCGCGCCGGAGGGCGCGGCCATGACCATGACGCCCTCGGCGCCCAGCTTGGCGATCACGCCCAGTTCCTCCATCACCACGGTGTTCGCCTCGCCCTTGCCCTGGACGGCCCAGGGGTAGTCGAGCATCGACGTGGCGATCGTGGCGGCACGGGCGTCGGCGTTCTTGTCACCAGGCGCCTGCGCCAGCCGTGAGTACGCGCGGGCCAGCCCCGTCAGGGAGACCGCTGCGACCGGGGCGCCGCAGCCGTCCGTGCCGAGGTGAGCGATGCGCTCGCCGGTGAACTCCTCGATCACGCTGGCCACCAGGCGCTGCAGCGGGTGGTTCGGTTCCAGGTAGCCCGACTTGTTCCAGTCGTTCTCGGTGCACGCCCACAGGAACGCGGCGTGCTTGCCGGAGCAGTTGAACGCCACCCGGCTGCGGCCCTTGTCCGTGCGCACCAGCCAGTTGCGGGCGGTCTCGTCCTGCGGCCAGTCCGCCGGGCATTGGAGGTCTGTCTCCTTGTTGCCGCCGGCCCGGAGCATCCCCTCGACCACGTCCATGTGCTCCAGCGACCCGACGTGGCTGGCGGCGGCCAGCGCCACCTGGGCGCCCCGCAGGGGGACACCCGCGCGCATCGAGGCGAGCGCCTGGAACGGCTTGAGCGCGGAGCGGGCGAACACGGGGGCGTCCACGTCCCCGAGGGCCGTGACCACGTGGCCGTCTCCGGAGAGCACGACGGCGGACCCGAGGTGGCGCGATTCGATGAAGCCGCTGCGTTCCAGGACGGCGAGTTCCACCGCGGAGTCGGCGTCGAAGGTCGCCTGTGAGGTGTGGGGCATACCGCCAGTTTATGGCCCCGCGCCGGTCCTCCCGGGTTGCGTGCCCAGCAGCTGCGGGTGTTTCGGCCGTGCACTCGCATCTGCTGAGCACACAAGGTGAGCGCATACCGAGCGCGCAGGCCGAGCGCGCACCGGCGCATACCGGGTCCGGGCCCGCCGGGACGTCACCGTTCCTCGTGGACTGGGCGTGCCCGAGGCCCGCCCAGTACCCTTGGTGTCTGTGAAGGTACTCGTCCTTGGCCCGGGTGGCCGCGAACACGCCATTATCCGCTCCCTCCTCTCCGATCCGCAGGTCGCGGAGGTCCACGCAGCACCCGGCAACGCCGGAATCGCGCAGCTGGTCCCGTGCCACGCCGTCGACGCCAATGACCCGGCCGCGGCCACCGCGCTCGCGGTGAAGCTCGAGGTGGACCTGGTGGTCGTCGGCCCCGAGGCGCCCCTCGCCGCCGGGGTCTCCGACGCTCTGCGCGAGGCGGGATTCCCGGTCTTCGGCCCGAGCCGCGAGGCAGCCCAGCTCGAGGCCTCCAAAGCGTTCGCCAAGCAGGTCATGGCCGAAGCCGGCGTGCCCACGGCCCTGGCCAAGGTCGCCGTGAACGCCGACGAGGCCGCGGACGCCCTGGACACGTTCGGCGCGCCCTACGTGGTCAAGGACGACGGTCTGGCGGCCGGCAAGGGCGTGGTCGTCACGTCGGACCGTGACGAGGCGCTGGCCCACGCGCAGGCCTGCTTCGACGCCGGCGGCACCGTGGTGATCGAGGAGTTCCTGGACGGCCCCGAGGTCTCCCTCTTCGTGCTCTGCGACGGCAAGACCACCGTCCCGCTGGCTCCGGCCCAGGACTTCAAGCGCATCTTCGACAACGACGAGGGCCCCAACACCGGTGGCATGGGCGCCTACAGCCCGCTCGACTGGGCCCCCGAGGAACTCGTGGGCGAGGTCATCGACCGGGTCGCCCAGCCCACCGTGGACGAGATGGCCCACCGCGGCACCCCCTTCATCGGCGTGCTGTACTGCGGACTGGCCCTGACCTCGCGCGGCATGCGCGTCATCGAATTCAACGCCCGCTTCGGCGACCCGGAGACGCAGGCCGTGCTGGCCCGCCTCAAGACACCGCTCGGCGGACTGCTCCTCGCCGCGGCCAAGGGCGAGCTGGACCAGGCCGAGGACCTCCGCTGGTTCCGCGAGAGCGCGGTGTGCGTGGTCCTGGCCGCGGAGAACTACCCGGACACTCCCCGCAAGGGCGACCGGATCCGCGGGCTCAAGAAAGCCAATGCGCTGGAAGGCGTCCACGTGATCCATGCCGGGACGGCGCTGGATGGCGAAGGCAAGGTGGTCTCCGCGGGCGGCCGCGTGCTCGCCGTCGTCGCGCTGGGCGATGACCTGGTGGAGGCCCGCGAGAAGGCCTACGACGGCATCGAACTCATTCAGCTGGACGGCGGGCAGTTCCGCCGTGACATCGCGGCGAAGGCCGCCCGTGGGGACATCGTGGTGGCGTCACGCCGGGCGCCGGGGCGTCATGTGGCCACGGAAGGGGAGCAGGCATGAGCGGGCTGGACACCGAGGTCCTGGAGCTGCCGGGGTACCGGCACGTCTACTCCGGGAAGGTCCGCGATCTTTACGAGCCCGTCGGGCCGGACGCGCCGACCGACCGTCTCCTGGTGGTGGCGAGTGACCGCATCAGCGCCTTCGACCACGTCCTCGAATCGACCATCCCGGACAAGGGCAAGGTCCTGACCCAGCTGAGCCTGTGGTGGTTCGACCAGCTCGGAGTCGAGCACCACGTGCTCGGCTCCACCGAAGCCGACGGCGTTCCCGCGGCCGTGGTGGGCCGCGCCATGCTGTGCAAGAAGCTCGACATGTTCCCCGTCGAGTGCATCGCGCGCGGCTACCTGACGGGTTCCGGCTTGGCCGAGTACCGGGAATCCCGTACCGTGTGCTCCTTGCCGCTGCCGGAGGGACTCGTGGACGGGTCCCGCCTGGAACCGGCCATCTTCACCCCCTCGGCCAAGGCCGAGGTGGGCGAACACGACGAGAACATCACTTTCGAAGCCGTGGTGGACGCCGTGGGTCCTGACGTGGCAGACCGTCTGCGCGAGCTGACCCTGACCGTGTACACGCGGGCCGAGGAGATCGCCCGGAAGCGCGGCATCATCCTGGCCGACACCAAGGTGGAATTCGGCACCGATCCGGCCACGGGTGTCATCACCCTGGGCGATGAGGTCCTGACCCCGGACTCCTCCCGGTTCTGGGATGCGCTGGCCTACGAGCCGGGCAAGGCCCAGCCGAGCTTCGACAAGCAGTTCGTCCGCGACTGGCTCTCCTCCCCGGAATCGGGCTGGGACAAGTCGTCGGACACCCCGCCGCCCGCGCTGCCTGCCGAGGTCGTGGAGAAGACCCGCGCCCGCTACATTGAGGCCTACGAACGGCTCACCGGCCGCGCCTTCGACCCGGAGGCGTAGCCGGAGCCCCGCCCCACGGCGTCGGCCCATCCGCTCGGCCGGTCTTCGCTGAGTTCGTGGTTTCCGGTTGAGTTCGTGGATTCTGTCCACGAACTCACCCGGAAACCACGAACTCGGGTTGGGGGAGCGCCGCGCGGTAGTTGTCCGGCCGGCGCATGAGACAACGAAGGAGGGGTTCGGCGGCGGTGAGCACCGCCGTCGAACCCCTCCTTCGTGTCTGCTGTGCGCAGCCCGGCGCGTCAGGCGCTGTTGGCCTTGGCGCGGCGCTCGGCCAGTCGGATCTCCAGCATGGCGTCCATGGCCTGCTGGATGCCCTCGGAGGCTCCGGCGGAGGCGAAGAGCTGCTGGGCCCGGGACAGGTAGGCCATGGCCTCCTGGAGGTCGTCGGTGGCCTTGAGGGCCTTGCCCAGGAGCAGGTGGACCTCGGCCGCGACGTGCATGCCGATCTCATCCTCCTGTGCCACGACCTCGCGCAGGATCTCGATGGCCGCAGGAAGCTCATCCGTCAAGTAAAGCCACTTGGCACGGATGAACCGGAGTTCGAGCCCGTCGCGCAAGGTGCCGGAGACGATGGTGTGCGCGAGTTCGGCGCGTTCCAGCGCCGCGAGCGTGGACGCCTCCACGATCCCGGAGTTCAGGCGCATGGCGGCGGAGGCCTTGTTGAAGTTGGCCCACTGCTCGATGTCGTTGCCGGGGGAGAGGAGCTTGGCGGCGCGGTCGTGCTGAGCCACGCCCTCCTCGTAGTCGTGACGCATGAAGGCGACGTTGCCGATCACCCAGGCGACGATGCCGGACATGTGATCGACGGACTTGGAGCTGACTTCCTTGGACAGAATCTTGCACTGTTCCCAGGCCTCGTCCAGACGGCCGGTCTCCGCCAGGGCCCCGATGTAGATCCGCAGCGCGCTGGAGTAGATTGGGGAGTCCTTGGGGAGCTGAGCGCCGAGGGCCACAGCCTGCCGGGCATGCTCCACGGAGTCCGCGAGCCGGCCCTGACCATGGCAGACGGCGGCGAGCATCTGGCGGGCGCGCACGCCCAGCCCCGCGCTCTCGACGGCCAGGCGGTGCTCCACGAGCTGCTCCACCACACCCTGGCATTCGGAGTACTTGCCCTGTTTGAGCAGGCACTCGGCCTGCATGTACCGCATGTTCCACCAGGCGCTGACGTTCTTGGCGTCCAGGGCGATGCGAGCGGCTTCCGCCGCGTGCTGGGCTGCCAGCTCGTAGTCGCGCAGATCCCAGGCCTGGCGGGCGTACAGGGCGGCCAGGACGTAGTCCGCGTCGTTCTGCGTGACCCGGTTGTTCCACTCTTCGAGCGCCTTGGGGGCGAGTTCCAGACGCCGGGCGAGTTCCTGGATGACGTCCCGGGTCGGCTCCCGCCGGCCGGTCTCCAACAGGGAGATGTAACTGGGCGAGTACAGGTCCTTGCCCAGCTCAGCCTGCGTCATTCCGCGTTCCAGGCGCTCGGCCCGAAGCCGCTCACCAAATCCGCTGCCCATTGCCCCTCCTCAAGTTTAAGAGACCGGGAAGCCACTCAAACCTTGACATTATCGTTTGTGATTACTTTACAATGTATGTCAATGCGGATCATCTTTTGTCCGTAGCGATCTCCCGATCCAGTCAGTACCAACGCATCGCTGGCGGTATGTGCCACTGAAGCTCACACTCCCCATAGATCCACACGGAAGAGCAGAACATGTTGAAGAAACTCACAGCAGGCGTTGCCCTGGCTGCGGCCCTGGGCCTCGGTGCGCTGAGCGTCCCCGCCGCGAGTGCCAACGTCGGCAACTGGCCCGATCCTTCGAGCGTACAGGCAGTGGGCAACTGGCCCGACCCGGCGCGCCTGAATGTCGGAAACTGGCCCGATCCCACCACCTTCGCGGCCGGTCCCAAGACCAAGACCAGCCTCGTCACGGACACCGCCCGCCTCAACGTGGGCAATTGGCCTGATCCCTTCTAAACCGTCGTCCGGCCCTTCCTCCGGAGGGACCTGAGACACCAGGAGCGGGTGCTTCGCAAATGTGCGAGGCACCCGCTTTCTGTTGCCCGGAGAGCGGCGCCCTATTTCGTCCCGGGAGTGCTCTATTCCCGAGGTGACAGGGAATGTCAAAAAGGGCCTCGGACCAGGAGCGGAGATTGTCAGGCGGGCCGAATTCCACGGCCCCACGAAGCCCCTCCGAGACCCGCGCAGGGCCCTCCGCGCCCGCCGTCGTGTGAAGGCCGCGGTCACGAACTTCACATCAGCGGAAGGACGAGGTCACAGAAGGTCCGGCCCCCTGACGGGCTCAGTGGTGGAACGCGTTCGCCTCGCCGGGTTCCGGCAGCGGCGTCGGGGCCTTTTCGAGGAACTCGACGGCGGTGCGCAGGTCCTGCAGGAAGCTCTCCGCGAGATCGCGGGTGAAACCGTTCCGGACCACGACGCGCTGCACGGTCAGGTCCTTCATTCCGTCCGGCATCGGATAGGCGGGCACCAGCCACCCCGCCATGCGGAGCCGGTCCGAGAGATGCTGCAAGGTCCATTCGCCCGCGAAGCCGGGCTTGAGCCGCCACGCGAAGACGGGGATGTCCGAGCCGTCGTTCCAGAGCTGGAAGGGCTCCATGGCCCCGATCTCGTGGGCCAGGTAGTGCGCGACGTCGCGGCAGGCCGCATGCACGGAGCGGTATCCCTCCCGGCCGAGCCGCAGGAACAGGTAGTACTGCAGGAGCACCTGGGCGCCGGGGCGTGAGAAGTTCAGGGCGAAGGTGGGCATGTCGCCGCCGAGGTAGCTGACGTGGAAGATCAGGTCCTCCGGCAGATCGGACTCGTCCCGCCACACCACCCAGCCCAGGCCGGGGTAGACGAGGCCGTACTTGTGGCCCGAGGTGTTGATGGAGATGACGCGGGGCACGCGGAAGTCCCACGCCAGTTTCGGCTGGAGGAACGGCGCCACCATGGCCCCCGAGGCGCCGTCGACGTGGATCGGGATGTCCAGGCCGCTCGCCTTCTGGAGGGCGTCGAGTGCCTTGGAGATCTTCTCGACCGGTTCGTACATGCCCGTGTAGGTCACGCCCATGATCGCCACGACGCCGATGGTGTTCTCATCCACGTACTTCTCGAGCTCGTGGCCGTCCAGGACCGGGTGATCCTCCGAGATCGGGACGTACCGGGCCTCCACCTCGAAGTAGTTGCAGAACTTCTCCCAGCAGACCTGGACCGCGGAGCTCATGATGATGTTCGGCCGTTCCGTGGACAGGCCGGCCTTCCGCCGGGCGTGCTGCCAGCGCCGCTTGAGAGCGAGACCCGCCAGCATGCAGGCCTCCGACGATCCGATGGTGGACGTGCCCACCGAACGCTCCGGATCGGGTGCGTGCCACAGATCGGCGAGGATGCGCCAGCAGCGGTGTTCGATGTCCGCGGTCTTCGGGTACTCGTCCTTGTCGATCATGTTCTTATCGACGGTCTCGGCGTAGAGCTTGCCGGCTTCGGCCTCCATCCAGGTCCCCACGAACGTGGCCAGATTGAGGCGGGCGTTGCCGTCCAGCATAGCCTCGTCGTGGACGATCTGGTACGCCGTCGAGGGCAACGCGGCACCCTCCGGAAGGGTGAAGCGGGGGAACTCCGTGGCCTCACCCGGGCGGCTGAACAGGGGATTCAGCTCGATGGACGCGTTCGAGGTGTCGCTGCCGAAGGCGGAGGAGTGATGGGACTTTCTGCGGGGAGCGGTCATGTGCCCAGCCTAGGAGAGCGGCCTGGCGCGGTGAACCCCCGTCGGCTGGGAAGGGGCTGGGAACCTGCCCGGGTAAAGCAAAAGCCCCGCTCCTGAGAGCGGGGCTTTTCCGTGGTCGGGATGACAGGATTTGAACCTGCGACCTCTTCGTCCCGAACGAAGCGCGCTACCAAGCTGCGCTACATCCCGATCCGTTGACCCGTGGGTTTCCCCGACAAGCAACCCTACAAGAATAGCGGATCCGGCCCGAGTTTTGAAATCGGCGGAGGCCGGACCGCTTCGGGCCCGTGACTCCCCGGTGATCAGGCCCGATGGCGCCCATCACCGGGGACGCTTCACACCAGCGAGTCGCGCCAGGCGCCGTGCAGGGCGGCGAACCGGCCGCCGTCGCTGATGAGCTGTTCCGGGGTCCCGTCCTCCACGATCCGTCCGTCATGGACCACCAGGACGCGGTCCGCGATCTCCACCGTGGAGAGCCGGTGCGCGATGATGAGGGCCGTCCGCCGGTGCGCTGCCGCCTCGCTGCCAGAAGCTTCCCCAGGCACGGCTTCCCCGGCCCCGCTCTCCGGCGCGACGACGGCGGACCCGCTTGCGCCGTCGTCGGCCGCGGGGCGCCGGGTGGGGGAGTCCGCGCCGCCGCCCAGGAGCCGCGCGAGGCCTTCCTGCACGAGCCGCTCACTGGGGATGTCGAGGGAAGAGGTGGCTTCGTCCAGGATGAGCACCGCCGGGTCGGCCAGGAACGCGCGGGCGAAGCTGATGAGCTGCCGCTGCCCTGCGGAGACGCGCCCGCCGCGCTTGTTCACGTCGGTGTCGTACCCGTCGGGGAGGGCGCGGATGAAGGTGTCCGCGCCGACGGCCCGGGCCGCGGCCTCGATCTCCTCGCGGCTGGCTCCTGGACGGCCCAGGGCGATGTTGTCCGCCACGCTGCCGCTGAACAGGAACGCCTCCTGCGTCACCATGACCACGGCCCGCCGTAGCTCCGGCGTGGAGATCCGGGACAGCTCGACCCCGTCGAGGGTCAGGGAGCCCGCGCTCACGTCGTAGAAGCGGGCGATCAGCTTGGCGAGCGTGGACTTGCCCGCACCCGTCTGACCGACCAGCGCCACGGTCTGCCCCGCCGGAATGGTGAGGTTCAGCTCCGGGACCACCACGGGCCCGTCGCCGTACCGGAATTCGACCTCCTTGAACTCGATTCGGCCCTCGGCTGCGGGCAGTGGCACCGGCTCGCGCGGCGGACGCACGGTCGGGACCTCTTCGAGCAGTCCGGACACCTTCTCCAGGGCGGCCTGAGCGCTCTGGAACGAGTTGTAGAACATGGCCATCTGGTCGACCGGCTGGAAGAACCGCTTGACCGACAGGACCAGCGCCAGCAGCACGCCGACGGCCAGCTCGCCGTGCAGGACGCGGAACCCGGCCACGGCCAGGACCACCACGACCGTGATGTTGCCGAGCAGCACCAGGGCGGGAAGGAAGATGCCGTTGAGGTTGATGGAGCGCACGGTGACCTGCCGGTACTCCTCGGACAGGTCCGTGTACTCCCGGGTGTTCTGGGCCTCCTTGCGGAACGCCTTCACGGCGCGGATGCCCGTCATGGTCTCCACGAAGTGGACGATGATCCGGGCGGACACCACGCGCGATTCGCGGTAGGTGATCTCGGAGCGCTTCTGGTACCAGCGTGTCAGGAACGTCGCCGGGATGGCGGCGCCGAGCATGATCAGGCCGCTCGGCCAGTCGAGCGCGAACACCGTCAGCGCCGTGAACACCATGAACATGAACCCGGCCGCGAGGGAGCTGACCCCGGAGTCGAGCAGCTCCCGGAGCGCCTCCAGGTCCGACGTCTGCCGGGCGATGATCCGGCCCGAGGTGTACTTCTCGTGGAATTCCAGGCTGAGCCGCTGGGTGTGCCGGAAGACGCGGACCCGCAGGTCCAGCAGCATCGCCTGGCTGAGCTTGGCGGTGCTCGTCACGTACAGGGCGGTCAGCCACGCCGTCACGACGGCGGCCAGCAGATACGCGACGCCGGCCAGGAGCAGGGGCACCGAGTCGCCGTGGGTCAGGGCCGGGAGCGCGCGATCGATGCCGAAGGCGATGAGCGCCGGCCCTGCGGCGTGTGCGGCCTGCGAGATCACCACCATGGCGACCGTCAGCCAGAACCTGACCCGGATAGGCCGGATCAGCGAGCCGAGGAGCCTCAGGGACCGCTTGCGCACGGCCCGGCTCTCCGCGGCGGCGAGCCGGGAGGAGTCCTCGTTCGACGTCCCGAAGCCGGGCGTCGTGGTCTGTGCCGTGCTCATGCGTTCACCTCGTTGTCGAACTCCGCGTCCTCCAGCTCGTCTTCGAGCTCGCTGTCCAGATCGACCGGATCCGGGTCGAGGCTCGCGATGACGTAGCGGTAGTGCTCGTTCGTCGCGAGCAACTCACTGTGGGTCCCGACGGCGGCGATCCGGCCGTCCTGCAGCAGGGCCACCCGGTCGGCCAGGGCCACGGTGGACGGGCGGTGGGCGACGATCAGCGTGGTCGTCTCGCTCAGGACCTCCCGGAGCCGGGCTTCCACGAGTTCCTCGGTGGCGACGTCGAGGGCCGACAGCGGGTCATCCAGCACCAGGACCTTTGGCCGGGCCGCGATCGCGCGGGCCAGGGCGATGCGCTGCCGCTGGCCGCCGGACAGGCTCAGCCCCTCCTCGCCGATGCGGGTGTCCACGCCGTCCGGCAGGGAGTACGCGAACGATGCCTGCGCGACGTCGAGCGCCTCGGTGAGTGCCGCCGTCGCGCTCTCCTCGGTGGAGGTCACGTCGGCCGGCGCGCCCAGCAGCACGTTGTCCCGGATGGAGCTGGAGAAGAGCGTGGTGTCCTCGAAGGCGACGGACACGATGCTGCGCAGTTCGGCCAGGCTGAACTCGCGCAGGTCCTGGCCGTCGATGGTGATCCGGCCGTCCGTGACCTCGTAAAGCCGCGGCACCAATTGCAGGAGCGCGGACTTCCCGGATCCGGTGACGCCGACGAGGGCCATGGTCTCGCCGGGGGCGAGGTCCAGGGTGATGTTCTCGAGGAGGTACTGCGGGTCGTCCGGGTTGGCCTCCAGGCTGTCCGCGAAGGCGAAGCGGACGCCCTCGAAGCGGACCGCGCCGTCGATCTCGGCCGGGCGGTGTGGAGCGGCAGGGCCAGCGATGGTGACGGGGCTGTCCATGACTTCGAAGTGACGGTCGATGGCGGATTTCGCGGTCAGCGCCATGGAGAGCAGCATGCCGACGGCCTCGACCGGTCCCGCGACCACGGCCGCCGTCGCGAAGAAGGCCACGAGCGCGCCGATGCTGAGCTGGCCGTCCGCCGTGAGGGCGATGCCGAGCACCAGCCCGACGCCGAGGGCCAGTTCCGGCAGGAGGGTGGACACGAGCGAGAAGAAGGCCAGCTGGCGGGCCTTGAGGATTTCGGTCTGGCGGAGCTCCTCGGCCTGGTTGTTGAAGTTCTCGAGCGCTTCGCGGCCGCGGCCGAACGCCTTGAGCACGCGGATGCCGTGGACGGACTCCTCCACGGCGGTGGCCAGGTCGCCGGCCTGGTCCTGGCTGCGGCGGGCGACGCGCAGGAAGTTGCGGCGGAAGCGGGTGCCGGTGGCGACGATCGGGATGGCGGCGGCCAGGAAGACGAGCGCCAGCTGCCAGCTCATGCTGAACATGATGCCCACGCCGATCACGACCGTGAGCGACGTGACCACCAGCATGATCGCGCCGAACGCCATCCAGCGCCGCAGGAAATTGAGATCCGCCATAGCGCGCGAGAGGAGCTGACCGGAGCCCCAGCGGTCATGGAAGTCGACGGCGAGATCCTGCAGGTGCCGGTACAGGGAGACGCGCAGGCCGTTCTCCACGGTTGTGGCCGGGTTGATGACGAACTGGCGGCGGAGGGCGATCAGCCCGGCTTCCAGGACGCCGAGCCCCAGGACGGCCGCGACGGCGATCCAGACCTCGGAGGGCTGACCACCGGGGTGCAGCGAGTCGTTGATGAGGCTCCGCAGCACCTGCGGGATCGCCAGGGCGACCAGGCTGGCGCCCAGCGCGGAGAGGAGGCCCATCACGAGCCGCGGCATGATCGGCTTCAGATGGGGGTAAAGGCGACTGAGTGAGTGGAAGAACGTGGTCTGAGTCTGCGCCATACTGGGTGATCGCTTCGCTTCCCGATGAGCCGTGCCGTGAGTGTTCGTTACCTGTGGCAACCAGCCTACGCCGGGGTTTTATGCCCGGTCTGTCACACGGCTTCAGATGAACGCAAGTGGGCGTGGGCCGGGGCGGAAGGCCCCGGGGGAGGGGTGCGGCGGCCGGTGGTCAGGACCCGTGGTCAGGACCGGTCAGAGGCCCGGCGGCAGCACGGCGGGCGGACGGTTGAGTTCCACGGCGTACGCGATCGCCAGCACCAGGAGGGCACAGCCGAGCACGGCCAGCCCCGCGGACAACATCGGCCTCCACGAGCCCTGTTCCCTCGATCCGACCTTGAGGATGAGCATTCCGTAGGCGTACAAGGACAGCAGGATGAGAGCGGACACCGAGGACAACTGCAGAAGGAACGCTTGATCGCCGCAGATCGGACCGTCGTCCGCCGTGCAACCGCGGTTGGTATGGGGGATCTGGGCGAGCAGGGTCCCGGTGCCGATCGCCGGCGCCACGAGCAGGACCACGGCGAAAGCGGACAGGGACCACAGCAGGATCAGGTTCTGCTTTCCCCAGGCGGGCGAGATCTTCGCGGCCGTGAGCGTGTGCGTCATGAGCGGCCGAGCAGGTAGGAACCCAGGAACAGTGCCGCGACGTAGCCCGCCAAGGCCAGAAGCGGCGGCCAGGCGCGGAGGCTCCTGGTCCGCCCGCGATGCTCGACGGCGACGATCACCACGGCGCCGAGATACAGCACCACGATGACTGCGGCGAACATGACAGAAGCCCACAGCGCCTCGGCCTGGTTCCCGCAGATCGGCCCGGAGCCGGCGTCGCACCCTCTGCCGGTGTGCGGCACGGAGGCCAGTCCGCCGCCGATGCCGGACACGGGGAACCACAGGAAGATCGCGGCCAGGACAGTGAAGAGCCAGAGGGCGGCCGGTGTCGCGCGAGCGGTGCCGGCCGTTGATACTGTGCCGGCCGTAGATGAGAAGGCCGGCGCCGTGATTTCTTGTGTGTCCCCCATGGGGTGGACTCTAGCCGGTCCGGCTGGTTGCGTGCTCAGTAGTTGCGGGTCCCGGGGCGCGGAACCCGCAACTACTGAGCACGCAACCGTGGCGGCGGGTCAGCCCTCGCGCGCCGTCAGCTCCAGCACCACGGCCTCCGGACGGCAGGCGATGCGGTACGGCGCGAAGCGGGAGGTGCCGATTCCTGCGGAGACGTTGACCGGCGTCGTGTGTCCGTTGGTCTCCCAATCGTGCAGGCCGCGGGCCCGCCAGGTGGGCAGATCGCAGTTGGAGACGAGCGCGCCGTAGCCGGGGATGCAGACCTGGCCGCCGTGGGTGTGGCCGGAGAGGATCAATTCGGCGCCGGCTTCGGTGAGTGTGTCCAGCGCCCGCTGATACGGGGCGTGCACGACGCCGATGCGCAGCGACGGGGCCGCCCCGGCGGTGATGCCCTGGGGCCAGCCGGTGAACTTCTCCCGCTCGATGTGCGGATCGTCCATGCCGGAGAAGTCGAACCGCATCCGGTTGAACACCAGAGACTGGTTGCGGTTGGTCAGATCGACCCACCCGGACATGCCGAACCCGGCGCGCAGGCGCGGCCAGTCGAGTGCGACCGGTTCCTTGCGCTGGCGGGACGGGCCCGCGAAGTAAGCCAGAGGGCTCTTCAGTCGGGGCGCGTAGTAGTCGTTTGAGCCGGGAACGAAGACGCCGGGCCGGTTCAGGAGTGGTTTCAGAGCGTCCAGCAGCGGATCGATGGCGTCCCGATGGCTCAGGTTGTCGCCGGTGTTGACCACCAGATCGGGATGGAGCTCGTCGAGGGAGCGCAGCCAGTCGGCCTTCTTGCGCTGGCCCGGAATGAAATGGATGTCGCTCAGGTGGAGGATGCGGAACGGCTCGCTGCCCTCGGGGAGGATAGCCAGTTCCTCGCGGCGGACGCCGAACTGATTCTTCTCCCAGGAGCCATACGCCAGGCCCGCAGCGCCCGCAACGCCGGCCAGCACGGCCGTCTTCGCTGCGGTTGCGGCGAGGCCGCGCCCGGTTTCCCGGACGCGGCCTGCAAGCGACGCGGCAGCGTTCAGCTGCCCGGTCGTTGGGTCACCCATGGTCACGGCGTCTTCTTGGGGTTGGGCTTGCCGTTGTTGTTGCCACCGCCGTTGTTCCCGCCGCCTCCGGTGTTGCCACTGGTCGGCTTGGTGTCCGTGGGCTTCTTGTCCTCCGGCGTGTTCGTGGCCGGGGTCTCGGGCTGGACGGGCGGCGGGACGTAGGAGGTGCCCAGGAGGGAATCGGGTGCCGGGTCGAACTCGCCCGTGTCGTAGAGCCCGGCCGCCTGCTGCATGTAGCGCGCCATCTGAGGACCGGCGATGTACGCGCCGTCGATGGAGTCGTAGTACTGGCCGTTCACGCGAATGTTCTGACCCACGAACTGGTTCGGATCGCCGTAGACCTGCCCGAAGTACGAAGCGGTGACCAGGCCCTTGGTGTACGCGAGAACCCAGGTCTGGCTGTTCGTGTTGTTGGTACCGGTCTTGCCCGCAATCGGAGCCTGGACCTTCTCCGGGATCAGGACACCCGAGCCCTTGCTCATCACGTCCTGCAGCACGTTCGTGACGGTCTTCGCGACATCCGGCTTGATGACCTCCTTGCAGCTGGAGGTCTGGGCCGGGTACTTCTTGCCCTGGGCGTCCACCACGGAGTCGATCGCGATCGGCTCGCAGAAGGTCCCGTTGTTGGCGAAGGTGGAGAACGCGCTCGCCATGGTCAGCGGGGCGACGTTGTTGCCACCGAGCAGGTTGCCGAGGGTGTTCAGACCGAGCTTGCTCTTGCCGTCACCGGTGTGCATCTGCAGGGCGTCGGCCATCCGCTGGATGTCGCAGAAGTCGTCCAGAGCGGCGGCGGAGGCGAACGTCGCGGTGTTCACGGAGAGGGTGATGCCCTCGCGGACCGTCATGCGACGGTAGTTGCCGTCCGTGGCGTTCTGGAGTTCCTGGGAGCCCGGGATGGACGGGTCGAACGCGCCCTCCACCGGCTTACACGTCGTCTTCCAGGGGAAGTCGATGGGGTAAACACGCCGCGTCGAATCGACGTATTCATCGGTGCGTTTGCCCTCGTTCAGCCAGGCGGCCAGAGTGACCGGTTTCAGGGTTGAACCGGGCTGGAAACCGCCGATGCCCCCGAGTGAGTTCCCGTTCGCATCGGCCCGGTCCACGTTGAAGTTGTAGTCGGTGACCATGGGGATGCCCGGTGTCTTGACCACCCGGCTGTTCTGCGCCATCGTCAGGATCTTGCCCGTTCCCGGCTGGACGGTGATGAGGGACGCGCCCCACTTGTCCGTGTTCTCGGGTCCGGCGGAAGCGTCCACCTGCACCTGGGCGGGCTTCTGGAGCCGCGGGTCCAGGGTGGTCTTGATGGTCAGACCGCCGCGCTGCAGCAGGTTCAGGCGGTCCTGAGGGGTGTCACCGTAGGCCGGGTTGTTCAGGATGAGGTGCTGCACGTAGTCGCAGAAGTACGGGGCCGTGGCGGCGTACTGGCAGCCCTGACGAGGCACGGTGACCTTCGTGGTGACCGGGGTCTTGACTGCGTCGTCGTGCTGCTTCTGGGTGATCTTGCCGTTCTTCAGCATGGCGTTCAGGACCAGATCGCGGCGCATCTTGGCGTTCTCCGGATTGGTCACCGGGTCGTAGGCCGACGGGTTGTTGACCACGCCGGCCAGCATCGCGGCCTGGGGCAGCGTCAGATTCTTCGCGGACGTGGAGAAGAAGTACCGTGCCGCGGCCTCGATGCCATAGGCGTTCGCGTTGAAGAAGACGATGTTGAGGTAGCCCTCGAGGATCTGGTCCTTGGACATCTTCTTCTCGAGCGCGATGGCGAGCTTCATCTCACGGAGCTTCACGCCGACCGTCTTGCTCGAGGTGCCGTTCAGTTTCACCTCATCGGAACGGCCCTCGGCGACGAGGGATTCGTTGATGACGTTGTTGACGTACTGCTGCGTGATGGTAGAGGCACCCTGGCGTCCGCCTTTGGCCGTGGCGACCAGGGCACGTGCGATGCCGGTGGGGTCCACGCCGCCGTGCTCGTAGAAGCGGCTGTCCTCAATGGCGACGATCCCGTCCTTGACGAACGGGGAGATGTCCTTGAGCGCCACACGGGTCCGGTTCTCAGCGAAGATCGTCGCGATCTGGGAGCCGTCGGCCGCCAGGACACGGGTCGCTTGCCCCGGGGGAGCGACCGTCAATTCTCCGGGAAGGTCCTCAAAGAACTGGACGGAGCCACTCGCCGCACTGCCGGTCACCGCGGCGGCAGGGACCAGGAGTCCTGCCACCAGGACCCCGCAGAGAGCACTGACGCCCAGAAATGCCACGATCTTCCCCAAGACCGTGGCAGTGTCGAATAGCGGATTCTTCGCTTGAGCCATGTTCTCCAGTCTAACCGGAGCCATTACGCTTGACCCCATGAGCAAATGGGAGTACGCGACCGTACCACTGATCATCCACGCCACGAAGCAGATCCTGGACACCTGGGGCGACGATGGCTGGGAACTCGTCCAGGTGGTCCCCGGACCCGACGGCAACGGCCTGGTCGCCTATCTGAAGAGGGAGAAGGCCTGAGCATGTCGTCCCACGTCAATGCTGAGAACAGCGCGATCGAGGCCCGCTTGGCGGAGCTCGGACTGAGCCTCCCGGAGGTCGCCGCGCCGGTGGCGGCCTACGTGCCGGCCATGGTCAGCGGCGCCCACGTCTACACCGCAGGTCAGCTCCCCTTTATTGAAGGCAAACTCCCAGCGACCGGAAAGGTCTCCGCGGATGGCGCCGAGGGCACCGTGACCCCCGAGCGCGCCAAGGAACTCGCGGCCACGAGCATCATCAACGCGCTGGCGGCCGTCAAGAGCGTCATCGGCAACCTGGACCGGGTCACCCGGATCGTGAAGGTCGTCGGTTTCGTGGCGTCCACCCCCGATTTCACCGGCCAGCCCGGCGTCATCAACGGCGCGTCCGAGCTCCTGGGCGAGATCTTCGGTGAGAAGGGGCAGCACGCCCGTTCCGCCGTCGGCGTCGCGGTCCTCCCGCTGGACGCCCCCGTCGAGGTCGAACTCATCGCCGAGTTCGCCTGAATCCTGTCAGATAGGCCGAAGCAGTGCCCCAAGCAGCAAAGCGGCTCTTCGAGCTGCCCGTCCAGTTCGAGAACGCCGCACGCAGCTGGCTCGAACACGGAGAGCGCACACCCGCGGCTCCCCGCTATGCCTCCAGCGTCGTCCTGATCAAGGACACGCCGGACGGCATGTCCACCTGGCTCGCGTACCGGAGCGGATCCTCGCCGCTCGGCGTGGTCTCCTTCCCGGGCGGCTCCGTCGAGGAGCACGACGACGACCCCATGCCCTGGATCGGCCCGTCACCGGCGCAGTGGGCTGACGCCCTCGGCATCGAGGACCCCGCGCTGGCCCGCCGTCACGTCGTGGCAGCGATCCGGGAACTGTTCGAGGAGACGGGTGTCCTGCTGGCCGGCCCCGACGCCGGGAGCACGGTCGCGGTGACCAACCCGCAGGAGTGGATGGCGGCGCGGGAAGCCGTGGCCGCACAGGACAAGACCCTGGCGGACGTCCTGGACCGTCGCGGGCTCTCGCTCCGCACGGACCTCCTGAAGCCGCTGGTCAACTGGCTCAGCCCCGACTTCGCCCACCGGCGGTTCAACACCCGCTACTTCGCGGCGACGCTTCCGCTGGGTCAGGAGCCCCGACTGCTAGGGAGCAAGGGCGTCTGGGGCCGCTGGGTCTGCGCCCCCAAGCTCCTGAGCGACCGCACGGGGACCTCGCTGGGTGATGAGATCAGCCAGGAGAACACCCGGGGCAGGACGCTGGGGCAGCTCATGGTGCCCGGCACGGAGATCATCCTCGAGAAGCTCGGCACGGCCAAGGGCTGCGTCGCGTACCTGAGTCACAAGCGCAAGACGCACGTCTACCAGCCCACGCTCGTGGAGGTGGACGGCGATCTCAAGCTCGAGGTCGTGCCGCCCAGCCCGCCGGCGACGACCGCGCTTCCCGTGGTCCCGCCGTCGTCCTGACCGGGCCGGCCCGGAACCACAGCAGCTGGGAAACACGAAAGGCCCGGCACCCCTCGCGGGGTGCCGGGCCTACTTCGTCAGCGGGTGTGCTCAGCGGGAGCGCTGGCGGAGACGCTGCATGTCCAGGATCACGACGGCGCGTGCCTCCAGGCGCAGCCAGCCGCGCTGCACGAACTCGGCCAGGGCCTTGTTCACGGTCTCGCGGGACGCGCCGACCAGCTGGGCCAGCTCTTCCTGGGTGAGCTCGTGAGCCACCAGGATGCCGTCCGTGGCGGGACGGCCGAAGCGGTCGGCCAGGTCCAGCAGCGCCTTGGCCACGCGGCCGGGGACGTCGGAGAACACCAGGTCGGACAGCGAGTCATTGGTGCGGCGCAGACGGCGGGCCAGCGCCTGGAGCAGCTGGGCGGAGACCTCGGGGCGCGTGCGGAGGAGAGCGTTGAGGCTCTCGTTCTTCAGACCGGCCAGGCGGGTCTCGGAGACGGCCGTGGCGGTCGCCGTGCGGGGGCTCGGGTCGAACAGGGCCATCTCGCCGAAGAGCTCACCCGGGCCGAGGATGGCCAGCAGGGATTCGCGGCCATCCGCGGACGTGCGGCCGAGCTTCACCTTGCCGGAGACGATGAAGTAGAGCTGATCGCCCTGGTCGCCTTCCCGGAAGACGGACGCACCACGGGAGAGGTCCACCTCGCTCAGCTCGTCCGTGAGCAGGCGGAAGGCGTCGTCATCCAATGTGGCGAAAAGCGGTGCCCGGCGCAGTACCTCGATGTCCATGTAATCTCCTCTGAAAATTGACGCTGAGCACATTCTTTCAGAAAATGCCGTCCGATGCGCGGCGCGCACCGGCGCCCGTGCCGGGCAGGGGCCGTGAAGACCAGTCTTTCACGGCAAAATGTCAGGCGTGCTCAGTAGCATGGCGGACGCAAGGATTCGTCGTGACTGGAAGGAACACCGTGTTCGGGTTGACCGTACTGGACCTGGTTCTGCTGGTGACGCTCATCTCGTACGCCATCTACGGCTTCCGGAACGGTTTCCTGGTCACCGTCGGCGGGATCGTCGGCTTCGCGCTCGGCGCGGTGGCGGCGTTCTTCGCCATGCCGCTGGTCAGCTCGCTCGTGAGCGACGCGAAGTGGCGCCTGACCGCCGTGGTGGTGACCGCCGTCGTGCTCGTGGTCCTCGGCAACAGCCTGGGCGCCTCGGTGGGCCACCGGATCCGCTCGGCGCGTGCAGTCCGCTCCCTGCGGGGCCTGGACCGGCTCGCAGGGGCCGCGGCCAGCGTGGTCATGACGGCCTTGGTCATGTCCCTGCTCTCCTTCGGCCTCAACTCGATGGGTGTTCCGGTCATCTCCCAGCAGGTGGCGGGTTCGCGGGTCATCAGGTTCATCGACGGCGCCACCCCCGCCCCCGTGCAGGGCGCCATGGCCCAGCTGCGGTCGAGCCTCATGGGCGAGGGGATCCCCAAGATCATCGACAGCGCCGCGCCGCTCCTGACCGGACCCGCTCCGGTGGGCTCCGCGGACACGCCGGAACTGAAGAACGCCGCACAGTCGGTCCTCAAGATCACCGGCACGGCGTTCCAGTGCGGGCAGAACCAGACGGGCACCGGATTCGTCGTGTCCTCCGAGCGTGTCGTGACGAACGCCCACGTGGTGGCCGGTGTCAGCGAACCCGTGGTGGAGTCCCCGGACGGTTCCGCCCTGGCGGCCCGCGTGGTGTACTTCGATCCGCAGCGGGACCTCGCGGTGCTGGCGGTCAACGGCCTGACGGCTCACCCCCTGCCGCTGCGGACCAACCTGCCGACGGGCAGTGAAGCCGCCTTCGAGGGGTACCCGCACGGCGGGCCGTTCCAGGCGAAGCCCGCTCGCGTGCAGGGCATCTCCCAGGTGGAGATCCCGGACATCTACGGGAAGAACCACGTCATGGGTGACGTCTACCAGATCGCCGGAGACGTCCAGCCGGGCAACTCGGGCGGACCGCTGCTGAGCCCCGACGGTCAGGTGGCCGGTGTGGTCTTCGCGAAGGCCAGCGCCAGCAGCGGGGTCGGTTTCGCCATCACCATGGATGGACTCAAGCCTGTCGCGACGCGGGCCCCGAGCCTGGACGTTCCGGTGTCCCCGGGCCAGTGCACCACCAAGTAGCGGCAATTCCTCAAACCTGACGCAGGCGCTCCAGAACGTCCGCGAGCCGGGAACCCAAGCCGTGCACGGCGTCCTCGGGGAGGTCGTTGACGGGGAACCACCGCACGTCCTCGGACTCCTCGCTCGAGGTGGGTTCGGGCGTGCCGTCCGTGATCATCGCGACGCCGACATCCAGGTGGGACCGGCAGTGCCCGAATGCCCCGGACAGCTGGTGATGGTCCAGGTCCACGACTCGGAGTCCGCTCAGCTGCTCGGGCCGGAGCCCGGTCTCCTCCGTGGCCTCGCGGAGGGCCGCCTCCAGGATGCCGGCGTCCTCGCTCTCCAGGTGCCCGCCGGGCTGCACCCAGAACTTGCCTTTGCCGTGGAACACCAGCAGGACGTGGTCGTGCTCGGCGTCGACGATGAAGGCGCTGGCCGTCAGATGTGACGGCAGGGGACGCCGGGACAGCACGTCGGCGCCCTGATCCAGGGCCGCCAGGAATTCGGCCTGTTCCGCCTCCTCGGAAGGCGACAGGGGCTTCCAGGTGGAGACGGCGTGCAGCGCGGAGTCGAGGAGGGTCACCTGGGAATGATAGCCCCGCGGCCCGTGCGACGGCCGGTCGCGCCGCCGTCGACGCCCCTCAGCTCAGGCGTCCCGCTCGGCCAGGTAGTCGATGGCGAAACGGTAACCCAGCACGCCCGCGCCGGCGATGACCGCCTCACACACCCCGGAGAGGTACGAGTGGTGCCGGAATTCCTCGCGCCGGTGGACGTTGGTGATGTGCACCTCGACGGCGGGGAGCGCGACGGCGGAGATCGCGTCCCGCAGCGCGACGGACGTGTGCGTGTAGGCGCCCGCGTTGATCACGATGCCGAGCGCGTCATGCCGGGCCTCGTGGATCGCGTCCACCAGGGCGCCCTCGTGGTTCGACTGGAACGCCCGGATTTCCAGGCCATGCCGTGCCGCGGCCGTCTCGCAGAGGTACTCGACGTCGGCTAGCGTGGCCTGCCCGTACTTCTCCGGCTCGCGGGTGCCCAGAAGGTTCAGATTGGGGCCGTTGAGAACCAGGATGGTCTTGCGGACGGGGGTGTCGGCTGCGGACTCGGTCATGTTTTCACCCTACTCCTCAGCCTCCCGGGAAGTCGCTCGCGAAGTCACAGGTGACGCCCCGAAAACGAGTGTTTCAGGGCGTCATCTGTTATCTCGCGGCGTCCGGGCCGGCGCATCTGGTCAGCTCAGTTCAGGAAGCCGGCGCGAGGGGTGCGATGCGGAGACGGCGGACGCTTTCGGCGAGGATCGCCTGAGCCTTCTGTCCCAGCCCGGGGTCGGTCACGAGCTCATCCGCGTCCTCGAGGGCCGCGATGCTGCTGATGCCCTGGATGCCCCATTTGGAGTGGTCGGCCACCACGACGAGTTTGCGGCTGGACGCCAGGAACGCGCGGTCCGTCTCGGCCTCCAGGACGTTCGGCGTGCTGAATCCGGCCTGCGGATCCATGCCGTGCACGCCGAGGAAGGTGACATCCAGGTTCATGCTCTTCAGGGCCTGGGTGGCGACCGGCCCCACGAGGGCGTCCGACGCCGTGCGCTGGCCGCCGATGAGGATGACTTCGGTCTTCGGGTTGACCACGGTGGAGCGGTAGAAGATCTCCGCGGTGCGGATGGAGTTGGTGACCACCGTGATCGCCGGACCCTTGACCAGTTCCTGGGCGAGCGCCCAGGTGGTGGTCCCGGCGCTGAGCCCGACCGCCATGCCCTCGGAGACGGAGCCCGCGGCGACGGCCGCGATGGCCTGCTTCTCCGCCGTGAACTGCGTGGACTTCAGTTCGAAACCCGGTTCGTGGGTTCCGGCGTCGCCCAGGATCTTGGCGCCGCCGTGGATCCGCTCCAGCAGGCCCGTGTCGCTGAGGGCTTCGATGTCACGGCGGACCGTCATGGCGGAGACTTTGAGGGCGTCGGCGAGATCGGAGACCTTGACGATGCGTTCCTTCTGAACCATCTCCAGGATGGCCTGATGCCGGGCGGCTTGCAGCATGTGCGACTCGCTCCTCATGATCGTCTCCTGTGTCTGGATGAAGTCTAGTGCTGCGGTGTCGGAGCGGGGCTGACGGCGCGGCTCACCCCTTGCTGGACCCGAGGGTGAGGCCCGCGACGAACTGCCGTTGCAGCAGGAGGTAGATGACCAGGGTGGGGATCACCGTGATCACCGCACCGGCCGCCAGGAGGTTGTAGTCGTTGAAGAACTGGCCTTGGAGGTTGTTGATCGCCGTCGTGACCGGAAGCCGGTCGCCGTTCTGGATGAAGAGCAGCGGCCAGAAGAAGTCGTTGTAGATGAAGATGACTTCCAGGGTGCCGAGCGCGGCGAAGGCCGGACGGCAGAGCGGCATGATGATCTCCCAGTACTGCCGCCACAGTCCGGCCCCGTCCACGAGCGCCGCCTCCGTGAGGTCGGGGGAGAGCGCCTTCATGTAGTTCGACAGGACGAAGGTGCAGAAGCCGATCTGGAAGGCCGTGTTCACGGCGATCACGGAGAAGTAGGTGTTGAGCATGTTGCCGGAGTCGCTGACGGCGTACGGCACCTGGAAGTGCTTCATCATCAGGAACAGCGGTGCGGCGAGCACCTGGGGCGGCAGCAAGTTGCCGGCGGTGAACATGATCAGCAGGGTGATGTTGAACTTCCAGTTCACACGACTGACGGCGAACGCCATGAGCGAGGCGAGGAACAGCGTCAGGAGCACGGCCGGCACCGTGATGATCACCGAGTTCCAGAAGTACTTGGAGAACCCGCCCTGGGTCCACGCCTGCACGAAGTTGTCGAAGTTGAAAGGGCCCTGGACGCTGAAGTACCCGTACTGATTGGTCGCCCAGCTCGGCCGGAGGGCGGTGTACAGCGCCCAGCCGAGCGGCACCAGCCACATCACGGCCATCACCACGAGGAAGAGGTGCGTCCCATAGTGGCGCTTGCGCTTGGAGCCCCGCTGCACGGCGTC